>JABBOX010000252.1 GCA_012927555.1 Phycicoccus sp.
ACGTGACGCCCACCGCCGCCGGCCACGGCGCCGCTGAAGCCGTGCCGGGAACCGATCGACGGGAACATCGCACCGACGTCTGCTCGGTCCTGATCGGCAAGCAGCTGGGAGGCTGTGCCGTCGATCGTGACCTCGAGCTGGATCGATGCGGTCGTCTCCGGGTCGAACGCCCAGCCGGCGACGCGGATGCCCTTTGCCGTGACCGCGATGGAGTCGATGTAGCCCACCGGGGAGTAGGTCACGGACTCGTTCGACAGCTCCGCTACGCGAGCGCGGATTGCGGGCAGGAGGTCGTACAGGCTCTGCCCCGGGCAGGCGGTCAGCTGCGCGTCACGGTGCGCGTAGATCGTCTGGAACTCGACGACCGTACCGACCGGATACTTCGATGCGCCGCCTCCGGACACCATCTGCACGGTCGCCCCGGCCACGATGTGGTGGATCGAGAACTTCCATGCGATCAGCTGACTGAGCGACTCGGTCAAGGCAGCAGGGACGGGATCGGTGGAGAAGTCGCCGATTGCGGCGATCCCGATAGTGCGGCTGTTGAACCCGCCGGTGTGGACGCCGACGACGGTGCTGGTGATCCCACCGGCGCGCCCCTCGAAGATCCGACCGAACCGGTCGACGAGGAAGTTGTAGCCGATGTCGCACCAGCCGCGGCCACCGTCGGCCTCGGGCCGCGTGTGGTAGGCGTAGAAGCCTCGGATGATCGCAGGGACGTCCTCGGGCGCGTAGGTGTTGGCCGACGCGGTGTGGTGCACCGCGGCCGACACCATGGTGGTCGAGAAGTCCGGCTCACAGGTGCGCATCGACTCGTCTGCACCCCAGCCCGCCCTGCTGACGATCGCTGGCTGCGGTGGTGCCGCGACAGTTCGGATCGTCGCTGAAGCCTGCCGCAACACGGCGGACGTGACCGCAGCCTGTCGCGTGGTCATGCTGCGGGTGCTGGCGTTGGCGATCGTCAAGGCCGGTGGAGCGGTGTCAGCGGGGCGCGTGCCGGGGTCGATCAGGACGACCTTGACGCCAGTGACCTTGCCGCTCGACGCCTGGGCCCAGATCTGGACACCGTCTGCGTGCGAGGCGACGATCGGGTCCGTGCCGCCACGGGTCGTCGCGTCGGCGGCCTCTGCACGGTTGGCGTCCGGGACGGCATCCGAGGCGCCAGTTGCCTGCCAGTCGCTCCAGGTGCCCGACTCACGCACCCGATAGCGGATGACGACGTCCTGGGGGCCCGGGTCCCAGGTGACCCCGAAGACCGTGAATGGACTGGTGCTCATCTGGGTGGTCAGGACGTCGGGCGCAGGCTGTTCGGTGCGTGGCGCCGGAGCCTGCTCAGGCATCGCTGATGCCGAAGTGGTGGGGACGGGGATCGTGGACTCTGATGGCGATGGTGCGGGAGTCGGTGCGGTGTCCTGTGACGCCTGCAGGGCGCCGACAGCGTTGTCCTCGTTGGGAAGCGGCGCAGATGCGGGGAGGTCGGCAAGAGCCTCTGCACGGACTCCCGCGAGGTCGACCTCCTTGACGGTCAGGCCGTGCGGGTCGGAGGCACTGGAGGCATTGGCGGACGCCGGCGCAGTGCCGCCGAGCAGCACCAGGACCGAAATGAGCACAGCGCGACACGCAAGACGGACCATCATTGCCCCCAGGAAAGACGAGTGAGTTCCCATCTGACCACTTCGGCATCGGTCTGGGAACGGTGACGCGCCGAACACGCGAACGAGCTGTCCGCGATGATGCGCAAGGCCCTGGCTTGGGGCGAGGGTTCGGAGATGGCCAAGCACGCCGCCGTTACCCTGGCGACCTCGATGCCCGTGTTCTTCGCCCACCCTCACTCACCCTGAGAACGAGGTACCAACGAGAACACCAACGGGCTGATCCGCGAGTACCTGCCCAAGGGCACCACGATCACCGACCACCAGCCCTACCTCGCCGCCATCGCCGAAGACCTCAACGAACGACCCCGCGCGAGCCTGGGATTCCTCACCCCACGAGAAGCCTTCGAACGACTCCTCGTTGCTTTCACGCCTAGACACCGCCCTCTCGCTTCGAGCCATATCCCTATCCCTTTATCTCGATAAGCAAATTTACCCCACTGTCCGAGAAATTAAGGGCAGATCAAACAACCCGTGCCGCCGGCACCACGCTGCCGCCCGATGGGCTTGCGGTGTCACTGCGTCGCGCTGAGAGCATGGCGGCGAGTCGCTTGCCGTAGGCCATTCCCGGCTTCTCGATGAAGGTGAACGAGAGGTGCGCGGCTACGAGCGAGAGCACGCCGATCAGCGCGAGGCGCAGCCAGATGTACGAGACATCGGGCGGAGCGACAAGCGGTCCGCGCCCGTAGACGCTGAGAACGATCGGGAAGTGCCAGATGTAGAGGCTGTAACTGCGGTCGCCGACCCAGACGGCGGCCCGGTGCGCGAGCTTCGTGGGGATCCACGTAGGTTGGGACGCGAGCACGATCGCTGGCACGAGGAGCGTAGACATCACGAAGTCGTAGCCTGTGAACCAGATCCAGTGATCGTAGTTGGACGCACGCTCGACGAAGTACAGGAGAAGGACGGGGGGCGACAGCGATGCAACCAGCGCGAGAAGATTCATTCGGTGCGGAAGGTGGTCACGGAGCCCATGCAGGTGTCCTGAGAACTGCAGCCACTTCAGCCCGATCCCGAGAGCGAAGATCGGCAGCAGCCCTATGAACTGACGTGCTAGGTAGAGACTCTCGATGCCCGCGCCCGGCCCGGTCGCCGAGAAGTACACCTCGCGCAGGCTGTCGCCCCCGAGCGCGACCAAGAGCCGCCAACCGAGACCGAGGAGGACGAGCGTCGCGAACGCCGTTCGCGGAGCGCGAAGAAATGGCAGAGCCATGAGGGGAAGCGCGAGGTACAGGAGAAACTCCGCCGTCATGGTCCAGAGTGCGCCGTCCACGTTAAGAGAACTGGACGTTCCCGGGAAGAGGTAGTGGCTGAAGGTGGCATTCGCGAGGATCTGGCGAGCGCCCTGGCGGCTGAACAAGAGCGCGTGCTCAGCGAAGAAGACAAAGAGGAGCCCCACCGTCACGTAGTACGCAGGCGCGATCCGGAAAATGCGCCGGATCCAGTACGTTCGCAGCCTCCCGGGCTCCTTCGGGCGCCAGAACGTGTCGGCGAGCAGATATCCGGAGAGCAGAAAGAAGAGATTCACTCCGAGCGATCCGAAGCCCTCGATGACCCAGTAGCCCGGGAATCGAGGCATCGTCGACAGGGACCAGGAGTGGTGGACCACTACTGTCGCGGCGGCAATCCCGCGGAGCGCCTCGAGGCCGGGGAGCCAACGGCGCCCTGCGACGGTCGCTTGCTCGTCAGCGGGGCGGTGCGCGTCGGTCATCGCCGCCGACACCGGCCACAACGGACCCCTCCAACCACACGGCACGGTGGAGCGGCCGGTGGCCTCGGCTGTGCTGTGCGTACGGCGCGGGCTCTCATGAGCGACAGTGTGACGCAAGTCTGGGCCCGTACCAAGCGGTGACAGGCGTAGGTGCCGCGGTTCCGTTGGGGCGGACCGGCCGACGGTCGGATACCTCCTCGCCGCCGGGTAGCATTGCCGAGGCGAGGGATGGTCGTGGTGAGCATCGTCGCCCCCACTGCTGGCCAGGGAGCCAGCAGGGGCCAGCGCCCGGGTGCGGAGGATGGTCTGTGGCGATTCCGAGCAGTCGTCACCTGGCGTCGATCGGCGCGCACCGCCCGACCCGTCGTGGGCGCGAGAACATAGTGGTCACGTTCCTGACAAGTAGGCGCGCGTCGCGATGGGAGTTGCTCGTCGTCGCCGCATTGGTCGTGGTCGCCGGAGTGATCAGCGTGCGGACTTCGTACTTCTTTGCTGACGATTTCCTCTTCGGGACGTTCTTCGTGGAGACCCCGTTGACGCCGGCGCTTCTGATTCGTTCCTATTTCGGGCATCTCGTGCCCGCCAGTGCGCTCTTCATGTCGGTCTTCTACAACTCGGTCGGACTAAACTGGCCTATCGCCGCAACCTTGATGGTGCTTCTGCTCCTCGCCGGTTCGGTCGCCATGACTCGCCTGCTCGACGCGCTCCTCGGTTCACGCAGGGTGTGTGCGCTCGCGGGAGCCAGTTTCGGGCTCTCCCTGGCTGTGCTCACTCTTGTCGCCTGGTGGGGCGCGGCGCTGGGGAACTTGGTGCCGCTCGTCGCCTGCATCGCCTTCCTCGGTTCTGTGACGAGATGGCATGCAACGGGTCGTGCGCGCCACCTCGTCAGTGCTTTACTCTTGTACGCCCTCGCTGTTCTCTTCTACGAGAAGTCGCTTCTCTGGTCCGTGTACGCGGTGGCGTGGACAATCCTGGTCTTGGACGCGGGACAGCCGTTCAGGGAGCGTGTCAAGCGGGCGCTTGGGCGCTGGCCCCTGTGGATTCCCGTCGGTGTGGTTTCCGCAGCGGTGTCCATTGCGTACCTCATAGGCGACTACCGCGCCGAATCGGGCGTCACGCCAGGTCTGGGAAGGCTCGTCGGCTTCGTGCTGCGCGGGGTGTTCCTCGGTCTGATCCCTTCGGTCTTCGGCCTGGACCTCCAGGAGCCTGTGTGGTCGAGGTTCGTGCTTCCGCTGGCCGTCTTCGCCAACATTGCGGTCTTCAGCTTCATCGCCTGGACGATCGCGCGGGCACCGCGTACGAAGGCTGTGTGGCTCTTCGTGTGGCTGGTGACCCTCCTCGGCCAGATCCCGCTCGCGATTGGTCGCGCAGGCCTCTTCGGACTCGACGGTGGTCGGCTGATGCGGTACCAGATCGAAGGCATCGTCTTCCTAATTGTCGGTACCGCCATCTCACTAGTGCGCGTGCGCGAGATGCGGACGGCTCTCTCGCTCCGCTCGCGGGGAGCGGGTTCGGTCCGCACTTTGGTCATCATTGCGGTCGCGACGGTTCTCGGGGGAGCTGCGTGGGGAACGTCCGCAGTGAACTTCGTCCATGCGAACCCAGGGACTGCTGCCCGGAGCTGGGTGAACGACTTCAGGGCGAGATGGCCGACTGACCGGACGGTCACTATGGTGGACGGTCCCCTTCCCGCGAACTTCGCTTTCGACTTCACGTATCCGTACTCGATGGCCTCGAGAGCCCTGCCAAGGCTGGTGGACAACGTGGCGTTCAGCACGAGTGTCGAGGGCGCGTGGGCGATGGGGCCCGATGGGATCCCTGGGCTGTTCGCCTTCGACGCGAGCCAGGAGTGGCCCGTCGGACGGTGCACTGACGGTGGCGAGGCGATCACCGTCCTCGTCGACGACGCGAGCACGACACCGAGGCAGCTGCTGGTCACCTACCAGGCAGAAGGTACGGGGGATGTCCAGATCGTCGCGGGGCGGCGAGGGGCCCTCGGGGACACATCGGGGCTCTCGCCGGCGTTCACCGCTGCCCCCGGAGGCGGAGCATTTGTCTTGACGGTTCGGTCGGGCACGGCCATCGACACGGTCAGGGTTGCCAGCGCGGCCCCGGGTTTCTGCATCGACTCGGTCTCTGTCGGCGTGGCCACGGGGCACGGCTGACCTGTTGGGTACGCGGGTGCCGAACCGGCGCCCGCGCGGCAGGACGACCCTCGAATCCGTGCCCTGGCCCCTGGCTGGAGGGATCTTCCGAGCGGTGAGTGGTTGAGCCGCCACGGTCGGGTGCCGGAGGCGGCCAGAAGGATGCGCAGCTGGTAGAGGGCCAAGGTGCGGAATCCGTGCGCCAGGCGCCGCGTCTTCTCGATGATCAGGTTGATCGCCTCAGTGCCACCGTTGGAGAGTCCGTCGGTGTCGAAGTAGGCCAGGACGCGGGACACCTCGACCCAACTCATCGCGGACCTCACCTCACTCGGCGCGTCACACTCCTCCCACCGGATCTGCGAAGAGCCCATCGTGCACCAACCCGGCACTTGACGTGAAGGCCCCATCCGCCGGCGTACCCGCGACGGATGTCCGAGCGGCCGCTGTCCGCTGGTAACCTTGAACTTTCCGAGAGTCCCGTGCAGGGGATACCAGACGCCAGCTGTTCAGGGGGACAACAGAGTCGATGCACCAGGACCCAGGTCCAGTCTTCGCCACGCCGCCCGACGAGGTCCTGGCGATCCTGTGCGTCGGGGGTGACCCCGAGCGTTGGGCCTCGTCCGTGACGTCACTAGTCGCTGCCCATGTCGAGACTCTTCTGCTCGTTTCGGATGACCCGGGCCTGGCCCGTCGAATCTACGAAGGCTTCCCGGTCCGGGTAGAGCAGTGGACTCTATCGGCGGCATGCGCCTATCTCGTCGAAGGCCGGTGGAGCGCCGGATTCGTCGCGACGGCACCAGTGATATTGCCCCCTGCGCCCTTTGGCCGCTCGCTGAGGGCGCTTGAGGACGATATTCGCATCTGTACGGTCTCCTACTTCTCGAACAACGGGAACTACCTGAGCTTCCCGAAGCGAAACTCTCCGTCGTCGCTCGTCGCTAACGGACATGACGAGCGAAGCATGTCACGAGCGCTTCGCTCAGTGCAGTACGGGCAGCACATTGTCCCTATCCCAGTTCCTGCCGGCGGCGGGATACTCCTGTCCTCAACAGCGCTGCGGGCTCTGGGCGGCATCGACGGACTGTGTCCGAGCGACGAGATCGCGCTCCTGGATGTCGCTCTACGTGGGGTCAAGCGCGGTTTCAGGAACGTGCTTGACGCATCCACCTTTATCGTCAAGCCGCTTCAGACTGGTGAGTCCGGCGACGCGTTGAATGATCCTACTGCACGTCAGTGGCTACGGTATCGACACCACTTCTTTCCGGCCTTGTACGATGTTGAACGGGACTCGCAGACGGCACCGATCGCGGACGCTATCGCTCTAAGGCGAGCGGCAGTGTTTGGGCTTCGGATTCTTTTTGACGGAAGTTGCCTCGGGCCGTATGAGACCGGAACTCAGGTCGCGGTGCTCGCGCAGATTGATGCCATCGTGAGGAATCCTGGGGTCTCTGAGGTTATCGTGGGAACGCCGGGTGGGCTTGTCCCCGCATATGCGCGTGATGTGCTCCTGAGCCCCGACGTTCGCGTGTGCGACGAGGCGGGAGGGCTCTTCGAGGGTGTGCAGGGAGTTGACATTGTTCATCGCCCGTTTCAGCCGGACGGGTCCATCCCATTCGCGCGCTGGCGAGCTATAGCGCGCCGAACCGTTCTCACGATCCAGGATCTGATCGCATACGACAATGGCAATTACCATGTCCGTGACGCCGACTGGATGAACTATCGATCGGGCGTGACCGATGCAGCGGGCGAGGTCGACGCCGTTATCGCCATCTCGAACGACACAGCCTACTCGATCTCTCAGGCGCGCCTGGCAGTATCTGCTGACGCACTGCATGTGATCGAGAACGGGACCGACCACATCGCACCGGGAAATGCGGCGAGCGTGCCTCCGATCGAGATGCTCGAGTACGGCGCGACGGCCGCGGACTTCATCTTGGTCTTGGGCGCTTCCTACTCGCATAAGAATCGCGATTTAGCGATTCGCGTCTGGCATGAGCTGCGCGGTAGAGGGCATCCCCTCAGGCTCGTCATGGCCGGGGTGGTCGTTCCCCTTGGTTCGACGCGCAATGAAGAAGCCCTGGTCGCTTCCAAGGGGGAATGGCCACTGACTCTCGCCGATGTGACTTCCGCCGAGCGCGACTGGCTGCTGGAGCACGCGGCGGTGGTCCTTTACCCGACCTCAGCCGAAGGCTTCGGACTCGTGCCTTTCGAGGCCGCGGTGCTGGGTACTCCGACGGTATTCGTTGAGTTCGGACCTCTGGCCGAACTTCTTCCGGACGTACCGGTCCAGGCGGCGGAGTGGAGCGTCGCCGCCCTCGCGAATGCCATCGCCGAGCTGACGGCGAGTCCGGATCTGGCACGGAGGCAGGTCGAGGCGATTCTCAAGGTTGGAGCCGAGTTCACCTGGGCGCGGTATGCCGACCGCCTCGTTGACGTCTATCTCCGGACGCTCGGCGCCACTGCAATCCGTCGATCATGAGAGTTCTGTCGAGACGTGGAAGAAAGGTGTGTCGTGGGACAGGAAGCTGAGGTTGTCGAGATGAGTGTTGCCGAAGCCGAAGGCGTCGTTCCGGAGGACTTCGACCGGCTCAACCTAGAGCAGGCTCTGATCGACTTCGAGATCGCAAATGCACGCGTTGTCGATCTCGCATCGCGCGTGACAGCTCTGTCGTCGGAGCTTCTCCGCCTTCGATCAGAAGTCGGCGACACGCGCCTTGAACTTGCTCAAGCACGGGCTGAGTCCGATGTACTCCGAGCGCAAGACAACGATATGCGAGCGTCGCTCGCGTATCGCACGGCACGGATGCTGGGGGACGCCCGCGCAAGGTTGATTCGGCGATGAAGAAGCGAATTCTGTTTTGTATCACGGTCTACAATGGCCGGGCCTTTGTTCCCCTCACTCTGGAATCGGCTGCGCGACTTGAAAGTCCGTCCGTGGACCTGGATGTGCTCATCCTGGACGACTGCAGTCCAGATCCCGGGTGGAGTGAGGAACTGCGCAGCCTCTGCGAAGGGTACGGCTTCCGGTACTATCGATCGCCACGGAATCTTGGGATCCCGCGCAACGTCAACCTCGGGCTTAGGGCTGCGCTTCGTGGAGATTACGACTTCGTCGTCATCTCCAACTCCGACGTCTTGTACCCGTCCAATCTACTGGATGAGTTCTTGACCGTGGGCGAAACCAAGGACGTCGGATCCGTCACTGCATGGTCGAACAACGTGTCGATGTACTCAATACCAAATGCGTTCCCGGATTCATTTCTTGCAGATCAGGGTGTTGTGGATTGGGTAAGCGCCACAGTCGGAGGCAACTTCTCGGGGACTCTCATGGATGTTCCTGCGGGAATTTCTTTCTGCATTTTGATTCCCACCGCGGCGCTTCGTCAGGTCGGCCTGATGGACCCCGTCTTTGGTCGCGGGTACTGCGAGGAGACAGACTGGAGTCTTCGAAGCAAGATTCTCGGGTACAGGATTACGGTTGCGCCGGGTGTTTTCGTATATCACGCGGGCGGTGGCAGCAATCGCGATGCAGGCTTGATAGTTGGCGATGCGACGACGGTCCCAGCGAATGAAGCGATAATCGACCTACGGTATCCACAGTTCCGTGACCAGGTCGCGGCCTTCGCATCCTCGGGCATATTGGGGAAGGCTCATATCGACGCCACTCGCCGGATCATCACGGACGGAGGTCGACAGTTCGGCTATTCCGTCGAAGTCGGGTGGCTGCCACGCAAAAGCATGGGCTCGTCGGTCGTGAGGTGCGTGGTGGCGCCTGACCAGTCTCGCTCAGTTCATGCAGAGTTCTTGGGCTTCAGCTACGAGGTGAAGATCGGGGCCGACGATGATGTCGTACAGGTGTTGCGCGCAATGTTCGAGCGTGAGCCCGACGAGGTGAATCTGTATGATCGCGGTGCTGTAACGGCTCGTTTCCAGGCCGAGTCCGGGCTTGCCGCCGACCGTTTCTTCTACCCGACCCGCGTCTGACGGGTGCTTGATCACGATCGGAGTTGACGTGAATATTTTTGGTCGCGCACTGCGCAGTCGGGACCGCAAGCCGGCGAAGTCAGTAGGCCCGCCCGGGCCGTATCTGGGAGCGCCGCTTATTCAGGTGCAGTCCGACGGCGGTCCGCTGTGGCTTCGAAAGGACGACGGTGTTATTCTGCCGTACATCGAGCGGAACGGATCTTGGGAGCCAGAAGAGGGTGCACTTCTGCGGCGACTTGTGCGACCGGGCACAACCTTTGTCGATGTCGGCGCAAACGTTGGCTATTTTTCACGATTGATTGCCGCTGTCTGTAAGCCGGGCCGGATCTATGCGTTTGAACCGCATCCCGAGTTGGTGAGCGTGCTACGGCTCAACGTGTGGGGGCTGAGCCCGGCCGTCGACGTGGTGCCGGCAGCGTTGGGTGAATCGAATGGGACTGTTTCTCTGACGTCAGCCGAACACAACTACGGTGACACGAGAGTGACGACCGGCAGCGATCTTCCGACGGAGATGGTTGCAGCCATGACTCGCATGGATGATGTGATCCACGGAGATGTCGATGTCGTCAAGATTGATGTCCAGGGGTATGAGTCTGAAGTATTGCGGGGCATGCAGCGGATCATTCGTGAAAATCCCCAACTGGTGGCGATTGTGGAGTTTTGGCCGGCAGCGCTCGATGGGCGAGGCATCAAGCCGTCGTCCGTGCTGGCTCAGTACTCGGCAATGGGTTTCGATGTGGCTCTGCTGCGCAATGGTTCGCCGCACGCCTCGTCTTTTCAAGAAATTCTGTCATTCTGTCGAAGCGCGGGACTGGACGGCCAGGCGAATCTGGTGCTCCGAAAGAGATAGTGTTGCGGATGCTTCTCCGAGCCAGTGCCGCGTGTCCGAAATTGTCTTTCGGTTGGCTTTCTGGAGGATGTCGTCGGCGGCTTTGGTCGAGATGAAGGGTTGGTTGCGGTCGTTCCGGTCTTCGATGGAGGTGCGGATCTTGGCGTTGAGGTCTTTGACCGAAGTGTAGGACCCGTGGTGGATGGCTTGGCGTTCGACGACTGAGAACCAGACCTGACTTGCACGGGCCAGGTCCCCTAGCCTGGCGTGGGTTTCGTGTGGATGTTGCGGCCAAGTGGTCACCAGCCTCGGCCCCCTGGCCTGACTGGTGCCTTGGTCGGGGCGTTGGTGGACCGGTAGGTCGCTGACCTGCTGTTTTGCTTTCCGTTGGGGCTGGGTGTGGTCACTAAGAACCTGGCGGATTCCAGCGAACGTCGCAACACCCAGAGGTGTTGGAGGACGCGATGGGATCTGTTCGTAGCCGGGGCCGCAAGCGTGGGGCCGAGCCGTTGACGGCGCAACGGGAGGTATTCGTCAGGTTGATCGCCAGGGGTGTCAGCAACGCCGAGGCGTGCCGAGTTGTGGGCGTCCACCGGCGGACTGGGACACGTTGGCGACTCGGGCGCACGGTCATCTGCAGCTCGGGGTCCGAGCTGCACTATCAACCCGTGAGGACCACCGCCGCACCGGGCTTGTCCGCGAGGTACTTGTCCGAGGACGAGCGGATCGTTGTCGGAGACCGGGTGCGGGCGGGAGTGAGCCTGCGGGGCATCGGCCGCGAGCTGGGGCGCCCAGCATCGACGAACAGCCGGGAGGTCCACCGCAATCGTGACGCGCAGTCCGGGCGGTACCGCCCGTTCGCCGCGCACCGGATGGCGGTCGGGCGCCTCGCTCGGCCGAAGGAACGACGTCTGGCCGGTGACCGAGTCCTGCGCGAGACGGTCCAAGGTTGGCAGGATCTGCGGTGGAGCCCAGAGCAGATCGCCCAGACGCTGCGGCTCGAGTTCCCGGACAACCCCGCATGGCATCTGGTCCACGAGAGCATCTACCAGGCGATCTACGCCCCCGGCGCGACCTTGGGTCGGGACAGGTTCACGTGCCTGCGCACCAGACGTCGCCGCCGCCGCACCCATCGACATCAAGACGCCCGACAGGCCGGCGCCATGCGGGATATGAAGATGATCGGGGACCGCCCCGCGAGCGTGGCTGACCGGGCTGAGGCCGGGCATTGGGAGGGCGACTTGATCATCGGAGCGTCGAACCGCTCAGCGATCGGCACTCTCGTCGAGCGCACGAGTCGGTACGTGCTTCTGGTTCATCTACCGTTGCGCCACACCGCGGACGCAACTCGCGACGGTGTCCTTGACGTCCTGGACAAACTCCCCGCGGCACTACGCCGCTCGCTGACGTGGGACCAGGGCCGGGAGATGGCCGGCCATCTGCAGATCACCGCAGCGACCGGGATGAGCGTCTACTTCTGCGAGCCGCACTCCCCATGGCAGCGCGGTACGAACGAGAACACCAACGGCCTCTTGCGGGACTACTTCCCCAAGGGGACGAACCTCGCCATCCACTCCGCAGAACGGCTCCAGCAGGTCCAGGACGAACTCAACAATCGCCCCCGCAAGACCCTGGGATGGAACTCCCCGACGTACGCACTCGCGCAACTACAGTCGACACATTCATGAGGCCACTGTTGCTGTCGACGCCGAGTGAACACTGACAGTGAGGATGTAGGTGAGCTCCGCAGCGGCCGTCCTGACTCGAACACTGACTGACTTCGGGTCTTCAACGGGATCTGTCGGTCGGTCCGCTGCGGGGCTCACGTGCACTCACCGGATGAGGGTCGTGACTTCATAGGAGCCTGTGCCTGCAGGCACCCATCACTGTCTTGTCCGCTCGCCTCGGCTGGTGCGTGCCGCCCCCGTCGCGTCGAGTTCGGAGGACGACAATGACTACTTTGACGGCTCTTCAAACTTAGCCGGGCAGTGGGCGGGCCAGTGGTTGACGTGGTGGGCCCGTGACCTCGGTGATCATGGCTGTGTCGAGCAGTTCATGGTCATAGAGCGAGGTCACGGGCTTGTCCCAGCGTACGCACGTCCCTGTGGTGTCCGAGGTGCCCGAAGTCGGTGCGACACGGTTGTTGGATCTGGCCGGTCTGGCGGTCCGGGAGGTCCTGGTGGACGCCGGCGGGGGCCGGGTCGTGCACGTGGTGACCGACGAGCTGGCGGCGTCAGCATGTCCGTCGTGCGGGGTGTTGTCGACCTCGCACAAGGGGCGGGTGGTCAGCCGCCCGCGGGACATCGGCTACGGAACGGCGCCGCTGCGCCTGGTCTGGCACAAGCGGCGCTGGCGGTGCGCGGAACGACTGTGCACGCGGGGGTCGTTCACCGAACAGGTCGACGCGGTGCCTGCCCGGGCCAGGGGCTCGATGAGGTTGCGTGGTGAGCTCGCGCACGCGGTGGCGGAGGAGCACCGGTGCGTGGCCGAGGTCGCCGCGCACTACGGCGTGGGGTGGTCCAGCGTCCACGACGCGTTCATCGCCCACGTCGCCGCACCGTTGGCCGCAGCCCTACCGGTGGTGCGGGTCCTGGGGATCGACGAGACCCGCCGCGGCAAGCCCGTCTGGACGCCAGATCCGCACACGGGGAGGTGGGTGCTGGCCCACGACCGGTGGCACACCGGGTTCGTCGACTCCGCCGGCACCGGCGGCCTCCTGGCCCAGGTCGAGGGCCGCTCGGCCGCCGTGGTCACGGCGTGGCTCGCCGACCAACCCGCCCAGTGGCGCGAGCAGATCACGCACGTGACCACGGACCTGTCCGCGTCCTACGCCAAGGCCGTGCGCGACGGCCTGCCCAAGGCTGTGCTCGTGGCCGACAGATTTCACGTCATCCACCTCGCCAACGGGATGCTCACCGCGGTGCGTCAACGGGTCGTGCGCGAGGAGCAGGGTCGCCGGGGCCGCAAGGTCGACCCGGCCTGGCAGGTCCGGCGCCGCCTGCTCACCGCCCACGAGAAGCTCCGGCCGCAGACGTTCACGACGATGTGGAACGTACTCGTCGACACCGGTGACGCGGGCATCGAGATCCTGGGCGCCTACGTCGTCAAGGAAGACCTCCGCGCCCTGCTCGCGCTGTCCGGCACGAACCCCGACCGGGCACAGATCCGCAACCGGCTGTTTACGTTCTACAACCGTGCCGCCGCCTCAACCGCACCCGAGGTCCACCGCCTGGCGGCCACCGTCGAGGCGTGGTGGCCCGCGATCGAGGCCGCGATCATCACGGACTACTCCAACGCCCGATCCGAGGGCTACAACCGCCTCGCCAAACACGAGGGCCGCAACGCCTTCGGGTTCCGCAACCCGGCCAACCAGCGCCGACGCATACGCTGGGCCTGCACCCAATGGCGTTAACTTAAGTTGGGTGGGTGTTACGGTTGGGTCATGGCGCGAGTGGGGCAGCAGGTCGCAGGGCTCGATGAGGACCGATTGCCCGGGCGGGTGGCGGTGGGGGTGCTGACGAGGGTGTTCCCGCCGGGCCTGGTTGATGAGGTGGTGGCTGGCGCCGGGGTGGTTGAGCAGCGGATCCGGGTGCTCCCTGCGCGCCTGGTCGTGTATTACACGCTCGCGATGATCGTGTTCTTCCAGTCCAGCTACTCCCAGGTGTGGGTCAAGCTGGTCGGTGGGTTGGACTGGGCGAAGTCGTTCCGGGCGCGGGTGGCCGTGGGGATGTCTCCGTCGCCGGCGGCGATCTCCAAGGCCCGGGCCCGCCTGGGTTGGCAGGTGATGGCTGACCTCCTGGAGCGGGTCGCGGGTCCGCTGGCCGGACGGGACGACGGATGGGCGTATGTGGCGGGGCTGCGTTTGGTGGCAGTGGACGGGCTGACCGTGGATGTGCCGGACTCGCCCGCGAACCGCGCCGAGTTCGGTCGCCCTCGTGGCGGGATCGGGCCGGGGGCGTTCCCGCAGGTGCGGGTGGTCGCGTTGGCTGAGTGTGGGTCCAGGGCGTTGATGGGCGCGAGGTGCGCGGGGGTCACCACCGGTGAGCAGACCCTGGTCGCCGAGCTCATGGGTCTTCTGGGTAATGGGATGCTCGTCGTGGCGGACCGCGGCTTCTTATCTCACAAGACACTGAGCGAAACGCTCGCCACGGGTGCCCACGCGTTGCTGCGGGCCAAGGCCGACATCGACCTGCCCGTGCTGAGCGTGCTGGCGGACGGGACCTACATATCCCGCATCGCCGACCCGGCCGTCTCGGGCCGGTTGCGCCGCCAGGGCAAGCGGGGCGCGGACCTGCCCGGGATCACCGTGCGTGTCATCGAGTACTCCGTGAGCACCCACGACGACCAGGACCCATCGGAGGTGTTCGCCCTGCTCACCGACCTGATCGACCCCACCGAGCTCACCGCCGTCCAAGCCGCGCAGGCCTACACCCAGCGCTGGGAGATCGAGACCGCATTCGGCGAGCTCGAGACCGGCATCCGCGGCGGTCCCGCGGTAGTGCTCCGCTCGAAGTCCCCCGACATGATCCGCCAGGAGCTCTACGCCCTGCTGTGCGTCTACCAGGCAATCCGCACCCTGATCTACAACAGCGCCGACCAGGCCGGCCTGGACCCCGACCGCATCTCCTTCACCTGCGCCAAGAACGCCATCGCCGCCCGCGTCACCCACGCCGCGGCCTTTCCCCCCCGCTGAACTCGACGACCTCCAGGACGATCTCACCGCCGAGATCACCTACGCCCGCCACCTCGTGCCCGTGCGCCCACCACGGTCCTACGTCCGCACCCAGAAACGCCCAGGCGGCCGATTCCCCACCAAGAAACCCGCCGACCGCCCAGCCAAACGACCCAGAACGAAGGTCACCTTCTGGTCCCTACCCCCGTCGGCCGTAAGTTAACGCCATTGGGCCTGCACCCGCCAATACCGGCGGCAGACAGCCAAGAACACCACCCTGCCCGGCTAACCGCGAAGAGCCAGATTGGCACGAGTCAGGCCAGATCTTCGTCTCAGGCCAGATTCGCATCTACCGCTTCGGCCATCCGCCGATGAAGGGCGTGTCAGTGCCGACCGGGCTGATCCGTTCGCCTCCGCCTGGAGATCCCAATGGCTCGGTCTTTCCCGGCAACGGCAGGGAGAAGAAGCTGGCGTTGTCTGCCAAGAACTTTCGCTGCTCGTCGGTGCGGGCTTTCCGTGCGGGGAAGATCGCCACCTCCGGGCAGGCAAGCTCGCACGCGCCACAGTCGATGCACTCGACTGGGTTGATGTAGCTCTTGCGAGCGCCTTCATAGATGCAGTCGACCGGGCAGACGTCGATGCACGACCGGTCCAGCGCGTCGATGCACTCCTTTCCGATGACATAGGTCATGCCGTCACCACCCCCCTGCGAGCGCTCTCGAGCGGTGCCACGGCCTCATCGGTCGAGTGCCCCGGAGCCAGTGGCTCGCACGGGGAGATCCGAACCGCCACGTTGTTGACTGCGGTCGCGGCTTCGCCGAAACCGGTGGCGATCAGCGCGATCTTCCCCCGGTAGGTCGACACGTCGCCGATCGCGAAGACACCAGACACGTTTGTCGACATTGTCGAGTCGACCGGGAGGTGTCGATCTTGGACCTCGATGCCCCATGCCGCGAACGGCGACGGTGCGGAGATCATACCGAGCGCTCCGACAACAGTGTCAGCGGGGATCTCGCGGCGGGAGCCTGACGCATTTCGGATCAGGACTGAGGTGACGCGCTTGTCTCCCCGGACTGCACCCACTTCACACTCGGTGAGCAGTTCGATGCCGACGTCCGCTGCACGGGAGAGTGACGCGGCATGAGCGCGAAACGTCCGACGTCGGTGAATGACTGTCACGGCCCGAGCGATCGGCTGGAGCTGGAGGGCCCAGTCGAGCGCGCTGTCGCCACCTCCGACGATCACCACGTCCTCATCACGGTGAGCTTCCGGGTCTGGCACGAGATAGGCAACCCCGCGGCCGCGCCACTCGTCACCGACCGGGAGTGTCCGGACTCGAATCCCGCCCACACCCGTCGCGAGGATGACCGCGTGGCTCGGGATCGTCGTGCCGTCGTCCAGCGTCACAGCCAGATCTGAGCCGGGCTCGTCGTGGGCGAGATCGACCACCTGCCGACCCAGGACGATCTGCGGACCGTACACGCTGGCCTGATCGAGCAGGCGGCGAACCAGCTCGGCTCCGCTCACGTTCGGAAAGCCCGCTACATCGTGGATGTTCTTGGCCGGATAGAGCGCGGAGATCTGTCCGCCCACGTGACTCTGGGCGTCGACCAGAGTCACCGATAGACCTCGGAAACCTGCGTAGTACGCAGCAAACAGGCCAGCCGGGCCGGCACCGACGATTGTGAGGTCGGAGGTCGCTCGTTCGGTGGCCGGACGGACGTTCATCGAGTGTCTTCCCGCCCCAGGGTGGCAAACTCTCGGATCTGGGCGAGGGTCACCGCCCGCGGGTCTTCGTCCGCACGGACTCGCTTTTCCCACGCGACCGTCCAGCGCAGGGAATCGTCGAACCCCAACCGACTCCGCCACCCGAGCGTCAGCTCCGCCTTGCGGGAATCGAGAGCGAGAAGATTTGCCTCGGGCGGGTGGTCACCAGCGTCGACGGACACCGCCGCGCCACCGCCCCACAGTGTCGCGACGGCTTGGGCCACCGCGACGACCGGCACGAAGGACGCGGCGTCCGGACCGAAGTTGAACGCCTCGCCGGATGCATCCCCCCGCAAGAGAGCGTCCGTGAGATCGAGGTAGCCGTTGAGGCAGTCCAGGACGTGCTGCCAGGGACGTACCGCCTGGGGATAACGCAGCGACACCGAGCGACCACACGAGAACCCGGTGACGAGGTCCACCATCAATCGATCGGCGCACACGTCGCCGCCGCCGATGACGTTCCCAGCCCTTGCGATCGCCGTCGGGACCTGGGTGATAGACGTAGCCATCCACGACTGCGTGACGAGGTCGGCGGCGGCCTTGGACGCCGAGTATGGGTCGACGCCACCCAGCGCATCGGACTCCCGATAGCCCCATATCTGGTTGACGTTCCGATAGACCTTGTCGGTCGTGATGATGAGCTGAGCCCGGACGCCTGGTGCACCGTCGACAGCCTCGAGGACGTTCAGGGTCCCCATCGTGTTCGTCTCGTAAGTCGCGCGTGGATCACGGTACGACTCGCGCACGAGAGGTTGAGCGGCCAGGTGGATCACGACGTCCGGTCGCACGTCTGCGACTGCGGCTCGCGTCGCGCTCGCGTCGCGGATGTCGACCCGCAGATCGTGGACCAGGAGATCAGACAGTCTGGCGCGGTCATAGAGAGCGCCCGGAACCGGATCGAGCGCAAGCCCGGAAACCGAGTACCCGCGCTCGAGAAGCATGAGGACGAGCCACGCGCCCTTGAAGCCGGTGTGCCCGGTGACCAGGACGTGCATGTCAGCGCCCGCCGCGCCTTCCCTGGACGAAGTCGATCAGCGAGTCTGCCGCGTAGTCCAGCATGCTCTCGGTGAGCCCCGGGTAGACGCCCAACCAGAACGAGCGGTTCATCACGATGTCGGAGTTCCGCAGATCACCCACGACCCGGCGGTCGATGTCGCGATAGGCGGGCTGACGCAGGAGATTGCCCGCGAAGATTAGGCGCGTGCCCACCTTGCGGCTCTCGAGGAATCGCATCAGCTCCTCGCGATCGACCGCGAGGTCCGGCGGGAGCGTGATCGGGAAACCGAACCACGCCGGGTCTGAGTGCGGTGTCGCGCGAGGGAGGATCAGCCCTTCGACGCCATCGAGCCGCCTAAAGAGGTAGTTGAAGTTCTCCTTGCGGCGCTTGACGAAGAAGTCCAACTTCTTCAGCTGACTCAGCCCGAGGGCCGCCTGCATATCAGTGCCCTTGAGGTTGTAGCCGATGTGGCTGTAGGTGTATTTGTGGTCATACCCCAGCGGGAGTTCTCCCAGCTGCCACTCGAATCGCTTGCCGCAGGTGTTGTCCTTGCCCGTTTCGCAATAGCAGTCGCGGCCCCAGTCTCGGAAGGACTCGACCTGTCGCGTCACGAGCGGGGACTTCGAGAACACCGCACCGCCTTCACCGGTAGTGATGTGGTGCGCCGGGTAGAACGAGACCGTCGCAGTGTCACCGAAGCTGCCCGTCCGCTGCCCGCGGTACGTCGAGCCGAGAGCGTCGCAGGAGTCCTCGACCAGCCAGAGGCCGTTTTCCTTGCAGAGCTGCTGCACCAGGTCCAGGTCGAAAGGATTCCCGAGCGTGTGCGCCATCATGATCGCCCGCGTCCGCGGTCCGACGGCCTCGCGCAACTGATCGCCGATGGCGTCGTACGTGCCGATCTCGACATCGACGAAGACGGGCTTCAGGCCGTTCTGGATAATGGGGTTGAGTGTCGTTGGGAAGCCCGCTGCCACGGTCACTACCTCATCGCCCGGGAGTAGCCGCCGCTTGCCGAGCTTCGGGCTAGTGAGTGCCGACAGGGCGCAGAGATTGGCAGAAGAGCCGCTGTTAACGAATGACGAAGAACGCATCCCCACATATTCTGCAAGGGAGTCCTGGAACTCGGTGGTGAAGCGACCCGCTGTCAGCCAGCCGTCGAGCGACGAGTCAACAAGCGCGATCATGTCGTCGGCGTCAAGCACTTTGCCCGAGACGGGGACCGCTGACTCGCCGGCGACGAATTCTTGAGAAGCCAACGATATCTCCGCATACTCCCGCACTTGCGCCAGAATGCTCGCACGGCGAGCCTGGAGTGCATTGTTCACAAATCTCCTCTTGTCACTGGGTCCAAGATCGGCCAGCATACCGGCTCGTCAGTCGGCCGCGAGCGGCTCGCCACCACTTGCCAGGCCGTGGCATACCAGGGTCCGTCGGATGTCGCTAGCATCGTAAAGCGCCCGAGGTTCTGTGCCGCTCTCGTGTCGGCGTGAGGAAGCGGGATCGTCAGAAGTCGTCCAAGCGCCGATTGCGTAGTAGATACGTTCGACGACGATACAGGATCGGATGACGCGGACTGGTGATGGCGACGAAAGGGGGCCGGTTCACCTGCTCGGGGCCGGTCAGGCCAAGCCGGTCAGGCCAGGGCGTCGACCTCGGCTTCGACCTCGGCGTCGGCATCACGCTCGTCGTCCGCCTGCACCGGTTTGGCCGATGGCGTGATGAACACGTAGCGCTTGTACCCGACGTACCGGACGATCGTGCCGAGCGCGATGCCGAGGACCGTCGAGATGTTGTCCGCGAGCGGCGTGTGCAGGCTCAGGGTGTAGTGCGAGAACGCGAGCGCCGCGATGCCGATGAAGACGCCGAGGACGTTGATGACCGCGTACAGGAGCAGTTCGCGGCCGCGCTGGGCCGTCCGGTGGTCGGCGAACGTCCAGTGCCGGTTGCCGACCCACGACACGAGGGTGGCGGCTGCGACGGACAGCACCTTGGCGGTCAGCGGCTTGTGGAGCAGCAGCTCGCCGGGACCGAACCGCAGGAGGTTGAACAGCCCGAGGTCGACCACGAACGAGACGCCGCCGACGGGCGTGCGTGCGGGCCGCAAGCTCTGGCACGTCAACGTCTCGGCGGACGGCCTCGCCGACGTGCTGGAACATGCCCGGGCCGCCGCCGCGCCAGATCACCGTGTCATTGCCGCAGGGTCGCTCCAAGCTCGGTGTCGCGGCGCTGCTTCCAGACTCGGATGGACAAGGAGACTGCCGGAGCACCACGGTCTCATCGGTTGACGTAACGCTGACCGACCTGATCGCTCAGGGTTTCATGACGCCCTGTCAGGACCTCCTGAGCATAGAGATAGGATTATTGACCGTGACAGTCAAGTCCAAGGATTCACCGTCGTCGGCCCCGGCCACGCTCGGCGAGGTCGCATCGGACGCGGCTTTGCTTCACCGTGTCTCCGTGGTAATTCCTGTGTATCAGGGTGAGACGACGCTCGACGCTGTTGTCGGTGAGCTGCTCGCGATGCCCGACACATGGGTGTCCGCCGGGGGCAATCGCCTCGAGATCTCCGAGGTCTTGCTGGTCTGGGACAACGGGCCGGACGGGTCTGCCGAGGTCATCAGGAGGCTCGTGGCACAGCACGATCGCGTCCGCCCGATCTTCCTGAGCAGGAACTTCGGTCAGCACGCGGCCACGCTTGCCGGTATGGCGTCGTCGGGCGGCGACTGGATCGTCACGATGGATGAGGACGGGCAGCACGACCCTGGCGCGATCTCGGCCATGATCGACGTTGCGACGGGCGAGCGGGTTCCTGTCGTTTACGCCGAGCCCACCAATCCGGCGCCGCACGGTCGGGTGCGCAACGCCGCGTCACGCGCCGCGAAACTGACCGTTGCCGCACTGTCCGGCGGTGCCGGAGCGTCGCAGTACCAGAGCTACCGCCTCATCCTCGGCGAGGTGGGTCGGAGCGTGGCTGCCTACGCCGGGTCGGGCGTCTATCTCGATGTCGCGCTGGGGTGGGTCGCGAGCTCATACGCCACGTGTCCCGTGGAACTGCGGTGTGAGGGCGGGCGGGCGTCCGGCTATTCCACGAGGTCGCTGCTCTCGCACTTCTGGCGCATGGTAATTTCGAGCGGGACTCGCGGCCTGCGTGTAGTAAGCGTGCTCGGAGTGGTCTTCGCGACCCTCGGTGTCCTCGGCGCTGTGTGGCTCCTGATGCTCTCGCTCGCGGGTGGTGCGGGCGAGGTGCGCGGCTGGGCGTCGATGATGGTCACGCTCTTGGTCACGAGCGGAGCGATACTCTTCTCGCTGGGCGTGATCGCCGAGTACGTCGGAGTCGCCGTGAATATGGCGATGGGCAAGCCGCTGTATCTGATCGTGAGCGACCCCGCAGTCGGCCCAATGGGCCGGAGGCGGTCGCCTCGATGACAACTCCTCGCGCGACCCTGGTGATCGGGAGCCGCGGACTGCTCGGGCGTTCGGTATCCGCGGCGATCGATCGGCGGACCCCCGGCCGGCTGCTCGTCCAGACCGTCTGCTGGGCCGAGGACGACGTGGCCGGCGGCGACCTCGTCGGCGGCCTCGATCGGTTGCTCGCAGTCGTGGACGGCGGCCCGTGGAGCATTGTCTGGTGTGCTGGTGTCGGGGTGACAAGCACAAGGCCGACCGACCTTAAGCGCGAAGTCGACGTGCTGCGACGCTTCTTGACGACTGTGGCAGACCGAGCCAAGCGCGCCGACACCGGACCAGGCATGATCTTTTACGCGTCGTCCGCCGGCGCCGTCTACGCCGGTTCGCAGGACCCGCCGTTCACCGAGGCCAGCGTGCCGCGCCCTCTCGCGCCATACGGCGAGGCGAAGCTCGCCGCGGAGCAGGCGCTCCGGGAGATCTGCGTGCCGGCAGGCGTGTCGATCCTTGTCGGGCGCATCTCGAATGTCTACGGTCCTGGCCAGGACGTCCGCAAGCCGCAGGGACTCATCACCCAACTGTGCCGCGCTCATGTCAATGGGCAGCCGACCTCGGTCTACGTATCGCTCGACACGCTCCGGGACTACCTTTACGTCGCCGACTGCGCCGACATGGTGCTCGATGGCATTGAGCGGCTTGCGTGCGAGCAGGCCGCACGAACTGGGGCTGCGGACGGTCTGATGGTGACGAAGATTTTCGCCTCGCAGCGCTCGGTGAGCATCGGCTCGTTGCTCATGGAGTCGCGGCGCGTTTTCCGGCGAGCGCCTCGAGTCCTCGTGGCGTCGTCACCATTCGCCAAGGTGCAGGCCAGGGACCTCCGGTTGCGCTCGGTAGTGTGGCCGGAACTCGACCGACGCGTGCTCACCAGCATACCCGCAGGGATCGGCGCTACGGTTGCCGAGATCCAGATGCGCATGCTTGAGCCGCGCTCAAGCTGACGCGCGTGGCGCGTCACGGCGCCGATTTCGACCGACGACGACGGAATGAGAAGTCGCGGTGCCCAATGTAACTGACGAGCGCCGTAATGCCGGTGATCGCAACCTGCGCGACCAGCGGCGCAAGACCGAAACCCTCAACCAGGGCGGGCAGTGCGAGCGCGTTGATGCCCAATGATGCGAGGTTGACGACCTCGAAGCGTCCGAGATCGAGCAGCGCGTGCCCGTGGACGCGGAACACGAATCGGCGATAGAGCACGAATGCGCAGAGAACCGATGCGATGTGGGACACGCCGAGCGTCGCCATGTAGCCCCAGACAGGACTGATGAGTGAGTCGAACAGCGCGAACCACGCGAGCCCAACCGCCGTGTTGATGCCGCCGACGATCATGAAGGCGATTCGTCGGTCCTTGACGAGCCGGACCAGCAGGCCGTCCTCGCCGTTCGCCCACGGCGGGGGCGGCGGCGCGACGTGGCTGTCTGCGGTGGGCTTGAGGCCGCTCACGCGCTGCGCAACCGACGGCGCACCCGGATCGCGGTGAGCCGGTAAGCGCACTTGCGCAGTGTGTCCTGTGCGCGCGCCATCATATGTGAGCGCCGGAGCTCCGCGGGCGTCAGGGCGACGAGATCCGCGGCGAGGGCTCGGTCGCGCCACGCCTCGAACTGGTCGCGCTGCACATTGCTGAGGCGCGCGGACCACGAGCCGGAGGTAATCCGGAACCGGGCGAGGCTTTCGCGGACCAGGATCGCTGAGCCGTCACCGAGCACCCGAGAGTACATGTCGAGGTCGATGGCGTACGGGATGCTGTCGTCCCACGGGAGGTGACGCTCGAGCGCCGACCGTCGGAACAAGACGCTGCAGGGCTCCCCAAGCAGGTTTTGGCCCCGCAGGGCGCAGGCGCGGTTCACGTCACGGCCTGCGACCTGACCCGCAAGTGAACCGAGACCGCGGTTGCGCGCCACCGTCACCCCCCAGTCGTCGATGATGCGACGCTGCGACGCGGCGAGCACGGCGCCCGGGTGGGACTCGAGAGCGGCGGCCTGTGCCTCGAGGGCTGTCGGTTCGAGCAAGTCATCGGCGCACAACAACTTGACCAGGTCGCCGGTGGCGCAGCGCGCGGCCGTCGTCCAGTTCTCGGCGGCACCGATCAGCTCCGGCTGCACGACAACCCGGACATTTGCGGGGGCGTGCACTGCCAGCCACTCGGCTGTGCCGTCAGTCGAGCCGTTCTCGATCACGACGATCTCGTCCGCCTGCCGGGTCTGGGCGAGCACGCTCGCAATCGTCTCAGGCAGGTGCGGCATCCCGACGTGTGAGGGGAAGACGACCCACACGG
>JABBOX010000181.1 GCA_012927555.1 Phycicoccus sp.
GTGACCTCGGCCCGCACCTGAGCCTCGGTCAGCGTGGGCAGGTTCGGGTGGCTCGTGGTGTGGTTGCCGAGCCGGCCTGCGGCGGACATCCGGACTGCCAGCGTTGGGAAGCTGTTGACGAAGTTCCCGGTGAGGTAGAAGGTCGCCGCCACCTTCTCCCGCGCGATAGTCGCCAGGATCGAGTCCACCCCGTCACCATTCGCGCCGGCATCGAACGTCAGCGCAACGACCTTCCGGCTGGTCGGGATGCGGCTCACTACGCGACCCACGAGGGAGGCAGGGATCGACGTCGTGGGAGCCGTCGTCGTCGGCCCAGGAGTGATCGGGGCTGGCGTGGTGGTGCGGGCCGTCGGCCTCGGAGTGGTCGGTTTGGCCGTGGTCGGCCCCGGTGAGCTTGTGGCTGTGGCTGTGGCTGTGGCTGTGGCTGTGGCTGTGGCTGTGGCCGGTATCGATGTCGGCGGGTTCGTGGTGCTGGATGACGACGTTGTGCCCGAGGTCAGACTGGGGTTTGGCTTCTCTGGTGAGGAGGTACAAGCGGAGGCCAGCAACAGCAGTCCCACCGCGAACGTTGTGACGTCGGTCCCATGACGAAACATCGGCATCGTTGTCCACCTCCTCTGCCGTATCCATTGTCGCGCAAAGGATCCCGGCGGGGGAGAGGACGAAGGTCCTAGTTCGACTTCGCAGTCGTGTACGAGGCCATGTCGTCATGTTGCAGCGCGTCGGCCAGCTGCTGGATCTTCACCGTGTCCAGAATGTCGATTGACCCGCCGATCGGGCTGGTGCCGAAACCCGTGAATGGCGCCGTCGTGAAGTAGATGTCGCCGCCACGGAGGTTGCGCATCTGAAGTGCCTCCGAGCGCATGTCGCCCATCGAGAACCCGTCATCCACTGTCAGGTTCTTCGTCGCCGCGTCCGCGAAGCTGGCCAGGTTGATCGGGTTCAGCAGCACGTCCTTGCTCAGCCCCTTGAGCATCAGAGCCTTGATGAAGGCCTGCTGCCGCTTGCCACGCGAGATATCACCCTCGCTGAGCTGGTGCCGCTCACGGACGAAGGCCAATGCCTGATCGCCGTTCAGGTGGTTGAAGCCCTTGACGATGTTGCCGGTCGGCGCGGTTGACGACTCCTCGGCAAAGACGTCGACGCCGCCGACCGCGTCGGTCATCGCCTTGAATCCCTCGAAACCGATGATGGCGACGTGGTCGATCGGCACGTTGACAAGACCCTGCAGCGTGCGAACCAGGAGCGGGGCACCTCCGTAGGCAAAGGCGGCGTTGATCTTGTCCTTGCCCTGGCCTGGGACGCTGACGTAGAGGTCCCGCGGGAAGTGCACGAGATCGACCCGGGAGCGGTCGCTGTTGATGTGGACCAGGACGATGACGTCCGACCGGCCGCTGCTGGCTGAAACCGCACGGCTGTCCGAGCCGATGACCAGGAAGTTCTGCGAGTCCTTGGCCGTGGCCGGTTTGGTCGGAGCTGACTCGCCGGGCGCAGGTGTCGGGAGCAGCGCTTCGTGCTTCACGTTGGAGGTGACGGTGTGGTTCAGGAACGTCAGGTAGGCGGCTGCGCCGCCGACAGTCACCAGCGCAAGGAAAGCAACGATGCTCGCGGCGATGCGCAGTAGCCGTCTCTTCCGGAGACTGCGCTGCGTCAGTGGTGGCGTTTGGAGCGTCTCGGACGTGTTCAGCACGAGCCGGAGTCTACGTGAGGCCGACGGCGCGACCCGCAACCGACCTCGGCGATCCATTGGCTTCGGGAGCGGTCCTGCAACGACTAGGATCAGGCGCGTGAAAGCCTCAGTCATCCCTGCTGCTCGCGACCGGCCGACCGGATCTCAGTGATGGGCGACGAGGCACGAATCCTGATCGTGTGCACCGGCAACATCTGCCGTTCACCCTTCATCGAGCGACTCCTCCAGCGACAGCTGGACGAGCGCCGTCCAGGTTCCGGCCCGCGCATCTTGGTGCACAGCGCAGGCACGGGTGCCCTCACCGGATCGGCCATGGACGAGCGGGCTGCTGCACAGCTCCTGGCGCACGGCGGCGACCCCGCGGGATTCACGGCGCGAGATCTCACCCCGGCGCTCATCGCCGAATCCGATCTGGTACTCACTGCTACCCGCGAGCACCGCGGCAAGGTGGCAACGATGTATCCCAAGGCCATGCGTCAGGTGTTCACTCTCTGCGACTTTGCCGACCTCGTTCAAGGCGTCGACGGGCTCAGCCCCGATGTCACCCCGGCGGATCCGCGTGCGTGGGTCCGCGAGCTCACCCACCAGGCTGCAGCGCGTCGTGGACTCAACCCCCCGCTCGAGCGGGCTCAGGCCGATATCGTGGACCCGTTCCGACGCGAAGACGAGGTGTACATCACCATGGCAGAACAGATAGTCAGGTCATTGCCTGCAGTCGTCCGTGCCTTGGCCGGCTGAGATGGGCCCTGAGAACGTCTCGTCGCGCCTTGCCACCGTGGGTCTGGTGGGGCTGGTGGCTCTCAACGTCGTTCTGGTCGGGGTGGCGCTGCGGTCCAACCACACGAGCGGCATCGACACCAGCCCGGTGAGCCCAGCTCTCGCGTCGACGGGCGTTGCCGTGAGCCCTTCGCCCACGCCTTCGGATACCCCGTCCACGACTGCGACACCTACCGCGACCGCTAGCGCGACCGCAGCCAAGTCTCTGGCGGCCCCGCTTCAGACCATGCTGGTTGCCGTCGACAACCAGCGCGCCTGGCGCGTCCATGCAGGTTCGTGCTCCGCCGGAGGCGCGACCCTTGCCACCACCATCGATGGCGGCAAGACATGGTCCGACGCAAAGGCCCCCCTGCGAATGATCGTGCGGGTGCGCCCCACTGACGACCAGAACGCGTTCATCGTCGGTGCCGGTTCAAGCTGCGCGACTGAGCTCCAGAGCACCGCTGACGGCGGCGGCACCTGGGGATCGCTCGCTGACGTGGGAAATGCGTGGTTCCGCGACCCCAAGGACACCAAGGTCGTGGCGGCCCCGGGCTCATCCACCTCGCGGCCCTGCGGCGCTCGTGCGGTCCTTGACCTGGCCGTCATCTCGACCGGCACGGCTCGCGTTCTGTGTGCGGACGGGACCACCCGCTCGACCTCGGACAGCGGTTCGTCCTGGACCGACTCGGGCAAGGTCACCGGAGCAGTGGCCCTGGCTGTCCTGCCGGCCAATCCTGACCAGACCTACGTCGCACGCCTGAACCCCCGAAGCTGCGCCGGAGTTCAGGTTCAACGTGTCGATCAGAAGGACGCGACTGCATGCATTGCGACGGCGGTGCCCAAGGGTCCAGGCCAGATTTCGCTTTCACTGGTCGACGGTGGCGGTTGGGTGGCGATCGGCGACCAGACGATGCGTTCGACCGACGGGCTCGTCACCTGGAGCCGGCCCTAGGGGATCTGCCGCTCAGGCCGCAAGGGACCTGAGCCTAAGGAACTTGTCGACCCAGCGAGATGGCGCTCATGTCGTCGTTCCTGAGGGCGAACGACAGCTGGGCCATCTGGGTCTCGTCCACGATGTCGATCGAGGCACCGATGGGACTCGTGCCGAAGCCGGTGATGGGCGCGGTGATGAACACGATGTCCTTGCTGCGCAGACTCCTCATCCCCAGTGCCTGCGAGCGCATGTCGCTGATGGAGAACGCGTTGTCCACGGCGAGGTTGCGGGTGCCCGCGTCCACGAACTGGGCGAAGCTGACCGGGTTGCCCAGGGTCTGCTTGCTCAGCGCCTTGAGCATCAACGCCTTGATGAACGCCTGCTGGCGACGCCCTCGGGAGATGTCACCCTCGCTGAGCTGGTGCCGCTCGCGCACGAACGCCAGCGCGGCCGTGCCGTCGAGGTGGTTCAGGCCCACGTGCACACTGCCAGTGCCGGGCTCGGTGCTGACCTCCTCGGCATAGACGTCGACCCCACCCATCGCGTCGGTCATGGCCTTGAACCCGTCAAAACCGATGACGGCCACGTGGTCGAGGGGAACGTCGACCAGCTTCTGCAACGTACGGACGAGCAGCTGCGACCCGCCATACGCATAGGCGGCGTTGATCTTGTCCTTGCCGTGCCCGGGCACGTCCACATACATGTCGCGGGGAAAGTGCACGAGATAGACGCTCTTGCGGTCACTGCTGATGTGCATCAGGACGATGACGTCGGAGCGTCCGTTGGCTACCTTGCCGCGACTGTCCGAACCGATCAGCAGGATGTTCTCGGCGTCCTTGGCCGAGGGGGCTTTGTCGGGCACGGTCTCGCCAGGGGCGAGAGTGACGCCGGGTCTCGGCAGCAGCGCCTCGTGCTTGACGTTGGCCGTTACCGTGTGGTTCAGCAGCGCCAGGTACGCCGCACCAGCTCCGACCGCGAGCACCAGCAGCGCGGCGACGACGCTCACCACGACCTTGCGGGTTCGATGCTGCCTGGCTGCGCCCGCGGACCCAGCTGTTGTCAGCTCTTCCGGCATGTCAGGTAGTGGCCCGCTCGCGTTCCTTGGCGCGTTGGCGTGGCGACTCAGGGGTATAGCCGGCGCGGTAGTAGGAGTAGGCGTCGGCCCCCTTGGTCGGCAGCTTGTTGAAGACCAGCCCAAGGACTCGCCCCTTGACAGCATCCAGGGACCGCAGCGCGGTGGCCAGCTGGTCGCGATTGACCTGCCCTGAGCCGACCACCACGACGGTTCCTCCGGTGATGGTGCTCAGCACCGCGGCGTCGGTCACGGGCAGCAGCGGGGGAGCGTCAATGATCACAACGTCGAAACGGGACTCCAGTTGACGCAGGGTCTCGATCATCGCCGTCGAACCGAGCAGCTCGCTGGGGTTGGGCGGAACCGAACCGCAGCCAATGACGTAGACATTGGTGTCGGTGAACTGCTGCAGGACGTCGGCGAGGTCTGCCTGGCCGATCAGGACATTCGTGAGGCCGACCGTGCCGTCCAGGCCCATGTACTCGAGCAGGCGCGGGCGCCGCAGATCTCCCTCGATCACACAGACGCGAACGCCGCTCGCGGCCATGGTGATCGCGAGGTTCGCCGTGGTCGTGGTCTTGCCTTCACCGGGGATTGACGAGGTGAACACGATGGAGCGGGGGTGGTTGGCAGCGTCGACGAACTGAAGGTTCGTCCGCAACGTGCGAAACGCTTCGGCACGGGGGCTGTGTGGGTCTGCCTGGACGATCAGCGGACGCTTGACGGCATCCGGATCGAGGCCGATGCCTCCGATGACCGTGACGTTGGTCAGGTCTTGGACGTCCCTCTCGACCTTGATCGTGGTGTCCAGCAGATCCCGGACCAGGGCCAGGGCCAGGCCCACCAGCAGGCCGAGCACCAGGCCGAGGGCCAGGTTGCGGGTCGGCTTGGGGCTGATCGGCACGGTGGGGACGGTCGGGTTGCTCACCACGGTCACCTTGACCGGGCTGGACGCGTTGCCCGAGACGCTCTCAAGCTCTGCAACGGTGATGGTGAACTGCTTGCCGACAGCGTCGGCGACCTGAGCAGCCACCCGCGGGTCGGCGTTGGTGACGGCCACCTCGATCAGGACGGTGTCGAGCGGGACCGTGGCGGTGATCTGGCTCTCGAGCTTGGCGGCGGTCGTGCCGAGGTGGAGCTGCTGGATCACCGGGTCGAGGACACTCGGGGTGGTGATGACGTCGGCGTAGGACTTGACGCGCTGCTGGGTGAAGCTGCTGCCCTGAAGGAGTGCCCCGCTGTCACCGCCACCGGACGTCGACACGAAGAGCCGGGTCTGCGCCTGGTAGACCTTGGGGCTCATAGCGGTCGCCAGAGCGGCCGCGGCCAGGATGACAAGCATCACAGACACGATGACCCGCCACCGCTTCCGGATGACGCGGATGTAGTCCTTGAGCTCCACAGAGTGCTTCTTTCCTTCGCCAAGCAATGTCAGTATCCCCGCCACAGGCAAGGGTACTGTGCGATGGGTCCACCGGCGGTATCGGCGCGGCCCGGCGTAAGAATACGCAGACAACCGGATAGGCTGGTGCGGAACAGGGGGACCGACGTCCGTCGCATACTGAAATTGTGAGGGGCCACATGACGACACGCGCGGCTGTGCGACGTGATCGGCTTCATCGGTGGGTGTGGCTGTTGTTCGATGCCGCGATCTGGTTCGCCGCAGTCTTCGGCGCCACCTGGCTGCGTTTTGACTTCAAAGCCCCCGCCGACCTGGTGGTCAGCACTCTCTCTTTCGCAGTCACCGCCGTGATAGGGCACCTCATTGTCGTCGTCTTCATCGGCCCGTACCGGGTCGGTCATCAGCGGGGTTCGTTCGAGGAGACCCTCGACATCGGCCGCACTGTCCTCGTTACCAGCGCCGGTCTGATGGTCTTTGCCCTTGTGGTCAAACCCCTGGTGGTCCCCCGCAGCCTGCCGGTCGTCGGCGGAGCCTTCGCCCTTGTCGGGATGTTCGCGGTGCGCTTCCTGATCCGCAGCTGGCGTAGTCGTCGCGTTGCCTCACAAGCCCACGAACGGCGCGTCATCGTGTTCGGCGCCGGCGACGCTGGCCGGCGACTGCTGCGCTCCATGATGCGCGACGCGCAGAGCGGGTTCTTCCCGGTCGCGCTCCTGGACGACGACAAGCACAAGGCGCATCTGCGTATCGATGGTGTGAGGGTGCGCGGCACCCGCCACCACATCGACGACGTCGCGCAGCGGTACGAGGCCACAGCCCTGGTCGTGGCCCTTCCCTTGGCCGATGCGGAGCTGATCAGGGAGCTGTCTGACCTGGCCGCCGAGGCGGGTCTGGACGTCCTGATCCTGCCGCCGTTGCGCGACATCATCGGGGGTCAACCCACGCCCCGTGACCTGCGCGACGTCAACCTGGAGGACCTCCTGGGCCGTCGGCGGATCTCGTTGGACACCACCGCCATTGCCGAGCAGATTGCCGGGCGATCGGTGCTGGTGACCGGTGCAGGCGGCTCCATCGGCTCAGAGCTGTGCCGCCAGATCGCCCGCTTCGGCCCGGCCAAGCTCTATCTGCTCGACCGTGACGAGTCCGGCCTGCAGGCAACCCAGCTGTCCCTGACCGGTCAGGGACTGCTCGAGGGCGACGAGGTCATCTTGGCTGACATCCGCGACCTGGACACCCTTCGAACCGCCTTTGCGGCCACCCTGCCGGATCTGGTTTTTCACGCCGCCGCGCTCAAACACCTGCCCTTGCTCGAGTCCTTCCCGCTGGAGGCGTGGAAGAGCAACGTGCTCGGCACGTTGAACGTCCTGACCGCCGCAGCCGAGGTCGGGGTCGGCGCGTTCGTGAACATCTCCACCGACAAGGCCGCGGATCCGACCAGCGTGCTCGGCTACAGCAAGCGGCTCGCCGAGCGGCTGACCGCTGGGTTCGCCCAGAACCAACCGGGACGGTATGTCTCGGTGCGCTTCGGCAACGTGCTGGGCTCGCGCGGCTCGGTAGTGCCCTTGTTCGCCGCACAGATTGAGCGCGGCGGCCCGATCACGATCACCCACCCCGACGTCGAGCGGTTCTTCATGCTCATCCCTGAGGCCTGCCAGCTCGTCCTGGAGGCCAACTCCATCGGCGCTGACGGTGAGGTGATGGTTCTGGAGATGGGCGAGCAGGTCAAGATCGTGGACGTCGCCAAGACCCTGATCCGCCTCTCCGGTCGCAAGGACATTGAGATTGTCTACACCGGCCTGCGGCCAGGCGAGAAACTCGCCGAAGACCTCTTCTCCGCATACACCGAGCGCCGGGCCACGAGCAACCCGCTGGTCAATTGCGTCGATGTGCCCAAGCTCAGCGTCGACGTAGTCCGCGCGATGACATTCCGCTCCCACTCACACGCAACCTCTTGGATGCAGAGCGAAGCGGCACGCGCATTGCCCCAGACCACCCGAGCATGACGATCGAGCCCAGTTCCAAGCAGGTCAGCCCCTGATCACCGTTGCAAGAGTCCGCGCAATGACGGCCAGATCCCCCGAGAAACTACGGTTGTTCACGTAGTCGACGTACATAGCCGTCTTCCGCGGGAGCAACGACTCAACGTAGTGCCGTTCCGGATCCTCGGCTGCAGCAAGCTCGTCGGCCTCATTGCGCAACGCGATGCTTGCGGGGTCCGTGATGCCAGGGCGTACGGACAGGATGACCTGACGGCGGTCGGTCGGCCACATGTCGACGTACTTGGGAACCTCCGGGCGAGGCCCGACAAGACTCATGCGGCCAATGAAGACGTCGAGGACCTGTGGCAGTTCATCGAGCTTGCTCTTGCGCAGGAACCGGCCCATGCGGGTGACCCTGCTGTCTCCAGAGGTGCTGACGAGCCCGCCGTGGTGGTCCACCTTCATGGAACGAAACTTGTGTATCCGGAAAACCTCGCCATGTAGCCCCACCCGTTCCTGCCGAAACAGGGCCGGCCCCTTGCTGTCTATGCGAACCGCCGCCGCCAAGACAAGAAACAGGGGCCAAGCCACAAGCAGCACCAGCCCCGAGACGATGAGGTCAAACCCCCGCTTGGCGTCCACGACCTGGTCGCTGGCGACCGTCACGACAGAACCCTGGACACCGTCTCAACCACCCTGTCAACCTGAGAGTCGGTCATGCTCGAGAAGATCGGCAGGCTGGCGACGCGCGCGAACTCGGCTGTCGCCACCGGAAACTGCCCATCGTCAAGCTTGCACTGCTCGCGCCAATAGGGGTGTCTGTGGAGCGGGATGAAGTGCACGCTGCAGCCAACGCCTGCCTTGGCCATTTCTTGGATGAACACGTCGCGCTGCACACCCGCTTCATCGGTCAGACGGGAGACGTACAGGTGCCAGGCGTGGGTGTCGCCCTCGTCGGCATGGGCCGGCAGTTGAAGGGGCAGCCCGGAAAAGGCCTCGTCGTACCGTGCGGCGATGGCCGCGCGTTTGTCGCGCATCTCCTGCGATCGGCGCAGCTGGACGCGACCCATCGCCGCAGCAGGGTCGGTCAGGTTGTACTTGTAGCCAGGTGCAACGACCTCGTAGCGCCAGGAAGGCACGGCACTGCGGTAGCGGTCGAAAACGTCATGGCTGATGCCGTGCAGGCGCATGGTGCGAATCCGTGCGGCAATCTGTTCGTCGGAGGTGACGACCATGCCGCCCTCCCCGGTGGTCATCGTCTTGGTGGCGTAGAAACTGAAGACAACGGCGTCACTACTGCCCCTTCCGACTGGGTCGCCAGCGGACACGGTCGTGAAGGCGTGGGCGGCATCCTCCACGACTCTGAGACCGTGTTCTTCAGCCAGCTTGGCGATGCCCTGGCGATCGACGGCAAGGCCGGCAAAGTGCACCGGGATGATCGCCTTGGTCCGGGGGGTGATCGCAGCCGTCGCGGCGTCGAGGTCGATGTTCAAGGTCGCCGGGTCGACGTCGACGATGACGGGATTGGCACCGAGGTATCGGACCACTTCAGCAGTTGCCGTGAACGTCCACGTGGGAACGATGACCTCGTCCCCGGGTCCGACCCCCACCGCCTCCAGCGCCAGGTGCAGTCCTGCTGTCGCGGAGTTCATGGCCATCGCGTGGACATCCCCGCCGAGGAACTCGGCGAACTCCCGCTCAAAGGCTGCCGCCCGTGGTCCGCTCGTGAGCCAGCCGCTGCGCATGGCCTCGGCGACCGCCTCGATCTCCTCCTCACCGATGTCAGGCAAGGCGAATGGCAAGAAACTGTCGGCGTTGGTCAAAGCTCCCCTTTGCAGGCTGGACACGCGGTCCTCGTCGCCGCGAACGACTGTAGGATATGCCCCGATACGATGCCAGGTCGCAAAACGACCCGAGCCCCCAACACGACCAGCGAGGAAGGGCGCGAACCCATGCGCGTCGGCCTCCTGACCCAGTTCTACGACCCCGAGCCCGGACCGGCCGCTCTCCCCGGCGTACTTGCACGTGAGCTCGTCGCGCGCGGCCACGAGGTCCAAGTCCTCACCGGCTTCCCGAACTACCCCTCGGGCGTCATCGCCCCCGGCTACACGATGCGGCGTGCTCTGGACGAAGTGCTCGACGGTGTCAACGTGCGGCGGGTGGCGCTCTACGCCAACCACGACGCCTCGGCGATCCGCCGCGTCACCAACTACGCCTCCTTTGGCGCGTCTGCCGTAGCCAGCGGACTCGGCTCGCTGCGAGGCCTGGATGCTCTGTGGGTCAACTACTCCCCGATCACCGTGGCATGGCCCATGTGGGCCGCACGGTTCGGCCTGCGGATCCCTCAGGTTGCGCACGTTCTCGACCTGTGGCCGGATACCCTGCTCGCAAGCGGCTTCGCGAGGGGCGGTCGCGCATACCGCTTGGCTGAGTCGAGCCTGAACACCTGGTGCCAAGGGATGTACCGCGCCTCGGAGTCAGTCGCCTTCATCTCCCCGGGCGTGGGCAAGATCCTTCAGGAGCGTGGGGTGCCTGCAGAGAAGTTGCACTACGTGCCGATGTGGGCAGACGAGACGATCTTTCGACCCAGCGACACCGATCTGCGGGCGGAGCTCGGCATCCCCACTGACGCGATCGTCCTGCTTTATGCAGGCGCCATGGGTGAAGCACAGGGTCTCACCAGCCTGATCGACGCTTGTACCCAGATCACGGATGGCCGGTTCTTGTGCCTGATCGCGGGGTCCGGCACCGCTGAGGGCAACCTTCGTCGTCGTGCCGACGAGCTCGGCGCAGCCAACGTGCGGTTCCTGGGGCGGCTTCCCCAGGAGCAGATGACAGCACTGATGGCGACCGGCGATTTCAACTACGTCGGGCTGCGACCACACGCACTGTCCCTTATCACGATACCGAGCAAGACCCAGGCCGGCTTCGCGGCTGGACGAGCACTCCTGGTTGCGGCTGAGGGTGATGTCGCGGCTGTGATCCGCGATAGTCGTGCTGGGTTCACGGCGGACCCGCGTGACCCGGCGACGATCGCCGCTGCGATCAGGTCCGCCTGCGATCTCGGTCGCGAGGGACTGCACGACATGGGCGTGCGCGCCCTGCAGTACTACGAACGCACCTTCTCCGTGGACCGCGGTGTCACCAGCATCGAGTCGCTCCTGGAGAAGGCCGCTGCCACCAGGAGGCGCGTGCCTTGAGCTGGGACGCCATGCAGAACGCCACGGCGGCGCCCATCGGAGAGGCCGGATGGCCCGGATCGATGAGGCTCAGGGGTAGGTTCGACCTTTCGGCACCCGACACCTGCTGGGCGCCCGCACTCCAGGAGGTTCGGTCGTGACCGTGACCTATGGCCCTCTCACAGCGTCCGACGCGAAGGCCCTGGCCCGTATTCACCGTGAGGCTTTCCCCGACTTCTTCCTGAGCTCGCTAGGGGAACAGTTCCTCACTCAGCTGTACCGGGGGTTCGCCCGAGACTCCTCTGCCATCACAGTGGTGGTACGTGACGAGCAGGGCATCCCTTGCGGTGCGGCTGTTGGTACAACGGAGCCACCAGGCTTCTATCGGCGCCTTCTCAAGCAGATGTGGCCTGGATTCGTGGCCGCCAGCGCGCGCGCGGCAATCGTCCACCCTGCCGCGATTCCTCGACTGCTTCGCGCGATCTCGTATCGCGGAGAGTTGCCCTCCACCGGCCAGTGGGCCCTGCTCAGTTCTATCTGTCTCGATCCTTCGCTGCAAGGGTCTGGGGTCGGTCGTCAGCTCGCAACGCACTGGTTGGAGCGAGCGAAGGTGATGGGCGGGACTCGCGCCTTCCTGACGACCGATGCCAACGGCAACGACGCCATCAACCGTTTCTACACTTCGCAAGGCTGGAGACTCGCGGACGAGTATGTGACCCGGGAAGGGCGACGCATGAACCGCTACACCTTCCAGCTCGATGGACGGTGACGCCGAAGCTGGCCGCAACTCGGCTGGTCCGGCATGAAACACGCAAGGATGGGGCACGAGACATGACAGGGACCAATGACGTGAACCTTGATCAGGCGCGCCTGATCCGTTCAGAGGAGGACTAGAGAATGACCGCGATGCAGGGTGCAACGGTGACCATCACGGGCGGCACGGGATCCTTCGGGTCCACGATGGTCAGCCACCTCCTGACACGTGGCGTCGACAAAGTCCACATCCTCAGCCGTGACGAGGCCAAGCAGGACGAGATGCGCAGGCGGTTCTCCAACGCCCGGCTCCGGTTCTTCCTCGGTGACGTCCGCGACTACGAAAGCGTCGCCGAAGCATTCGTCAACACCGACTTCGTCTTCCATGCGGCGGCGCTCAAGCAGGTGCCGTCCTGCGAGTTCTTTCCCGCGCAGGCGGTCAAGACCAACGTCCTGGGCAGCCACAACGTGATAGAGGCGGCTGCGGCTGCCGGCGTGCGATCGGTGGTCTGCCTGAGCACCGACAAGGCCGTGTACCCGGTCAACGCCATGGGTATGTCCAAGGCGCTCATGGAGAAGACGGCGCAGGCGTTCGCCCGTAATCACCCCGAGTCCAAGACCACTGTCTCGGTCACGCGCTACGGCAATGTCATATACTCCCGTGGCTCGGTCATCCCGCTGTTCGTCAAGCAGATCCAGTCCGGACAACCGCTTACCCTCACTGAGCCAAGAATGACCCGCTTCCTGATGTCGCTGGACGAGTCGGTTGACCTCGTGGAGCACGCGTTCCTGCACGCCGAGACCGGTGACCTTTTCGTCCGCAAGGCGCCAGCGTGCACGGTCGAGGTGCTGGCCGAGGCTGTGGCGAGCCTCCTTGGTCAAGAGGACCCCGACATCAAGATGATCGGCACCCGCCACGGCGAGAAGCTCCACGAGACCCTGCTTTCGCGCGAGGAGATGTTGCGGGCCTCCGACCAAGGGAAGTATTTCAAGGTGCCCTTGGACGTGCGCTCCATGGACTACGAGAGCTTCTACGAGGACGGACAGAGGGCTGTGGCAAACATGGACGACTACACATCGGAGAACACCGACCGGTTGGGTCTGGAAGACACCAAGAAGCTGTTGCTGAACCTCCCTGAATTACGTGATCTCTTGGGAATGAAGTCCTCGTGAAGATCGTGGTCACGGGCGCCGATGGGTTTCTCGGCTGGCACACGCGTGTTCGCCTGCGCGCCCTCGGCGGGTTCGAGGTCAGCCCGATCAGCCACGAAGACTTCGCGGGTGATGCGCTGGAGCAGGCCATCAATGACGCGGATGTTGTCATCCACCTCGCGGGTATCAACCGGGCAAGTGACAGCGAGCTTGAGTTTGGCAACCTGGCGATCGCTGAGCGCCTCATCGAAGCCCTGAAAGCTACGGGATCTGATGCCTCGGTGGTCTACTCCGACAGCATCCACTCCGCCTCGGACACCCCATACGGGCGTGGCACGCGTGGAGCAGGCGAGGCGCTGCAGGCCTGGGGAACCGCCCGCGGTGCGAAGGTCACGGTGGCCCGCCTGCCCAACCTATTCGGCGAACACGGACGCCCGAACTACAACTCGTTCGTGGCGACCTTCGCCTCGCGTGTCGCTGCCGGTGAGATGCCGGAGATCAACGTCGACCATCCCATTCCGCTCATGCACGTGCAAGACGCCGCCGCAGCCATGATCGACGCGATAGCGGCGGAATACGAGGGCATTCTGGAACCCCACGGCACGTCGCTGATGGTGTCGGAAGTGCGGGACAAGTTCTTGGAGTACTACGACGTGTATCGGACCGGAGACATCCCGGCGCTGCACAACGACATGGACGTGGCTCTGTTCAACACACTTCGCGCGGCGATGTTCCCCAAGGCGTACCCCTTCAAGCCGACTCCCCGAAGCGACCAGCGAGGGACACTGGTCGAGTCGGTACGGGTGCATGGCGGCCAAGGCCAGACCTTCGTCTCCAGCACTCACCCTGGCTTCGTCAGGGGCGAGCACTTCCATCTGCGCAAGATCGAACGATTCCAGGTGCTCTCGGGCCGAGCCGTGATCCGCTTGCGTCGAATGCTGTCCGATGAGGTCATCGACTTCGAGGTCAACGGAGATGAACCGTCAGTTGTGGATATGCCGACCTTGTGGGCCCACTCGATCAAGAATGTTGGCACTGAGGAACTGGTTACCCTGTTCTGGGCACACGAACTCTTCAACCCCACCGCGCCGGACACCTATCCGGAGCCCGTCATGATCACCCCGGAGGACCAAGCATGACCAAGGTACTGACCATCGTCGGCACCCGGCCGGAGATCATCCGGCTCTCCAGGGTCATGGCCCGGCTCGACGAGACGGTCGACCACGTTCTGCTGCACACAGGCCAGAACTACGACTACGGGCTCAACGGCATCTTCTTCGACGAACTAGGAGTGAGGAAGCCCGACTACTTCCTGGATGTCAGCACGACCAGCCTGGGTCTCCTGCTCGGAGAGATCCTCATCAAGACCGAGGAGGTTCTCCTGAAGGAGCGCCCGGACGCCGTCCTGATCCTCGGTGACACCAACAGCTCGATCGCGTGCATCATCGCGAAACGGATGCACATCCCCGTTTATCACATGGAAGCCGGCAACCGCTGCTTCGACGAGAACGTTCCCGAGGAGACGAACCGGCGTCTTGTCGACCACGTCGCCGACTTCAACTTGGTCTATACGGAGCACGCCCGGCGTAACCTGCTGGCTGAGGGCCTACACCCACGCCGCATCATCCTGACCGGGTCGCCGATGCGTGAGGTGCTCGACGCGTACCTCCCTCAGATCCAAGCCTCGAACATCCTCGACCGGCTGTCACTGACCGAGGGTGGCTACTTCCTGGTCAGTGCCCACCGCGAGGAAAACGTCGACTCGCCCGTCCGCCTCCAGATGCTGCTCGAATGCCTCGTCGCCGTGCGGGAGAAGTGGGGTCTTCCGGTCTACGTCTCGACCCACCCGCGCACCCGCAAGCGGCTCGAGGCCCTTCCGGACTGGACCGAGCCCGAGGGCATCGTGTTCCACGAGCCGTTCGGCTTCCACGACTTCAACCGGTTGCAACTGAGCGCCGCTTGCGTGCTGTCGGACTCGGGCACCATCGCCGAGGAGTCAACGCTTCTTGGCTTCCCCGCGATCACGCTCAGAGACTCCATAGAGCGCCCGGAGGCACTTGACACGGGCGGAATCGTCATGACCGGGCTCCTGGCGGACAACGTGGTGGAGGCCGTTCAACTCGTCATGACGTCACCGGGACCACGGGGTGAGCCCCAGCGGGTTCCCGCTGACTACGCGGTCAGGGATACGGCCGAGCGGACGGTACGTTTTATCGTCTCGACCGCGCGGCGTCATCACGAGTGGGCCAACATCAGGCGGCACGTGTGATCGTCAAGTCGTTATGATGCCGCACACCCCGTCTCAAGACAGGAGCCTGGACATGATAGTCGAGGACACAGAAACGACAGCGCGGTTCCTCTCGCGCCTGCGGATGGCCCGCATGCTGGCTGCTGGCTCGAACGACGTCCCCTTACTGAGGACCATTCGCAGGCATTTGCTCATCAAGTTGCTGCGCGCTCCCAATCTCCGCATGGGCAGCCATGTGCGACTTGACCGCTCGCATCCGAACCTTGGAGGCCGCCTGTATCTCGGTAGCGCTGTGGAGATCGGACCGCGATGCATCCTCGACATCTCCGGCGGAATCGACATCAGGGATGCCGTCACTGTCTCCGAGGACAGCCTGCTGCTGTCTCACGACCACAACTTCGACGATCCCGATGTCCACTGGCGAGACCAAGGGCAGACGGCGAAGCCGTTGACGATAGGCGAGGGAGCCTGGATCGGCGCACGCAGCACATTGGTGGGTGCCGGGACGATCGGGGCCGGGGCGGTGATCGGTGCGACATCACTCGTGACGAGGCCGGTTGAGCCAAACGTGCTTGCCCTAGGGAGCCCTGCCCGCCCGATCAGACTACGAGGCACTCGCCGGGTGGCACCTACTGGTGATGAGTAGCAGCGCGAAAGGCTTGGCGGTCGCCGGCGTGTACGGCGGCTCCGTAGGACTCCTGTTCCTCGCCGATACCATTCTCTCCGCACACGTTTCACCGGCGGAGTTCGGGGAGTACACCCTGACTCGGAACGCACTGCCCCTTGTGCTCACCCTCGGGCTATTCGGCGTGGACCAGGCTCTCATCCGTGCCCTTGCCACGGGGCCAGCGACTGGCCTTCTGAGGCCCGTTGTCGGCCAACGACTGTTTCGGGTGGCTCTCGTAGGTCTTGTTGCCGGAGTCGTGCTCCGACTGCTGGGAGCGGAGTGGCGCTCGTCGCTGGCGCTTTTCGCGTGCGCTCTGGCGGTCTGCATCTCCGAGCTAGTGTCCGCAGCGCTTCGCGGTCAGGGCTCCTATATTGCCTCGTCCATCCTCCAGCAGGGATACCGTCTCGTCTTGGCGTCACTGTTAATCGTTGGTGTTGTCGCGTTCGGCGTCTACTCATACACATACGTGGTGCTGTCCCTCCTGTTTGCCTGCACCGTGGTTGGCGTCTTGGCCGCTCTTAAGGTTCGGCCAATGTGGCAGGAGTCCCCCGACCGCGAGAATCGGCGTGCACTGAACCGACTCGCGGGTGGTTTCGGCCTCTCGATGCTGTCCTTCGCTGTTCTAGACTGGCTCGACCAGGCAATGGTGACCCTCCTCTCCACGGATCTAGCGGCAACCGGCGTCTACAACATCCACAAGCTTTGGGGTGTCTATCCCCTCCTCTCGATCGCTTCGATCGGAGGCTTCCTGCTTATGCCCGAGCTAGTTCGCAGCCGGGACTCCCTCACGTTGGCTCGGCTACGAAAGTTCTATCTTGCCGCCGGGCTACTTGCGCTTGCCCTCGCGGCCGCTGCCTTCACAGTGTCGGCGCTGTTTCTGCCCCACATCGTGCGGTTGCCTGTTGATACCGGACTGCTCGCGCTGTTCGTGATCATCGGCGCAGTGAGGCTCTTCAACCTGGTGCCCAGCGCTGCTCTGGGGGCGGTGGGCACAGATGCACTAATCCGGAAGGCGTCGAAGGTGGGTCTGCTTCCGATCGTGATCATGCCGGCAATCGCCGCGACACTCAGCATCGCCATAGATGTCAAGGTGGCAGTCGCAGCCGCCCTTCTGGTCGCTACCGTGATGAGAACCGGGATCTCGGTCGGCGCCGCATGGAAGGCAGTGGAAGGCCGCATCGACCCTCGCCCCGGCGACGTCGACGACCGCGTCTTGACTCCGAACGAGACCGGTCCGATAACGTGACTGCACACGATCCTCGCGACGCGGCTCGACTGATGGCGGCGGCCACCGTCATCTTCTTGAGCTCGGTGATACTCCTAGTGTTTTTTTTCGGGCGTGCGGACGGCTTCGACGCCGATGCGCTCATCTGCCTAGCGGCGATCCCTCTGGTCGTGTTTCTGGTGAGTCGAAGTAGTACCGCCGGTGTGCTGTCGTGGCTGATGACGCCCGTTGGCGCACTGCTCGGCTTTCTCTGGCTGTCCGTACTTGCCGTGCCGATCCTCTGGGCACTTGGCCTCGCGACTCCTTGGAGTGATTACCCAGTGGATCAGTCCACGCGAATCGTCGCGACCGCTATCGGGGCTGTCGCCTTAATCCATGCCGGTTCTCTCGGCGCCGGAAACACCTCGCGCCCCACCACACCCATGAGTTGGCGAAGCCGATCGGGCATGAGCAGATCACTCTTTGGCGGTGTCGTCCTGATCCTCGTCTGCTTCGCCATCCTTCAGTCCAAGATTGGCGTCGCCTTCCTCGTGGGTAATCTCCTCACGAAGCGCGATCTGCTCGCCGGGCTGGGCCCGCTCACGGCGGTGGCGGCCTGCACAGGAGTCGCTGGGCTGGCGGCGTGGAGCACTCGTGACTTGTGTAGGTCCGAGAAGTTGCTCGCGACAGCCTGTAGCTTCGGCTATGTCTCTTACCTCTTCGTACTCGGGTCGCGCCTTCCGATGGTGGTCTACGTCATCGCGATCGCCATCGCTCGGGCCTCGGCGGGACGTATTCCTCGGGTTCTCGTAGCGTCGGTGGGTCTGGGTACTATCCCTTTTACTGTGTGGTACTCCGTCAGTATTCGCAAAGGACAACTCATCAGCCAGAGCGGCACTGGTCCGCGAGCTGAGGCGCATAGTGTCATCGACCCCTTCGTATACGGGGGACTCGACGTCCTCCATACCTTCGGCGCAGTCGTCACCTCAGCTCTGTCGGACCTGTCATTACACCTCGACCTGCTGCTTGCCAACGCCGCAACCATGCTGCCCCGCTCATTATTGCCCGGCAAGCCGCCGGGCATTTCGGTCGTCTTCTCGGAGCGGTTCTTCGGTCGGCAGTGGGACGGCGGATCCGGAGTGCCGCCATCAATTACTGCCGAACTGCTCTTTGTGTTCGGGGTCGTTGGGGGCCTCATTGCTCTGCCTATCTTGGGTTTTGTACTCAGCCGAGTCTCTTCCGTGCTGGCCATTTCCACCCGCCCGTTCCTCCGGCTCATCTACCCGTTCGTCACGGTCGACTGCATCTTCTTGGCGAAGTCAGGGACGGATGCCTTTCTTCAGCAGGTATCTATCCATATTCTTGCCGTGTTCGGATTCATCATCCTCTCGACGCTGATGGGGGCCGGACCTCTGGTTGAGAGAGGTAAGGAGCAATGTGAGCAAACTCAAGCGTCGGGAAGTTGACGTCCTCTTCGTGGATGTCCTTCCGTTCCGCCACTCCACCCGCACACGGAAGATGGCTCTTGCCTTAGCAAGCAACGACCCGTCCCTGAGCGTTGCTGCTTTCACGCTTCAGCGCGTCGGACGAGTGGGGATCAGCGACGTGCGCGAACGTTACGAGGAGGCAGGCGTCTCGGTGGAACAGGTTCCGGTCCCAGCCCCGCGGGAGGGCGCCGGAGTGGCAGCCACGGCCATCAACCTGGGGTACGTCTACCCTGTCGGCCTTGGGCGACTGGCCCGGGAGGTCCTGACTACTGACGCACCGCGACTTATCATAGGCAGCACGTCGCTTACTTGGCTGGCGCTCCTTCATCATCGTCGGTTTGGTAGCCGTGTCGTCGTTAACGCGAGAGAGCGTTTCGCGGGAATCCGGACAAAGGGCTCCCTGGGGACTTTGGTCTCGAGGCTTGAGCCTTTGATGACCAGCGTCCTTGCAAAGCCATGGGTTGTCGTCACCAGCGTCTGCGAGTCGCATGCGCGGGAGTTTCGGGAGGTCGGTGCGCGCGAGGTGGTCGTGATTCGCAACGCCCCCCTCCTAGCCTTCATCCCGAGTCATTTTGCGCCCACCCCTAACGACAAGCCGTTCACTGTGGCTCTAGTCGGAAGCTTGTATCCAGGCCGAGGGATCGAAGCGTTGATCGAGGCGGCGGGAGCGTTGAAGCGACAGGGGCTCGAAGTCCGAGTGGAGATCACCGGGAGGGCTAGCGCGGAATATGCGCAGTCGCTGGTCACGCTCGCGGCGGCGGAGGATGTGACGGACCTAGTTCGTTTTCTTGGGCCGTGCACCCCTGACGAGGTCCCAGATCGGTACGCCGCAGCCCACCTTGGAACGGCTCTTTACGAGGGAGTCGACTCCGCAAATGACTCGCTGTCCAACAAGATCTTCGAGTGCGTTGCCAGTGGTCGAGCAGTGTTGGCAGGGAACCTCTCGGAGAACGTGGCTCTAGTGAGCCGATACAAGATCGGATGGACGGCCGAGGTCACTAGCGTGGGTCTGAGCCACACTCTGCGGGAGTTGATGGAGCAAAACCCTGACTTCGATGCCCTCGGCCAACATTGTCTCGAGACGGCACGGGAGATCTTGAATTGGGAGACGGAAGTCCAGCCATTATTCACCGCTCTTGAACGGTGATGGCGCACTCACGAGATGAAGGATGACAAAGCAATGAGCGCAAGGTCGACCCAGACCTCGTCGTCGAGGAGCACATCGTGAAACCCCGCGTGATGACCGTCTACGGAACACGGCCTGAGGCCATCAAAGTCGCACCCGTCATCCAGGCTTTCGAGACAAGTCGCACACTCCAAGGCATCACCGTAGTCACGGGGCAACACCGGGAGATGCTGGACCAGGTCAACGAGTTGTTCGGGATCGTCCCCAGCCACGACCTGAACATCCTTCAACATGGGCAGACTCTTGCAGGCATCACGAGTCGCGTCCTGGAGGGCCTCGATCCGATTCTCGAAGCAACCAAGCCGGAGGCCGTCATGGTCCAGGGCGACACTACGACGTCGACCGCCGCGGCTCTGGCAGCGTTTTATCGACAGATTCCGGTGGTACATCTCGAAGCAGGGCTGCGGTCGCATGACATTACCTCGCCCTTTCCGGAAGAGGCCAACCGCAAGATCACGACCCAAATCGCCGCGCTACACCTCGCACCGACGGCCGAGAGCAAGGCGAATCTTCTGCGAGAGGGCGTCGCGGAGGCGGACATTGTCGTCACTGGCAACACCGTCATCGACGCCCTTCTCATGGCCGCAGGCAAGGAGATTTCCTTCGCTGACTCGGCCCTTGAGCACCTGGCGTCATCCGCCCGTCCGATCCTCCTGGTGACAACCCACCGCAGGGAGAATTGGGGCGATACCATGCACGGCGTTGGCCGCGCCCTCGCCCGAATCGCGCGCAGCGAGCCAGACCAGGTGATCGTGCTCCCTGCGCACCGCAATCCGATTGTCCGGAAGGCCTTGCTTCCTTACCTCAAAGGGTTGGAGAACGTTCTGGTGACAGAGCCGCTGCCGTATGGCGAGTTCACGCGCATGCTCGGACTTGCGCGAATTGTGCTCACCGACTCTGGCGGCGTCCAGGAAGAAGCTCCCAGCCTCGGGAAACCTGTGCTCGTGATGCGAGAAAACACGGAACGGCCGGAGGCGGTCGACGCTGGCACCGTGTTGCTGATCGGCACCAACGAGGACCGCATCGTGAAAGAGGTGGAACGGCTCATCCACGATGCGGGTCACTACGCAGCGATGGCGAACGCAGTTAACCCCTACGGCGACGGGCGCGCTTCGGAACGCGTTGTGACTGCAATCGCAGAACTACTTGGCGTGGGAACGCGAGCGAAAGACTTCCAACCGTGAGTGGGAGCTAACCAGTCACGAAGAAACCCAGATACGGCTGCCCGCGGCGTGGGAGATCAAAGCCACCGCCACGCACCCCGGGTGTCGATGACGACCTTCTCGCGCAAACCAAGACGCCTCTTGTCAGCCGCCTTGAACACGGCGTGGTCCACGAGCAGCACAACGATGTCTGCCGCTAGAACCGCCGCTTCGAAATCTGCGAGGACGACGTTGTCGAGACCCGCAAGCTCGCGCGGAAGAGCGGTGACGTGCGGCTCGACCGCTGCGATCTGCGCCCCAGGTAATTCCTCGGCCAAGCGCGCCACGATGCGGCAGGCCGGTGACTCGCGGAGGTCGTCAATCTCCGGTTTGAATGCGAGGCCGAGGGCCGCGATCCGCGGCTCCTTGAAACGAGCAGCCATCGCGACCACTCTGCCGATCACATGCTCCGGTGTGCTGTCGTTCACCTCACGTGCCATGCGAATGAGCCTGGCCTCCTCCGGCACTGCGGAGACGATGAACCAGGGGTCGACCGCGATACAGTGACCTCCCACCCCGGGGCCGGGCTGGAGGATATTGACGCGCGGGTGGTGGTTCGCAAGGTCGATGAGCTCCCAGACGTCAATTCCCAGTTTCGCGCTGATGAGCGAGAGTTCGTTGGCGAAGGCAATATTGACATCGCGGTAGGAGTTCTCAACGAGTTTGGCCATCTCTGCCGTGATGGCGTCCGTGATCATGATTTCGCCCTGACAGAAACTCTCATAGACGGACTTTGCCTTCTCAGCCGCCATTCGCGTGAGGCCGCCGACGATGCGGTCATTGGTGATGAGCTCGATCATGATGCGACCGGGAAGGACACGCTCTGGGCAATGCGCAAAGTGGATTATGGACCGGCCGAGACTTCCGTCCAAACTCAGGTCAGGGCGGAGGGCGAGGATGCGGTCGGCCATGTGCTGGGTGGTCCCGGGAGGCGACGTCGACTCGAGGATTACCAGTTCATCGCCCTGCAGTCGCTCCGCCAGCCCGTCGGCGGCAGCGTCAACAAAGGTGAGGTCCGCCAGGTGGCCCTCCGCAAACGGCGTCGGAACCGCGACAATGTACACGTCGGCCTCGGGGGTCTTTGTTTCAGCGCGCAGTCGCCCCTGCTGAACAGCACCGGCGACGGAGATCGAAAGATCCGGCTCGACAAATGGCACCTCGCCACGATTAACCGCGTCGACGACCTTCTCATTGACGTCAACGCCGATCACGTCGGCGCCGTGCGTGGCTAGGACTGCCGCCGTTGGGAGCCCGATATAACCGAGTCCAATCACGGCCACTGTGGTGCGTTCCGTCACTTCCATCACCTTTGAGATCGTCTGCAAGCCTGCGAACCGAAGACGGGACGTCCCCGTGAGTCAGGAATTCGGGCTCCGAGATCCAGCAGAGTGCCGTTTCGTTTCCCATGACCGAACCCGAACAGAGTTTAGGCGGTCTACCGAGTGGAAACGCGCCAACCTCCCCCAACAACTCCGGGCACCCTGCCTTCGGGGCAGCCCCCGAACCCGAGCGAGCTGCTCGGCTCCCAATCCATGGCGACCTGCTCGTGTGGCTGACCAGCCAGTGTGACATCGCGCCGATGGCCCCCCTGCTCTCGGTGACCGACGCCACGATCCTCGCGAGGATGACCGGCTGCGCCCGGGTGGTCGCCAAGGCCGACTCACTCCACCTTCAGCAGCTCGCGGATGGCTAGGGCTGGCAGCGGGACGTCGGAGCCGCCGGGCCCGGGCATTGATCGAAGTGCCATGCCGGACGGTGACCCCGACCGGCTCCCAGTCCATCCCTCGTTTGAGCTTGCCGTCCGGCGTGATGGCCGGGGCTAGTAGTCGTTCGTGAACCTGACGGCAGGCCCCACGAAGACACCATCCTCAAGCACAGCCGGCTCGCAAACGAGGGCATGATTTTGCGGCTTGCAGTTGTCCCCCATAATCACCCCTGAACCAATGTAGGCTCCGCGGCCGATGATGCAGCCGGTCCCAAGCCTGGCGCCTTCGCGGATCTGAGCCAGTGGCCACACGGTCGTGCCGCTCCCCAGGACGACGTCTTCAGCGACTTCAGCACCAACGTGAACGGTCATGAGATCTCCTGGGAAGCAGTCAGTCCGCGAACGGCGCCAGTGTGCCACGCCGTGGATTCCGGTTCACCCGACCGTGAGAACTCCTTCTCGATCACGGCGACGCTCGTGCCCACGGGCACGGGCGATGTTGTTGCCGCTGCGCCGGTGCTGGCGGCCAGGGGGCGGGGTGCAGTTCCAAACATCAGCCAGACGTATGAGTCGGGGACTATCTTGGCGATGTGGACGATCCTTGGAGTAACGCCAGTCGTAGGGGCCGGACGGTTCACGTTGCGAGCGCATAGGCTGGAACAGGAATCGTTGTCCCTCCTAGTAGAGCGTCGTGGTTAATGCTCTGGGTATAGGTGGCGGAGTTTGATGCGGGCGTCGTCGGTGGTGAATTGCCAGTCGACCTG
>JABBOX010000001.1 GCA_012927555.1 Phycicoccus sp.
AATCGTCGTCAACGGGATCGTCCAGCCGGTGCCGATCAGGTCGAACACCACTGCGGCAAGCGCGGCGCTGCCGATGTAATAGGCGTTGTCCTTTGGGTCCAGGGCAAGTCGTACCGCGACTGACACGAGCAGCACACCCGGCAAGCCTCTGCTGAGGACTGCCGCGATCGCAGCCGCGGGTGACAGGAGGAGCTGGGCTGTCCGTCCCCACGCGGGCACATACACTCCGCGAGCGCCAAGGGTGTGCAGCCCCGACGAGGGCGACAGGCCGATCGGCGGGTGGAGGGCGCCCAGGGTGCGGGTATTGGCCAGAACGAACGGCGCCCAAGCAATGGCTGTTCCGGTGGCAGCCGTGGCGGCCGCTCGGAGCCGGCCTCTGGGTAGGACGAGCAGAAGCGGCAGGAAACCGACTGCCCACGGCTTCGTCGCGATGGCCGCGGCGAGGGCTACGCCCGCCAGGACGGGCCGGTCGGCGGAGACAGCTCGCAGAGCCACGATCGCGAAGGTCATCGCGAGGACGTCGTCGAGGTGCCCCCATCGAACCGAGAGCACCGTCCAAGCCGGTATGACGACGATGGCCGCGATGATGACCCGGCGATGGCGTCCGGTGGGGGCGACCAGCGGCGCGAGTGAAGCGATGAGCAGCGGCCCGGCTGCGGCCATCGCCACAAGAGCGACGTTCTTGCCGACGTTGGCAGGCAACGGGCTGAGCAGGGCGGCCACCACCAGCGAGAGCGGGCCGGTCTGCAGCCATGGGGCATCAGCGTAGATGTTGAGCCCTGAGCCGTGGAGAAGCAGGTTGGCGCCGTCAACCGAGAAGTGCCATGACACACAGGAGTCCGGCCACATTCGCCAGGCCCACCACACGGTCCAGGCCCACCACACGGTCCAGGCGACCACGAATGTTGAGGAGACAACGACCGGCAGCCTCCCGCGGTGTACTGCGACGCTGCTCACAATACTGATCTTCAGCCTCGGCTCCCACGAGCTTCACGGAGTCCAATACCGCGACGGGCGCTCGGTCACGGTCCCAGGGTGCCCAACTGAGAGCGGGCGAGGACGGTTGGACGCATCAGTCGTCCGTCAGTGCCGCCCTCGTAACGGAATCGCCACAGCTCGGCGGTGTCCAGCACCATGCGTCCCAGGCTGAGCTGACGGCGCTCCTCAACCCACTCAATGAGACTCGCCGGCTGCGCAATGTCCGCAGCGAAATGGAGAAGGTTGGCGTACCAGATATCTCGATGGAGCGCGGCCTCGAACCAGGCGTCGGCACCAAGCTGGTCCTCGAGCGCGGCCATGAATGTGTCGGCGCTGTCGTCGATCGGATGCGCGCAGACCATGACTGTGCCCGGTGTGAGTGTCAATCCGACCAGGTCCAGCTCGATCGCCTCGACCTGTCGGGCTGCTCGGCTCATGGCAAGGGCGTACCGCTGGACCACGTCGTCATCCCCCGCCGCCGCTTCGCGATACCCCTCAAGGGCGCGCACCGTGATGTGCAGGGAGCTGGCGATCCCCGTTCGGAAGTGTCCTGGACCGGCAAGGGTCTCGGCCTCATCCATCACCTGTTCCAGCCTGGTGGCGGAAGCCTGGTCCGGCCGGAGCACGACAGTCACGGGCCACCGACCCCCTTCAACGGGTGGGGTGTCGCGTTGGTGCAGACCCTGCTGGATCAGTGGTGCTGCTTCGGCAAAGAGATGGTCAAAAGCCCTCACCTGCCCCACATCTCCCCCAGCGCCGTGACGACCTTCCAGTCCCGCGTGGTCGCTACGACTCCCCCGCGCTCGATCCGGGCGTTGGTCAGCGTCGCCTCATGTGAAGGATGCGCAAGCCACAGGTACACCTCGCGGCCCGCAACCCGTGCCCGCTCCCCCACGACGTCCCATCCGTTGATCATCGCGACGAGCCCGTCACCCGGTTCATCCTTGAGGAACGTGACATAACGTCGCACCTCCCCTCCCGGTGGAAGCTCAAGATCTGCGCCAAGATCTGAGCCGTATGAGGCAACGCCGGCCAGGTGTTCAGGCGTCCGCACGATGGCCCGCACGGTGAAACCGCACAGCTCCGCCAGCCCGGCCTCGAGAACGAGCTCGACCTTGGCCGCTGACCGAAGGCTCGACGTGAAGCGAAGGTTCCCGCTCTGGATGTAGCTCTCGACATCGCCAAAACCCTGACGGGACAGTCCTGTTCGCAGATCGGCCATCTTGACGAAACGACCACCGACGTTGATCGCGCGCAGGAAGGAGATGTAGGTCGGCATCAGAACGTGAACGTCCCGCGTCCGACCTCAAGGACGGTGCCGCTGACGAAGATCGTGCCCGCGTCGTCCACTGTCAGGTCAAGGACCGAGGGCCGTCCGATCGCACTCCCCTGGTGGATACGTCGTCGAAGCCCCACCTCAACGTTGGCCACGAACCAGCCACCCAGGTTGGCACACGCCGAACCTGTGGCGGGATCCTCGACGACCGCGCCGTTCTGGGTGAAGAAGAGGCGCGCCTCGATGGTCTCGGTGCCGGTCGGCGCCCAGAGGTAGACCAGCGACTCACCGCCGGGTCTGGTGGCGAACTGGATCAGGAGACGTGGATCGGCAGCCGCAGCCCTGACGTCCGCGGCCGATCTCAGCGGCAGGATCAGCTGGACCGTGCCCGTGTCGACCCACAATGGTTGCGCCGCAACGCGATCCGCGGTCAGCCCGATCATCCGCGTCAGTTCCGCGAGCGGCACGTCGACTGGGAGGGACGTTGGCGGGTTCGCCTGCAAGGTCCACACATCTCCGGCAACGCGCACCGGGATGTCTCCGGCCGGCATACGAAGGAGTATCGCGTCTCCCCCACCGAACAGCTCATGAACGACGTATGCCGTGCCCAGCGTCGGGTGCCCCGCGAACGGCATCTCGTAGTTCGGTGTGAAGATGCGGACGTTGGCGCTGACGTCCCGGCCTCCCGGCATCACGAAGGTGGTCTCGGAGAGGTTCAGCTGACGCGCCAGGTTCTGCATGTCCTGGTCGGACAGGCCAGTTGCATCTTCGAACACGCACAACGGATTGCCGGTGAACGGCTTGTCACCATCGGTGAAGACATTGAGCAGGCGGTAGGTCAGGTTCATGGCGGCGGATCAGGGCTCGATGCGGGTTGCCACGGGGGCGCCGAGCTCCACGGTCCGGCTGACGGTGCAGAGCCGGTCGTGTGAACGCGCCATGGCATCGGGAAGCAGAGCTCGAGCGGCGTCGCCATCCTCACCTTCTGGGAACCTCACCCTGAAGGTCACCGAGAGCTCCTCTATACGGGTGGCGCCTTCGTCGCGCACCTTCTCGCCGTCGACCTGCACGACGAACGAATCGGGCTCGGCACGGCGGGTCGTGAGGATATCGACGTCGACCGCGGTGCACCCACCGATGGCGGTGAGGAACAGCTCCACCGGCGTGAAGTCATCGACATCCCCGGTGCCGAACTCGAGAACGCCACCTCGACCGTTGACCGCGGTATAGCGGCCGGCTGAGGTACGAGTGATGGTCACCGAGCGATGTGGGTCAACAGGCATGGACTCACCATGCCAGAGTGCCCGGCGAGATGCCGCCGCCCCCTCGCAGGGTGGCGGCGGCATACGGGCGCAGGGTCGGAGTCTCAGCTCTCTTCGAAGACCTCGATCGGCGGGCAGGCACAGACCAGGTTGCGGTCGCCGTACGACTCCTCGAGGCGACGCACCGCCGGCCAGTACTTGGAGAGCTTGTCCACGCCTGCAGGGTAGGCAGCGAGCTTGCGGTCGTAGGGGTGGTCCCACTCCTCGACCAGGCAGGCCGCCGTGTGCGGGGCATGGTGCAGTACGCTGTCCGCTGCCGAGACCTCGCCGCGGGCCACCTGTTCGATCTCGCCGCGGATGGCGATCATGGCGTCGCAGAAGCGGTCGATCTCGACGAGGTCCTCGCTCTCGGTCGGCTCCACCATGAGCGTCCCGGAGACGGGAAAAGACATCGTCGGTGAGTGGAACCCGTAGTCGATGAGGCGCTTGGCGACATCGTTCACAGAAACTCCCGTGACGTGTGTGATCTCGCGCAGGTCAAGGATGCACTCGTGGGCCACGATCCCTTCGTTCCCGGAGTACAGCACCGGGTAGGAGTCACGCAGTCGGGCGGCGATGTAGTTGGCCGACAGGATGGCAACCTGGGTTGCACGGGTCAGCCCGGCGCCGCCCATGAGCCGGACGTAGGCCCACGAGATCGGCAGGATGCTCGCCGAGCCGTAGGGAGCGCCCGAGACCGGTCCGACGCCTGTGGAGGGGCCGGCTTCAGGGGCCAGTGGGTGGTTCGGAAGATGCGGGGCGAGGTGGCTGCGCACAGCCACTGGCCCGACTCCGGGACCGCCGCCACCGTGCGGGATGGCGAACGTCTTGTGCAGGTTCAGGTGCGACACATCGCCGCCGAACTTGCCCGGTTGCGCGAGGCCGATCAACGCGTTGAGGTTGGCGCCGTCGACGTAGACCTGGCCTCCGACCTCATGGACGAGCTCACACAGCTCGGTGATCGTGTCCTCGAAGACACCGTGCGTCGACGGGTAGGTCACCATGATCGCGGCGAGGTTTTCGCCGTTCGCCTTGACCTTGGCCCGAAGGTCCTCCATCTCGATCTCGCCGGTGGTCGCGGTCTTGACGACGACGACCTTCAGCCCGGCCATGGCTGCGCTGGCCGCGTTCGTACCGTGCGCAGAGGCGGGGATCAGGCAGATGTTGCGGAACGACTCCCCGCGAGCCTCGTGATAGGCGCGGATGGTCAGCAGCCCGGTCAGCTCACCTTGTGAGCCGGCGTTGGGCTGGAGCGAGACGGCGTCGTAGCCGGTGATCTCGCACAGCCAGTCCTCGAGATCCTTGACGACCGCCCGGATTCCCTCGGTCTGGGTCGGCGGGGCAAAGGGGTGCAGGTTGGCGAACTCTGGCCAGGACACGGCCTCCATCTCGGTGGCGGCGTTCAGCTTCATCGTGCACGAGCCGAGTGGGATCATGCCGCGATCGAGGGCGTAGTCCCGGTCCGCGAGCTTGCGCAGGTAGCGCATCATCGCCGTCTCGCTGTGGTGCCGGTGGAACACCGGATGCGTCAGGAACTCGGAGGTGCGGACCAGGGCCGAGGGCCAGGTGAGGGTCTCGACAGCGGCGACGGCGGTCAGGCCGGGCACGCCGAACGCGGCCCATACCGCTGACAGGTCGTCGAGCTTGGTGGTCTCGTCGGTGCTCACGGATACGTGGTCGGCATCGACCTGCCACAGGTTCACGCCTCGAGCAGCGGCCTCGGAGATGACCTCGGCGGCACGGCCCTGCACGCGAACCGTGATGGTGTCGAAGAACTGCTGGGTCTCGACCTCGACCCCGCCTGCCCGCAGGCCTTCGGCCAACGCTGTCGCGTGACCATGCACCCGGCGGGCGATCCTGGCCAGGCCGGCAGGGCCGTGGTAGACGGCATACATGGCTGCCATGACGGCCAGGAGCACCTGGGCGGTGCAGATGTTGGAGGTGGCCTTCTCGCGGCGAATGTGCTGCTCGCGGGTCTGAAGGGCCAAGCGGTATGCCGGATGACCGTCAGCATCGATGCTGAGTCCGACCAGGCGGCCCGGCATCGTGCGTTCGAGGCCGGTGCGAACCGACATGAAGCCTGCGTGCGGACCGCCAAAGCCCATGGGCACACCGAAACGCTGGCTGCTTCCGACGGCGACGTCGGCGCCCCACTCCCCCGGAGGCGTGGCCAGGGTCAGGGCGAGCAGGTCGGCAGCGGCGGTGACCAGCGCGCCGACCTCGTGTGCGGCGGTGGCCAGAGCCGACCAGTCACGCAGCTCGCCGTCGGCGCCGGGGTACTGCACGATGACGCCGAAGACGGCCTTGCCGCCGGCCGCGGCGGTCAGTGCCTCGGCGGTGGTGACGCTGCTCAGGTCGGCGACGACGATGCCCAGGTCCTGAGGCTTCGCGCGGGTCTGCATGACGCCGAGCGACTGCGGAAGCACGTGCTGGTCGACGACCATGACGGCGTCCGGCGCGGACTTGCTTGCTCGGCGCATCAGGGTCATGGCTTCGGCTGCCGCGGTGCTCTCATCCAGCAGTGAGGCGCTGGCGATCTGCAGACCGGTGAGGTCGATGATGACCGTCTGGAAGTTGATCAAGGCTTCGAGCCGGCCCTGGGAGATCTCCGGCTGGTACGGCGTATAGGACGTGTACCAGGCAGGGTTCTCGAACACGTTGCGCCTGATCACTGCCGGCGTCACGGTGCCGTAGTAGCCCAGGCCGATCATCTGGGTCAGCACCGTGTTGCGGGACGCCAGGGCACGCAGCTCCTTGATGACGGCTTCCTCGGTGGGGGCCGCGTCAAGGCGCAGGGCGCGCTCGTTGCGGATGACTCCCGGCATGGCCGTGTCCAGCATCGCCTCGATGCTGGGCTGGCCGACAACCTTGAGCATTGCCGCGACGTCGTCGTGGTCGGGGCCGATGTGCCGGGAGATGAAGTCTGGCTCAATGGTCGGGGTGGGATCGATGGTCATCTGAGGCTCCTCACGCGGGCGGCACTGCTGTGCCGTGTGCGGTCACGGGCCTCCCCGCCTGTCGCCTGAAGGTGGCTCCAAGATGCCTGACCGTGCGGTCCGGGCGCCTGAGAGGTTCCGGGGAGGTTTGCCCCTTCGGCGCCCCGCCACAGTGCGCTTCCCCAGAGGGGATCTCGCACAGCGCGGGGACTCTCCCGCACGGGGTAAACGGCTTGGTTACCTTAGCACCGGCGAATGTTCGGCTACTCGGCCGAACGACTGGGTCGAGCGACTCAGCTGATCTTGCGCGCCTGACGGCGGGAGGTGAGCTCGTCGCCGGGGTGGGCCGGTGGGGCATCGTCCTCGGACAGCTCGCCCGACGGTGACTCGCAGGGCAGTGACGCGAGCTCGCCCTCGACCTCACGCCAGACACGGCCCAAGGCGATGCCGAAGACACCCTGACCACCCTGGAGCAGGTCGATGACCTCATCCGCGGAGGTGCACTCGTAGACGCTGGCGCCATCGCTCATCAGCGTGATCCGGGCCAGGTCCTCGACGCCGCGTTCACGCAGCTGGCTGATCGCCACGCGGATCTGTTGCAGCGAGACCCCGGTGTCCAGGAGCCTCTTGACCACCTTGAGGACCAGGATGTCGCGGAAGCCATAGAGACGCTGGGTGCCGGAGCCGGTGGCGCTGCGAACGGACGGCTCGACCAGACCGGTACGGGCCCAGTAGTCCAGCTGCCGGTACGTGATACCCGCTGCGCGGCAGGCGGTCGGGCCGCGGTAGCCGGTGTTCTCACTCAGTACAGGGAGGTCGTCGGTGAACAGCAGCCCCTGCGCGGCGAACGGCACAGCACCTGTGCCATGACGCGCTTCTCCGGTGGAGTTCACGCTTACCTCCTCGTAACTACAGCCTCGTTGTTTACCTTGACGGTACGGCGAACAGCAGGTAAGCGTCAATCACCGATGAAGGTCACCGTTCGGCGTGTCGCGGCATGTGGCGTAGCCCTCAGCGTCTCGCCCACAACCCTCAACATCTAGTCGAGGTTCAGTCTGGGATGGGGGGCCAGATCTCGGTCTGACCGGGCTCGTCCGGGTTGTCGAAGTCCTCCGCCGACACCTGGTCGAGGAACTCGCGGAAACGCTCGACCTCGTCGTCTTCCTCGTGTGCGATCGCCACGCCGGCTTCGTCCAGGAGGCTGTCCTCCACCAGGATCGTGGTCCCGGTGCGAAGTGCCAGAGCGATGGCATCCGAGGAGCGTGCACTGACCTCGATCGCTCCGTCGAAGACCAGCGTGGCGTGGAAGATACTGTCCCGGAGCGCGACGATCCGGACCTCAACCAGCTCATGTCCGAGCGCTTCGATGACGTTCTTGAGCAGGTCGTGAGTCAGCGGGCGGGGTGGCACGACCCCCTGTTGTGCGTACGCGATCGCCGTAGCCTCAGCCGCGCCGATCCAGATGGGCAAATAGCGCTCGCCGCCTCGCTCGCGCAGCAGGACGATGGGCTGGTTGGTCGGCATTTCGACGCGCACGCCCAAGACATCGAGTTCTCTCACCTCGACAACGCTACTCGCTTATTCGGCGGCTATGCCCGCCTTGACCAATGCGGTGTGCAAGGCGATGCACTCCGCCAGAATCTGCGAAGTCGGATCGTACGCAACCTTGCCGCCGGTCCCCTTGGTTCGCCCGCGGATGGGGGAAAGCACCTGCTGGACCAACCCGATCTCGCGGTCGGCCGCAGTCCGGAACGCCCGAAGGTGTCGGGGTTCGATGCCATACGCCGCAAGGGCGCTGGCCGCACGGGCGACAGCGAGCGACGGCTCTCCGTAGTGCCCACTGGAGTCGGGACGCACGAGTCCGAAGGTGGAGAGCGCCTCGAACGTGGGCTTGTCCAGGCCGCTGGCTTCACGCAGCTCGGCGTCGGTCATTCGAAGAGCGCCACGGCGGCGCAGCGCCGAGGCGCCGGGCAGATCGGGGTCGGTCGCCAGAACAGGCACTTGCGGACGCGATGGTGACATGTCGCCCAGTACCGGCTCGAGCCCGCGATCGAGTTTGTCGAGCGCTTCGGCGATGACCTTGAGTGGCCAGAAGAGATCACGCTGGGCCGTCAGGATGTAGCGAAGTCGTTCGAGATCCTCTGGTGCGAAGCTGCGATAGCCAGAGCCGGTGCGCTCGGGAGTGATGAGCCCCTCCGCCTCCAGGAACCTGATCTTGGAGATGGTGACGTCAGGGAAGTCCGGCGCGAGCACCGCCAGGACTGCCCCGATCGTCATCCGCCGGGGTGTCGCTGACGGGTTCACGCCTTGCGGTGGACGCTGGCGGTCACTTGGCGACACCGGCATAGAACACGAGACGGAACTTGCCGATCTGGACCTCGTCGCCGGTCTTGAGGGTGATCCTTTCGATCCGCTCCCTGTTGACGTAGGTGCCATTCAGGGAACCGACGTCGCGAACCATGAAGTCTTCACCCTCGTGACTGAATATCGCGTGCTTGCGAGAGACGGTGACGTCGTCCAGAAAGATGTCGCTGTCGGGGTGCCGACCAGAGCTGACCTCGTCCGAGTCGAGCAGGAAGCGCGCACCGGTGTTGGGTCCGCGCAGGACCACCAGCAGCGCCGTGCCGGGCACCAACGCGTCAACCGTCGCCTGGTCCTGGGCCGATAGGCCGAGATCAGCGTCGGTCGCAGGCTCGACAGGGACTCCGACGCCGGGCAGACGCATGGTGGTGGGGTCCCCCACCCGCCCCTGCTCTTGCTCGTTTTCCGTCATAACCTGCGCACCCGCTTCCTTTGTCGCCTCGACCGTGCAGGCACCAACCCTAGATCAGTGATCGAGGATCCCGCGAGGGATTCCGAGAACCACTGATGCGAGAACGACCCTGCGATCGTGTGCCGGCCAGTCTGGTCCTCGATGCCAACATGAGTCGAGGGTCAGCTCAGCAGGGCGCGGTATGCCTCGAGATCGAGAAGAGACTCCACAGCCGCCGCATCGGTGATCTTCAGGTCATACATCCATCCCTGGCCGTACGGATCGGAGTTGACCAGCTCGGGGGCGGACTCCAGAGCGTCGTTGACCGCGACCACCTCGCCGGACAGCGGCGCATAGAGATCACTGACCGATTTGGTCGACTCAACCTCGCCGCAGGTGTCGCCAGCGTTCACGGAGTCGCCCACGGACGGCAGGCTGACGTAGACAACATCGCCGAGCGCGTCCTGGGCGTATGCGGTGATGCCGACGCGGATGACGCCGTCGGACCCAGCGCGAACCCACTCGTGCTCTGTGGTGTAACGAAGGTCTTGCGGGTACTCAAGCTCGCGCATGCCGCTCCTTGTTGAAATGTTGTGACGCTGGTGATGACTGCCACTGCGATCCAGGCGGTGAAACCAAACAGCTGCTACGTCGCGGCGGAAGCCGGTTACGGTATGGGGCGAGCGTAGCGAGGCTCGCTCAGGGTGTGCAACGCACCCACCACGAGCTCGGTCGACTGGGTGATGGTGATGCTCGCCCCGCGCCCCCGGACGCTCTCCGACAGCCCTCCGGGGATCTCCATCGCTGAAGACATCGTCTGAGGATCGCCGATGGCCAGAATGACGTACGGGTCGGTGACGGTCGTACCGTCGACCTCGATCCCGGACCCGCCCTGAGCAAAGTACGAACTGGCGACGACCCTCACGCTTCCGACCTGTATGGCCTCGGCGCCGGCATCGCGAAGCTCCTCGATGGCGTCGAGCAACAAGGGTGGCGCCACCTTTGCTCCCGGGTCGCTGATCGTCATCCGTATGCCGGGCCCGTGAGCTCGGGCCGTCCCGGCCAGGACCCTCAGGGTGTCGAGCCGCTCCTGAGCAGCGGTGAGCGCCGCGGCACCGTTGGTGCTGCCACTGATCAGCTCATCGCGGGTGGCCTGGAGCTCGCGGGCGTTCTGGTCCAGGCGGGCAGACAGCTGGGTCGCGTTGTCCAAGATGGTGACGAGCTCGCTCTGGCGCAACGACTCCAGGCCCAGAACTTGGTTCTGCCGGACTTGGGTTGCCACGGCGAAGCCGAGGAGGATGGCCAGCAGCGCGGCCAGGGCGTTGGCTTTGGTGGCCCGCGGACGAGCCATCAGAGCCAAACGCTGCCAGACGAATCTGTCATCGCCCGGGTCAGGTGCTGACGTCGGGGGTTCTGTCGTCGGGGGTTCTGTCGGACTCATGCGCGAAACAGGTGTCGTCGGATGGATGCCACGTTGGAGAAGATCCTGATGCCGAGAACCACAACGACGCCGGTCGACAGCTGCGAGCCCACACCCAGCTGGTCCCCGAGGAAGACGATGACGGCCGCGACGACCACGTTGGACAGGAACGAGACGACAAACACCTTGTCGTTGAAGATGCCGTCGAGAACGGCGCGCAAGCCCCCGAAGACAGCGTCGAGCGCGGCGATCACCGCGATGGGCAGATAGGGCTGCAGTGCGAGGGGCACGGCGGGGTGCAGGAAGAGACCGGCGGCGAGCCCGACGAGCAATCCAAGTGCGGGAATCACGGTGAGGTCTCCGTCGTTTGTGGGGCCGGTTTCGTGGCGGTCTTGTTGGGAGCTTGCTTCTTGGGAGATTGCTTCGTCACTGCCGACTGCACGGGCTTGGCCATCCGCAGGGACAGCGCCGGCTCCCCCGGGACAACGACGGAGTCGCGCTCCTTGATGTCGGCCCGGATCTTGTAGTTGGCCTCGAGCGACTGTAGATGGCTGCCGCCGGCGCCGTCCGCAAAATTCGCGCTGAGGCTGCCGGGGTCGCCGATCGCGATGATGACGTAGGGCCGTGTGAGAGCGTGGTAGTTCACCAGGATGGCCGCCCCTGCAAAGCGGATGGCCGACCGTGACGTGAGCCGGTGACCGTTGACCGAGATAGCCTCTGCGCCGGCCTGCCACAGGCCGTTGACGATGATCTGAAGGTCTGTGGCGAACACCTTTGTCAGGTCAGGTCCGGTCACCGCCCCCGGATCGACGTTGGGGTTCTTCAGGGGGTCCGCAGCCGCCGCATCGTCGACGGTGAGGACAAGTCCCGGACCCGTAACGGGCACGGTTCCGGCCGCGAGCTCGAGTCGCGACAGCTCCTGCGCGAGCAGCGTCTCGCTCTGCTGGCTCAACGCCGCAGCCTGGGCGCTGTCGATCTCGCTACGTAACTTGGTGATGAGGCGGGTCTGTCCCTCAGCGTGGGCGCGCATGGCCTCGATCCGGCCCACGAGGTAGGTCTTGACGCTGTTGGCGCTGGTTTCTGGGGCTCGCAGGGCCAGGGCGGATGTCGCGAGCAGCCCACCGATCAGGACGGCGGCGAGGACCAACAGGGGGCTCGAATGACCGGTCGCCCGAGGCAGCCCGGACCTTTGCCGGCTCTCCGCGGCGGCGGCGTATCCGGGGTCGAGCGGACGAGCCATCATCTCGCTGATCAACGTGGTGGATCCATCAGGTCGACCCGCCGGTCCTGCCTGATAGTCGCTCACGTGATCAGCCGGCCTGCCCGGCCTGCCCGGACGGCTCGCACGACGTCGCGTGTCTGGACGGCATACATGATTCCGGCGACCCAGTAGAGGGCTGCCCCCCACCATGCGAAAGCCCAGCCGATCGGCAGCGCGACGGTCGCGAGGACGCTGTCACCCTGTGCCAGGAGGATCACCGGGAACGCCCACAGCAGGTCGAACGTGGCTGCCTTGCCGATGAAATGCACTGGCAGCGCACGGTATCCGTAGTGGCGCACGACCATGAGGAGCGCTGTCCCGAAGACCTCGCGACCGACGAGGACGGCGACCAGCCACCAGGGGATGATCTCGCGCCACGCAAGGCCAAGCAGCGTGGAGAGGATGTACAGCCGGTCCGCGAGCGGGTCGAGCAGCTGGCCGACGCTCGAGACCAGGTTGTACGTCCGAGCGATCTTGCCATCGAGATAGTCGCTCACGCCCGAGATGGTCAGGACGACGACCGCCCAGTCGTCATGGCGGCTGAGGATCAGCCACATGAAGATTGGTACGCCGACCAGCCGCAGCATCGACAGCGCGTTGGGCACGGTCCAGACCCGGTCAGTGACCGGAGGACTCTCCCGGGCGCTCCCGTCGACCTGTTCCCTCACGCCAGAGAGCCTAGGCGCTGTATGCCGTCCCGCCCCTCAGGACCTCGCTCGCCACGCGAGTGATCTGTGTTTCAGTGCACGATGTTTCAGACAAGGCCTGTGTTCGATCACGCCATCGCGCTGGGACAATTCGGTCACGGCGACAAGGCCTCTTCGCGGTTAACGCGCGTAGAATGGTGATGAGCATGTGGCGCCCGAGCGGTGATTCACGATCCTATGACGGTATCGGTCCCGCGCTGCGGTGAGCCGCCAAGCCGGCGGCGTAAACCGAGGGACGCATACGGTGTACGACCAGTCGCTATTCCTGCAGACGTTGTCGAGATTCGCCAGAGTGCTGCCTGCCCAGTACGACCTTGAGGTGGCGTTGGCGGAGCTTACCGAGAGCGTGGCCGCGGTGCTGGGTCTGGTCGGCAGCGGAGTCACCATGGCCGAGGACGGGCGACTGCGGTTCGTGACCGCGGTGAGCCAGGCTTCAGGAGAGCTCGAGCGGATCCAGGAGGAGCAGCAAGCCGGCCCGTGTCAGGACGCATACGACACTGGTGACGTGGTTTGGGTGCCCGACGTGCGCGTTGAGACCTCCCGGTGGCCGGAGTTCGCGGCCGCGGCCACCCGGCTGGGTGTGGCAGGCGTCGCCGGCATCCCGATGCGGCTGAGCAACCAGATCATCGGCGCGCTCAACCTGTATTCGTCCACACCGCGGGCGTGGTCGGACGAGGACCTTGCTGCGGCAACGGTGCTGGCCGACGTGGCGACCAGCTACGTGATCAACGCGTCGAAGATGCGCCAGCAGCAACAGCTGAGCGAACAGCTGCAGCAAGCGTTGGAGTCCCGGGTCGTCATCGAGCAGGCAAAGGGAATCACGGCCCAGAAGCATGCCGTCACGGTGGATGAGGCGTTCCATCTGATGCGTGGACACGCACGCAACAACAACGCCAGCATCCGTGCGGTCGCGGAGGCAATCGTTGCCGTGGGGCTGCAGGTCTGACCGCCAGACCCTTGGGTTTCTGACGGCACGTTTTGGCTGTTTTGAGGGTATTGTTTGAATTGCCGCGCATCTCTGGACCCTGGCTGCGCGACTTCTTCCGGTGCTGCCCCGGACCTCGGTGGCTGCCGTCCTATGCGTGAGGACAACCGAATCGAGTGCGCCATGGCGCAGCCACCGAACACCACTTCCCAGGTTCCCGCAGGTCCGGTTTCGCGGGTCAGAGCACAGATGATGCATGACATCGTCGCGCTCGAGGTTGTCGGACGGCTCAGCGATCTCGTCGAGGATCTGGAGCTCGCCCTCCAGCTGGCGTTGGCTGAGGGGCCACGCGGTGTCGTCTGTGACCTGTCCGCCGTGCTGGACGGCTCCGAACCGGATGCGATTGCGCAGCTGGCGACCGCCGGTCGGCATGTGCGCGACTGGGCCGCGATCCCCGTGGCGGTTGCCTGTCAGGACCCGCAGGTTCGTGGGGAGCTGGCCTCCTATCCCCTGGGCAGGCACTTGATCGTGACCGCAACGATGGCGTCTGCGGTGTCTGAGGTCGTGGCATCTCCCATCCCGGCCGTTCACTGGCTACGGCTTGCGCCACACCCGACCGCACCTCGCACATCACGGGACTTTGTCACGCGCGCGCTGCTGGACTGGCGGCTGGGCAGAGTTATTCCCACGGCCTCCTTGGTGGTCAGCGAGCTCGTGACCAACTCAACGATGTATGCCGGCAGCGACATCGCATTGTCTGTGTCCTGGCACCTTGGGGCACTTCGTCTGGCCGTCCGGGACAACAGCCCCAGGCTTCCACGCCAGGTCTATTCAGTCCTTGACCTGCATGGGCGAGGACTCACCATCGTTGCTGGTCTCTCACGTGCCTTCGGCGTCCTTCCCACCTCTGACGGTGGCAAAGTCGTCTGGGCGGTCCTTGATGCGTCGCCACCACGGACATCGGAACGCGGGAGCCGGGTCAACCCCGCCGGCAAGGGGTCACCCATGGTCACCGCTCCCAACATGCTCCCGCAGCTGGCCCGAAGGCCATCGCCCCTGTTCAGCCAGAGGGCCACGATGCGTTCCTTCGGCTGAGAGCCTCCGTCCGTGATCGATACAGCGACCCTTCCAACTACCTCGGCTAAGGGCGAGCGCAACTGCGGGACCAAGCCATCCAGCCAGCCGGGGGGAACCGATAGTGAGCATCATCAACGACGAGAACGCAACCGTCGATACCGCGGAGTTCGACCGGTACGTTTGCCGTACGGTCCAGGCCATGCGACGGAGCCTGGGTGTCACCGTGGCCGAGCTGGCTGCGGCGTCAGGCCTCCCAGATGCCGACATCGAGGCCATCGAACGCGGCGCCACCACGACGCGCGCCGAGCGCCAGGACATCGCGGTCGCCGTGTGTTGGCTCTCGAACAACGCGGTAGCCCACAGAGCCTGACCGCTTGCCAAGAGGCCGCTCCCGATTTCTCGGAAACGGCCTCTGACCTATTGCTGGTCCCAGTCGGGATGACAGGATTTGAACCTGCGGCCCCTTGACCCCCAGTCAAGTGCGCTACCAAGCTGCGCCACATCCCGGGACTCTCGCCTGAGTGCTGTTCAGGTGAGGCGAACGAAACCCTAGCCTACGGACACCGTTTGCTCTGAATCGCCATACCCGCTGCGGTATGTCGACCGGATCCGACGGCGCGCACGGAAAGCCCAGCGAGCTACTTCTTGCGACGCTTCTCCCGGACCCGCACCGAGACCTCGATGGGCGTCCCCACGAAGCCGAACTCCTCGCGCAGACGCCGTTCGATGAACCGCCGATAACCCGCCTCGAGGAACCCGCTGGCGAACACGACGAAGCGGGGCGGACACGTGGCAGCCTGCGTGGCGAACAGAATGCGCGGCTGCTTGCCCGAGCGCACAGGGTGCGGATTGGATGCGGTCACGGTGCCCAGGAAGGCATTGAGGCGGCCCGTGGACACGCGCGTGCCCCACGACTCGAGAGCGATCTCGAGGGCGGGAACGAGACGGTCCATGTGACGTCCGGTGAGCGCGGAGATGTTGACCCGAGGGGCCCACGGGATCTGAACGAGCTCCTTCTCGATCTCGCGCTCGAGGTAGTGACGGCGTTCCTCGTCCAGGGTGTCCCACTTGTTGTAGGCCACGACGAGTGCTCGTCCCGAGTCCACAACCTGTTGCACGACACGAATGTCCTGCTCGGCGATGGCCTCCTCGGCGTCGATCAGTACGACGGCGACCTCGGCCTTCTCGAGCGCCGTCTGGGTGCGCAGAGAGGCATAGAAGTCAGCCCCGCGGGTCTGGTGGACACGACGACGGATGCCTGCAGTGTCCACGAAACGCCAGGTCTTGCCGCCCAGCTCGATCAGCTCGTCGACCGGGTCACGCGTCGTGCCGGCAACCTTGTCGACGACGACACGCTCCTCGCCGGCGAGTCTGTTGAGCAGGCTTGACTTGCCGACGTTGGGACGGCCGACGAGTGCCACTCGACGGGGTCCGCCGCGGGGATAGGCCTCGCCCACCGCTGAGAACTTGGGCAGGACCGCTAGGAGAGCATCCAGGACGTCGCCGCTGCCACGGCCGTGCAGAGCCGAGACCGGCCATGGCTGACCCAGACCGAAGGACCACAGCATCGCCGCGTCCGCCTCGGTACGAGGATCGTCGACCTTGTTGGCCACGAGGATGACCGGCTTGCCTGACTTGCGCAGCAGCTTGACCACAGCGTCATCGGTGTCGGTTGCGCCCACCGTCGCGTCGACGATGAACATGACGGCGTCAGCCAGCTCGATGGCGATCTCGGCCTGCTCGGCGACGCGCAGGTGGATGCCGGTGGCGTCCACCTCCCACCCGCCGGTGTCGACGATCGTGAACCGGGTGCCGGTCCACTCGGCGTCATAGGCAACACGGTCTCGGGTCACACCGGGGACGTCCTCGACGACGGCCTCACGTCGGCCAAGGATGCGGTTCACCAGGGTGGACTTGCCGACGTTCGGGCGCCCGATGATTGCGACGACCGGCACCGGACCCTTCTCCTCGGCCACAAGGTCGACGTCACCCTCGCGTTCGAGCAGCGACAGGTCCTCGTCGTCGAGCTCGAACTCCTCGAGACCCACGCGCAGGGCTCGCTCGACCGACGTGTCATCGACCTCGGTGAGGTCGGCGGTATCGGAGTGCTCGTTCACGGCAGGGTCCTTCAGGTTCATTGGATGTCACAGGGGTGTATGTAGCAGGGGTGGATGTTTGAGTGTCGATGAATCAGTCAGACAGTGATCGCCCTGGGTAAAAGGGATCGATCAGGGCTCGGGAACTATCCATTGTCCCTTACTTTTGGTCGGGCTCCGTCCGCGAGCGTGATCCCAGGTCTTCGCGGCCGGTATGAGCGGCGACCAGGTCAAGAACTGCTTCCACCGACTGCTCGAAGTTGAGGTCCGTCGTATCCAGCGAGGTCACGCCCGGGGCGGCCTCCATGAACTGCGAGACCGTCGAGTCGTCCTTGTCGCGGCGAACGATCTGGTCATGTGTCGCGCTCATCGCCTCGTGCCCTGCCTCGCCATGGAGCTCTTTGGCGCGCCGCGCGAGCCGCGCATCCTGGTGGGCCACCATCAGGATGCGCACATCAGCGTCTGGAGCGACCACCGTGGTGATGTCGCGGCCCTCGGCCACGACTCCCCCACGTGCCTCAACTGACTCCGTTATCAGGGCCTGCTGGCGACGGCACAGCTCCGCGCGGACCGCAAGGTTGGTCGCGACCTTCGACACCGACGCCGAGATCTCTGTCGTCCGGATTGCCTCGTCGATCACCACGCCGGCCACCTGTATCGATGGCGATCTCGGGTCGGTCTCCATTCGCAGCGGAAGGTCCTTGGCGGCTTGAGCCACTGCGTCAAGGTCCTCGAGGTCCACTCCCTGCTGAGCGCACCACCACGTCAGGGCGCGGTACATCGCGCCGGTGTCGAGATAGGCGAGGCCGAGGCGCTGCGCGACGGCCCGGGAGACGCTGGACTTGCCAGATCCGGATGGGCCGTCGATGGCGATGACCAGGGGCTTGGGTGGTGAGATCACCCGCTAGACCCTATCTGCCTGGCTATTCGTGGACCGGCCAGCCCAAGGCGCCCAAGGCGGTGATCAAGGGCCGGGCGGCAGCGGGGAGCACCGACAGCTCGACGAGGCCGAACGGCTGGCCCACGCCGTGCTCCAAGTGCAGGTCCTCCATGTTGACTCCGGCCTCACCGACATCACGCAAGAGCCGACCCAGTGCACCCGGCTCGTCGGGGATGACGACGATGACGGTGGCGTAGGTCGTCGGCGCGGCGCCGTGCTTGCCCGGGATGCGAGCCTGCCCGGCGTTGCCGTCCGCCACAGCCTTGGCGAGGACGGCCCGGGCGCCCACCGCGCCGCCATCAGGCTGGGACGCCAGGTGACGCAGCGCCTCGAGCACGCTGGCGAGCTCGACGGCAAGCGACTCAAGGACCGCTCGGACGGCTGGCGCATTGCCTGACAGGATCTGGGTCCACATGCTGGGGTCGCTGGCGGCAATGCGGGTGACATCGCGGATCCCCTGTCCTGAGAGGGCGATGGCTCCGGGCGACAGGTCGCGCAGTCTGCTCGCCACCAGGCTGGCGGCGATCTGCGGAACGTGTGACACCGCTGCGACGGCCGCATCGTGCTCGTCGGGCGTCATGACGAGTACGGCAGAACCTGCGGCAACGGCGATCTGCCGCACCATGCCGATCGCGCCCACCGAGGCCTGCGGGCCAGGAGCCACGACCCACGAACGCCCCTCGAACAGATCCGCTTGCGCAGCCACCGCGCCGGATCTCTCGCGCCCCGCCATGGGGTGCGACCCGACATACCTCGAGAGGTCCGCTCCCATGTCCCGCAACGTCGTCAACACTGAACCCTTGACGCTGGCAGCGTCGGTCACCACCGCTTCAGGCCACTGCTTCAGCTCGTGCGCGACCACGGCTGCCACGACATCCGGAGGCGCGGCAACGACCACAAGGTCCGGGACGTCTGTCACATCGGCAGCGAGGACGCCGGCCCCCAGGTCACGTGCCAAAGCCGCTGCCGTGGGTGAGGTGTCAGCTAGTGACACTCGAAACCCCTTGCGGGACAGCGCCATCCCCAGGCTCGTCCCGATCAGTCCGGTGCCAACGATCCTGACCCGCAGCCCGTCGGAAGCAGAGGCAGAAGTCATTGTGCGAGGTCCCTCCGCGGAAGTCATTGTGCGAGGTCCCTCCGCGGAAGTCATTGTGCGAGGTCCCTCCGCGGAAGTCATTGTGCGAGGTCCCTCCGCAGCGCGACGGCACCGCGAAGGTAGACGTGCGTGATCTGGGCGCGGGAGAGCGTCGTGTTCACGAGCGCCATCAGCCGAATCACCATGGGCATCGCGCCGGTGATGTCGAGCTCCTGCGTGCACATCAAGGGGACGTCACCAAGCCCCAGCTCGCGCGCCGCCACCGCGGGGAACTCACTGTGCACGTCAGGGGTGGCGGTGAACAGGATCGAGATGACGTCGTCCCTCGTCACCGAGTTCGCCTCGAGGATCGACGAGACGAGCTCGCGTGTGGAGGACAGCACGTGCTCGCGCTCGTCGACATCCAGCTGGATGGCGCCCCTGATGGCGCGAACGGCGCTCACCGGCACCGGCATACGCGTGTCACTCACGCCCGCAACGGTAGCGACCGAGGCGGGCGCCCGCTATCAGAGTCCAGCAGCTGAGTAGAGCTGGCCGATCTCAGGGCGGTTGAGCGCCCGCATCCGGCCTGACCGCAGGTCGCCCAGCTTGATCGGACCGACATCAGTGCGCACCAGCGTGATCACCGGGTGACCCACAGCATCGAGCAGCCGCCGAACGACGTGCTTGCGGCCTTCGTGCAGCTGGATCTCGACCAGAGCCTTGCCCGGCGCCGAGTCCACGAGCTTGAACGAGTCCACCTTGACGGGCCCGTCCTCGAGCTCGATGCCCGCACGAAGAAGCTTGCCAAGATCACGCGGGACGGGTCCCGGGATCTGCGCGAGATAGGTCTTCAGCACGCCGAATGACGGGTGCTGGAGCCGGTGGGCGAGGTCGCCGTCGTTGGTCAGCAGCAACAGGCCCTCGGTGTCCGCGTCCAGACGCCCGACGTGGAAGAGGCGTTCCTTGCGGTTGCTGACGAAGTCACCGACGCAGGGACGGCCGAGGTCGTCGCTCATGGTCGATACGACGCCCAGTGGTTTGTTGAAAGCCAGGTAGACCCGTGACTCGTCGAGCTGGACCCTGGACCCGTCGACGTGCACCGTCGCCGTGTCGGGGTTGATCCGCACGCCCAGCTCGGTGACGAGATGACCATCGACCTCGACCCGTCCCGAGGTGATGAGATTCTCACAGGTCCGCCGGCTCCCCACTCCTGCCGCCGCCAAGAGCTTCTGGAGGCGCACGCCATCGGGGTCATGGACATCAACGGCCACCGTCGGCTTCTCGCGCTGCGGGGGAAGCCGGGTGGGTTGGCTGGGTTTGGTCGTGCCGCTGCTGCCCCGCTGAGGCGCGTTGCCCCGCTGAGTGGCACCCGAGCGCGGGGCCCCCGCTCGTGGGGCGCCAGTGGTGCGTCTGCGAGGCGCAGGGGCATCGCCACGAGATGGCTTGCGCTCACTCATGCCCGGCCATCCCTCTGGAAGGCCGCTAGTTCGTCGAGCACATCAACCTCGGGTAGGTAGGGGGCGAGGGCCGGCAGATCATTGAGTGACCGCAGGCCAAGTCGTTGGAGGAAATACGACGTCGTTCCGTAAAGGGTCGCACCATTTTCACCTTCGGCCGCCACATCGTTGCCAGGAAGGGAGCGAACTTCGATCAGGCCACGGGTCAGCAGGGTCCGGAAGACACCGTCGACGTTCACTCCACGGACGGCGCCAACCCGCCCCCGGGAGATCGGTTGTCGGTAGGCGATGACCGCCAGCGTCTCCAGCGCGGCCTGGGTGAGCCTCGCGTGCTGACCGTCCAGAAGGAACTTCGCGACGACAGGGGCGTACTCAGGGCGGCTGTAGATCCGCCATCCGCCGGCTATCTCCTTGATGGTGAACCCGCGATTGCCCAAGTCGTAGTCGGCGGCGAGGGCGTGGAGGTGACCAGCCACATCCTCGATCGGCAGCTCCAGGGCGGAGGCCATCGCCATCTCGGTGACCGGTTCGTCGATGACCATGAGCACAGCCTCGATGGCGCCGCGCGCGCCACCGGGAAAGTCGTTGATGTCGAAGGCGACCTGCTCGTCCAGCTCAGCCCCGTCCAGCTCAGCCCCGTCCAGCTCAACCTCGTCCGGGAGCTTGACATCCACCGGCTCAACCTCGTCCGGGAGCTCGATCGGCATGTCAGTCAACTGGTTCCACCGCCTCTTCTTCGCTCACGTCATCCTTGCTTACGTCTTCTTCATCGAACTCGTCGCTGACGCCGATCTCGCCCTCGTCCTGCCCGGTCCATCGGACCGTCAGCGATCCGAGCGCCTCAACCTGGTCAAAGGCGACCGCTGACTCACGGAAGAGCTCGAGCAGGGCCAGGAAGCGCGCAACGATCACGAGGGTGCTGTCGGCATCGGAAACCAGCGAACGGAAGGAGCATGTCCTGCGCTGACGCAGCCGCTCCACGATCAAGCCGGCTTGTTCGCGAACGCTGACTGTCGGCGAGTACAGGTGGTCCAGACCCACGGTCGGCGCCACCTTCGGCGTCATCGCGCGGGCGGCGATCATGGCCAGCTGTTCGGGCGTGATGCCCATGATCAGCTCGGGCAGCAGCGCGGCGAACTGCGGCTCCAGACCTGCCTGACGGGCCGTCATACGGCCTGCCGTTGCCATGCGCGCAGCGAAGGTTGCGGCCACGTCCTTGAACGCACGGTACTGAAGGAGCCGGGCGAAGAGGAGGTCCCGCGCCTCGATCAGGGCCAGGTCCTCCTCATCCTCCGGGCCCAGCTGCGGCAGGAGTCGCGCCGACTTGAGATCCAGCAGTGTTGCCGCCACCAGCAGGAACTCGGAGGCCTGGCTCAGGTCCCACTCGGTGTCAGACGCCTGATGCGCCCTGATGTGGGCCATGAACTCGTCGGTCACGTCGGCCAACGCGATCTCGGTGATGTCCAGCTTGTGCTTGGAGATCAGGCCGAGCAACAGCTCGAACGGGCCCTGGAAGACGTCGAGGTGCACCTCGAACGGTCGGCTGCCGGCCCTGCGCAGCACGCCGCCGGGAGTCATGGCCGAACCCTGCGCCATGACCGAGCTCATGGTGGTCAGGCCGACCCACCCCGCGCTATCAGCTCGCGGGCCAGCTGCCGGTAGGACTCGGCCGCCGCGTGGGTCGAGGCGTAGGTCGTGATGGGCTCCGCTGCCAGTGACGAGTCCGGGAACTTCACGGTGCGGCTGATGACGGTATGGAAGACCTGGTCACCGAAGTGGTCGACAACGCTGCGCACGACCTCTTTGCTGTGCAGGGTCCGGCTGTCGTACATCGTCGCCAGAATGCCATCGACCTGCAGTCGAGGGTTAAGGCGGTCGCAGATCTTGTCGATGGTCTCCACCAGCAGCGCGACGCCGCGCATCGCGAAGAACTCACACTCCAGCGGGATGATCACGCCGTGGGCTGCGGTCAGGGCATTGACGGTGAGCAGCCCCAACGAGGGCTGACAGTCGATCAGGATCACGTCGTAGTCGTCCACGAGCGGACGAAGGACGCGGGACAGCACCATCTCGCGGGCGACTTCGCCGACCAGCTGCACCTCAGCGGCCGAGAGGTCGATGTTGGCGGGGAGGATGTCGAGATTCTCGGTCGCGGTGTGCTGGATCACGTCGTTGACGTTGTGCCCGCGCTCCACCAGGAGGTTGTAGATCGTGACGTCGAGCTCCTGGACCGGGATGCCCAGGCCGACCGACAGGGCGCCTTGCGGGTCGAAGTCGACGAGAAGCACCTTGCGTCCGCACTCGGCCAGGGCAGCGCCGAGGTTGATGGTGGACGTCGTCTTGCCCACGCCGCCCTTCTGGTTGCACAGCGCGATGATGCGCGCCGGACCATGGCTGTGCAGCGGGGCGGGTTCGGGGAACTCAGGCATGACCCGGCCCGTAGGCCCCATCTGTCCAACTCCGGCGCCCTGGGTGCCGGGTAGTTGGGCCGGAGTCCGCAACGGCACGTCGGCCACGGCAACAATCACCGTGCCGGCATCCGTCGGGTCAACGGTGGCTGTGGTCACCTCGTAGGTCACAGCTGCTTCACTCCCAGCGCAGTCGATCGTGCATCGCTCAGCCTCTCGCTGATCGCGTTGACAGTAGTCGCGCGAGCGGTCTCTCTTCAAGGCAGCACGTCGGCCTGTCGGTCGGCAATTCTTCAGCGAGCACGCGGATGTGCCTCTGCATAGACCTCGCGCAGGCGCTGGATCGTGACCATCGTGTAGATCTGCGTCGTCGTCACCGAGGCGTGCCCGAGGAGCTCCTGCACGACGCGGACGTCGGCACCGCCATCGAGAAGGTGCGTCGCGAAGGAGTGTCTGAGCGTGTGCGGACTGACCGTGGCGCCCAGTCCCGCGCGTTCGGCGGCCGCTTGGATCACCGTCCATGCACTCTGCCGGGTGAGCCGTCCCCCGCGCTGGTTCAGAAACAGGGCGGGTGTCCCCTTGCCCTTGATTGCCATGGATGGACGAGCACGGACCGTGTATGCCGTGACGGCCTCCCTCGCATAGCTGCCGAGGGGCACAATGCGCT
>JABBOX010000116.1 GCA_012927555.1 Phycicoccus sp.
GGCCTTCGCCTCCACCGGCCGACCGTGGTGGCACGAAAGCATCTGGGCGCCGCAGTTCGTCGTCGCCGCGCTCTACTCCGGGGTGGCCCTGGTCATCCTGGTCGTGGCCGGGTTCCGCCGCGGCTACCACCTCGAGGCGTTCATCCACCCGCGGCACTTCGTGCGCCTGGGATTCATCCTGGCCACGTTCGCCGCCACCTACCTCTACCTGACGTTCGCCGACCTGCTGCCCGGCTCCTACGTCGGAGAACCCGGCACCGCCTCCGTGTTCACCGACCTGATGGTCGGCCGCCTCGCCCTGTGGTTCTGGATGTTCGCCATCGTCGGAGGTCTCCTACCACTGCTGCTGGTCGCCCTGCCCTGGACCCGCAACGTCACCGGCATGGTCATCGCCGCCACCCTGGTCCTGCCCATGATGTGGCTCAAACGGATCCTGCTGGTCGTCGGCCCGGCCACCTACGACACCATCACCCACACCTTCGGCAGCTACCACTTCACCTGGGTCCCGATCGCGATCACCCTCGCCGCAGCAGCCGCGGTCCCGCTGCTGCTCATGCTCCTCTTCCGGGTCGTCCCACTGCTGTCCATCGACGAGATGGAGGAGATCGACGCGATGCAGGAGATCGACGAGATGGAGAAGGACCTGAGCGCGCACCCGTCCACCGAGCCGGTCGCGCTTGCCGATCACAACGAAAGCCTGGTCGGCGTCACGGGTGCGTCCCATCGCGTGGGCGGCACGCTCGGCGTCCTGCTGCTCCTCGCCCTCGCGGGCGTGTTCGGCGTGGGCACAGCCGATCCCGCCCAGGCCGCGACACCGCTGAGTACATCCATGAGCAGCACCTCCATCAGCACCGCAACGGGGGCGCCCACGATCACCATCAAGGGCGTCGAAGGCGGCGGGAAGGTACAGCTCACCGCAACCCTGACCGGCGCCAACGGCCAACCCCAAGCCGACGCGCCGGTGGCGTTCTTCTTCTCCACCACACAGTTCGGCACCCCCGCCCGGCTCGTCCCCCTCGGGGCGGTCAACACCGACGCCGCCGGGGTGGCCAAGCTGATCCTTGGCGGCGACGCCGACCACATGTACCTACCCACCACGGTCGGTCCACAGGAGTTCGTCGCGACCTTCACCCCCACCACCGCTGACGCCAAACCGATCAGCGCCAGCACCACCATCAACATCACGGTCGCCCGGTCCGCCTACACACCCGCGCCGGACAAGCCACTCGCCGGCGTGGGCAAGGGACTGGTCGTCGCCCTCTTCGCCATCGTGGCCGCCATCTGGCTCACCCTCATCACCCAGGTATGGCGGGTCCGCCGCGTCTCGCGCGCCATCCAGGAACCGAGCGTCAGCACCGCTTAGCGGGACCCGCCCACCAAGCGGCGGAGACGGTGCAGGATAGGAGTCATGAACCCATCGCAGGATGAGCAGCCGGGCTCCGCTGACGAAGACCAGCTGAAGAAGGTCGTCGTGGTCACCCAGGACGGCATGGGAGTGGCCGATGCATCCGGCGACGACGACGAGGTCACCAACCCCGCCGACCTGGTCGAGCAGCCGGCCAAGGTCATGCGCATCGGGTCCATGATCAAGCAGCTGCTGGAAGAGGTTCGCAGCGCGCCGTTGGACGAAGCGGGTCGCACCCGTCTTGCCGAGATCCACCGCCGGTCGATCACCGAGCTGGAGCAGGGTCTGGCGCCGGAGCTGATCGAAGAGCTTGAGCGAATCACGTTGCCATTCGGCGACTCAGCGCCATCCGACGCCGAGCTGCGCATCGCACAGGCCCAGCTCGTCGGCTGGCTCGAGGGGCTCTTCCACGGCATCCAGGCGGCACTGTTCGCCCAGCAGATGGTCGCGCAACAGCAGCTGCAGAACATGCGGCGAGCCCTGCCGCCGGGACATCCCGCTGCGGACGGCGGCCCAGAGAACCCCTTGTCCGGCGCTTCGGGCGGACCTGGCTCACGAGACGAACCCACGGGGCAGTACCTGTAGAACGCTGGGTCAGAAACCCTTGCCGGGGTTGAGGATTCCGGTCGGATCCAGAGCGTTCTTGATCGAGCGGTGGACGTCCATCACGTCGGGCCCCAGCTCGAGCTCAAGCCACCGACGCTTCAAAACGCCGACGCCGTGCTCGCCCGTGAGAGTGCCGCCGAGGTCCAGTGCGGTGCGGAACACCTCGTCGGCCGCAGCCCAGATGTTGTCTGGCACGGTGCCGTCAGCGGTCGGATCGAAAACGAAGATCGGATGCAGGTTGCCGTCCCCGGCATGGGCGACGGTCATCACCCGGACCTGATGGTGCGCGGCAATCTGCTCGAGCCGCTCGAACATCTCGGGGAGCTTGGAGCGAGGCACGCCGACGTCCTCCACCAGGCACCGCCCGAGCCGCTCGGCGGCGGGAAGGGCCAGCCTGCGGATCTCGAGCAACTGCACAGCTTCCGCCGGATCGGTCGACACCGCAACGAAATCGGCGCCAGCCGCCTCGAACTGAGCCACGAGCGCTGCCCCGGCATCTGTCGCGTCGGTGCCGTCAGCCTGAGCGATCAGCATGGCCGCCATGTCATCGTCCAGGCCCATGTTCTTCCACTCGTTGATCGACCGCAACGTGTTCTGGTCGATCAGCTCGAGCAGGCTCGGACCAAGTCCCTGGCGAACGATGCCCGCCACCGCCTCGGCGGCCGCTCGTATCGAAGCGAAGCTGCCCACGACGGTCACCGGCTCGGCCGCAGGGGGCGGGCGTAGCTTCAGGGTTGCGCTCGTGATGATGCCCAGCGTCCCCTCCGAGCCAACGAAGAGGCTGGTCAGGTCGTAGCCCGCGACACCCTTGACGGTCCGTCTGCCGGTCCTGATGATGCGACCATCAGCGAGGACGACTTCCAGCCCGAGTACCGAGTCGCGGGTGACGCCGTACTTCACGCAGCGCAGGCCACCCGCGTTGGTGGCCAGGTTGCCACCGATCGTGGAGATCTCGAAGCTGCTCGGGTCGGGCGCATACATCAGACCGACCTCGCGAGCCGCACGGTCGACGTCGGCGGTGATGACCCCCGCTTCCACGACTGCCAGCTGGTCCTCCGCGGACACCTCGCGGATGGCGGTCATCCGCGCGGTACTCAGGATCAGGCAGCCGTCCGTGGCGGTCGCGCCCCCCGACAGCCCCGTCCCCGATCCACGTGGCACCACCGGTATTGCGTGTTCGTGCGCCCACGCGAGCGCCACAGACACGTCCTCGACCGTGTCGGCCAGCAGGACGGCGAGAGGGTCCCCGGGCTCGACGAGGTCGGCGCGATCGCGACGGTAGGCGTCGACGACGTCAGGGTCGGTGATGAGCCGTCCGCCGATGAGCCTGGCCGCCAGCTGGTCAACCACGGTCACGGTGTTCTCCTGTGGGTCGAGCGGGAGTCTGGAGATGTCGACGACAGTCCCACGTTAGCCCGCGCAGTCTCGCAGTACGGCGGTTCGGCGTACCGTCTGTTCATGCGCCGAGTGCCGTGGTGGGCCCTGGTCTCATCGCTTGCCGCACCGGTTCTACTCATCGGCGGATGGACCATCGCCGCCGCCGTGCAGCCGGTCCGCTTTGACTCTGTCGTGCGCACGATCAGCGAGCTCGCCGCGCGCGACACCCCACACCGGTGGTTGATGACGAGCGCGCTGGCGGGCGTCGGTGTGTCACATGTGGTCACCGCCTTCGCGCTTCGCCCGGCGGCGGCGGCTGGACGACTGGTCCACGGGCTCGGTGGGCTCGCCACCCTGCTTGTAGCCGCTCTTCCCCTGCCCGCCGACGGTGGCTCCTCGCGCGCACATACTGCCGTCGCCGCCGTTTCCTTTGTCTCGCTCGCGCTTTGGCCCGCGTTCGCGTCGAGGGGCCCGCGGGTGCCCGGGCAGGCCGTCGGGACCATCCTCGGACCACGCGTATCCGCGGCGGCGACCGTGATGTTGTTGCTGGCCCTCGCGTGGTTCTTCGGTGAGCTGCTCATGGGCGGCCAGCGGGTGGGGCTAGCCGAACGAGTCGCTGCCGGTGCCCAGGCGGTGTGGCCGCTGGTCGTCGTGCTGTCGGCGAGACGGGCCGAGCAACGGGTTGAGCCGGGTTGAGCCGGGTTGTGTTGGTATCAGCCGCTAGGTTGGCAGATCGGGAGCGGGCTCCCCCATGTCGCGACCGTGGACGTCGTTGGCCACGTTGTTCAGGCTGGCGACCAGCGGGACCGCGATGAACGCGCCGAAGATGCCGCCCACGATCGTGCCCGCGGTGACCCCCATCAGGATGCCCAGCGGATGGATCTGCACGGCCTTGCCCAGGATGAAGGGGTTGAGCAGGTTGCCCTCGAGCTGGATGGTGAGAATCAGCGCGAGCGCCATGACCAGGGCCATCACCAGGCTCTTGGTCACCAACGCCACCAGGACGACCACGACGCCGGCCACGAGCATGCCGATCAGCGGGATCATCGAGCCCAGGAAGAGCAGCACGCCCAAGGGAACTACCAACGGCATACCGGCAATGAGCATGATGACGACCATGGTGAGCGCGTTGATCAGCGCCAGCAGGACGGTGCTGCGCATGTAGGCGATCAGCGTCTTCCAGGCCACGTTGCCGGCGTGAGCCACCTTGGCCTGCGCCTCGCTCGGGAAGAGCCGCACGACCCACCGCCAGATACCTCCGTCGTCGGTGAGCAGGAACAACGTCGCGAAAAGGCAGAAGACCGCCCCGCTGACGATGAGGAGCGCGCTGTTGGCTGTGGCGAAAACGCCCTGGGCCAGGCTGGCGCGGTTGTCGGTGATGGTCTTGGTCAGGTCGTCGATCAGCTGCTGGACCTGGTGCTCGGACATCTGCGGCGGACCCGTGACCAGCCAGTTGCGGATCTTCGCCACGGCGTCCAGCAGCTGGGCCCCCAGCTCCGAGGAGCTCGCGGAGACCTGCTGGACGACGAACCAGGTGGCTCCGACCAGCGCGGACATGCCGAGCACGAACACCAAGATGGCTGCCGGGATCCGGGGCACCCGGTTGCGCATCAGCAGCTCGACGCCGGGCTGGAGAAGCGCGCAGATCATGACCGCGACGATCACCGTGATGGTGACCAGGCTGACGGCGTTCAGCATGATGAGCAGCACGTACAGGGCTGCCATCACGATGAGGAAGCGCAACGCCCACGCCGCCGTGACCCGGAAGCCCCAGCTGACGCTGTCGCTCGCGCGATCGTGCAGGGGGCTCATGCCAGCGCCCCCGCCGCTGCGCGGCCGGCGGCTCGTCCGGAGAAGATGCAGCCACCCAGGAACGTGCCCTCGAGCGAGCGGTACCCATGCATCCCGCCGCCGCCGAACCCGGCGACCTCACCGGCGGCGTACAGCCCCGGCAGTGCCGACCCATCGGCCCGCATCACCCTGGAGGTCAGGTCGGTCTGCAGCCCGCCGAGGGTCTTGCGGGTCAGGATGCGCAGCTTGACGGCGATGAGAGGACCAGCCTTCGGGTCGAGGATCCTGTGGGGTGCGGCGGTGCGGATCAGCTTGTCGCCACGGTACGCACGTGCTCCGTGGATTGCCGTGATCTGCGCGTCCTTGTTGAACGTGTTGCCCATCTCGCGGTCACGCGCGACGATCTGCCGCTCGAGGTCGCCCAGGTCCAGAAGTGCCCCCGGCGTCAGGCGGTTCATGCCCGCGACCAGCTCGGCCAGAGTGTCGGCCACCACGAAGTCGGCGCCGTTGACCTTGAACGCCTCGACGGGTCCGGGTGCCCCCGGCAGGACCCGGCTCAGCACCTGCCGGATGCTCTTGCCGGTGAGGTCGGGGTTCTGCTCGGAGCCCGACAGTGCGAACTCCTTCTCGATGATCTTCTGGGTCAGGACGAACCAGGAGTGGTCGTGGGCTGTGGTGCGCAGGTGCGCGAGCGTGCCGAGGGTGTCGAAGCCCGGGAAACACGGCGCCGGGAGCCGCCGTCCGGCCCCGTCAAACCACATTGACGACGGGCCGGGCAGGATCCGGATTCCGTGACCGGGCCAGATCGGGTCCCAGTTCTGAATGCCCTCCACGTAGTGCCACATGCGGTCGCGGTTGACGACGTTCGCCCCTGCGGTCTCCGAAATGCCCAGCATCCGGCCGTCGACGTATGCCGGAACACCGGTGAGCATCTCGGTGGGCGGGGCGCCGAGGCGTTGTGGCCAACTTTCCCGCACGAGGTCGTGATTGGCGCCGATGCCCCCCGAGGTCACGATCACCGCTTGGGCGCGGAGGGTGAAATCACCGATGGCTCTGCGCGTAGTGGCGACTCCCCGAGGCGAGTCTGCAGGCGCCAGAACGCTTCCGCGAACTCCGTCGACGGCGCCAGCGGTCATCGTCAGCGCGTCGACCTGATGCCGGAAGGCGAGTGTGACCGAACCATCGACCACACCGGCACGGACCCTGCGCACGAACGGCTCGAGGACACCGGGGCCGGTGCCCCACGTGACGTGGAAGCGCGGCACGGAGTTGCCATGGCCCATGGCCCGGCCGTCGCCACGCTCGGCCCATCCGACGACGGGGAAGAACCGCACGCCGCGCTCGCGGAGCCAGCTGCGCTTCTCTCCGGCGGCGAAGTCGACGTAGGCACGAGCCCACTGCCGGCCCCAGTGGTCGTCAGCCTCACGGTCGAAACCAGCAGCGCCCTCCCAGTCCTGCCAGGCCAGGTCGACGTTGTCCTTGATGCCCATCCGCCGCTGCTCCGGGGAGTCGACCAGGAAGATGCCTCCGAACGACCAGAACGCCTGACCGCCGAAGTTCTGCGCCGACTCCTGCTCGACGACGATGACGGACTTGCCGGCGTCGATCAGCTCAGCGGTGGCAACCAGGCCGGCGAGGCCGGCCCCGACGACAATCGCGTCCGCATCGGTCACAACGGCATCACGTCTGCAACGCGGCGGTGAGGGCGTCCAGCTCGTCGCGCAGGAAGCCCGCCATGATGTCGAGGTCCGGCACCAGCTGGCGGCAGGCGACCAGCCCGAAGTACAAGTTGTCGCGATAGCTCATCACCGTGATGTTGAGCCCCTGACCATCGGCCACGGCCGACACCGGGTAGTAGGCCAACAGCTCGGCGCCGGCGAAATAGAGAGGGACGTTCGGCCCTGGAACGTTGGAGATGAACAGGTTGAACGGGCTGGCGCGCTCGAACAACCGCAGCTTGGCGGACAGTCGCCAGGCCTGGTTGGCCAGTACCGGCATGGCAAACTGGCTGACGTCGGCCAGCAGGCCCGCCGGGATGGCACCGTGCTGGTCCTTGGCCGCCCGCATCGCGTCATGCATGGCAGCCAGTCGGTCCCCCGGACCAGACAGGTTGGTCGGCAGGGCAGCCAGCATCATGGACACCCGGTTGCCGGACTCGCCCGTGTGGTCCATCGTCCGCACCGAGACCGGAACGGCCGCGATCAAAGGTGCAGTCGGCAATGCGTCGTGCAGCAGCAGCCAACGACGCAGCGCCCCCGCACACAACGCCATCACGACGTCGTTGACGGTCAGTCCATCACCGTCAGAACCTCTCCGCAGCTTCTTGACCTCACCCAGCGGAAGATCGGCGAAGGCCCACCTCCGGTGTGGCGACACGGGTGCGTTGAACGGCGTGCTCGGCGCACGTAGCCCGGTCTGCGACAGCACGTCGTCGTTGTCCTTGCCGCCCATGAGCTGCGCGATCGGGGCGCCAAACGCGTTGGCAATAGCAGGGATCGAGCGCGCTAGGCCGGAGACGAGACGGAAGGCCTGCAACGGTTGCCGGGCCAGGTTGACCGCGCTGCGGCCCAGCAGGCGCGCGGAGTCCGGGGGCTGCTCGCCCGCGAACGACTCGACCGCCGGCAGCTCACGACCTCGCGGTGACATGTCCAGAACGGCCGTGAGAATGTCGCCCCCGGAGACGCCGTCGATGGCGGCGTGATGGATCTTGGAGTAGATCGCAGCGCGCCCGCCCTGAAGTCCGGTGATGAGGTAGAGCTCCCACAGCGGACGGCTGCGATCCAGCGGCCGGGCATGCAACCGGGCCACCTGTTCGGACAGCTGTCTGTCGTTGCCGGGGAAGGGCAGTGCGAGCTCCCTGACATGGAACTCGATGTCGAAGTCGGGGTCCTCGATCCAGTAAGGATGGTCGAGCCCGAAGGGCACCATGACCAGCCGGCGACGAAGGAGTGGAACCAACGGCAGCCGGGACTCAATGACCTCGGTGAGGTGCTGCAGGGTCATCCCTGGCTCGCCACCGTCGGCGGTCACTGCGTCGACGATGCAGACACTGCCGACGTGACCGAACACCGAGCGGGTCTCCATCGCGAGGAAGGCACCATCAAGTCCGCTGAGCTGTTCCACGCCTCACGTCCTCGTCAGCGCTGCAGCGTCACTCGCATCGGTCGCCAGCCAGTCAAGGATGTGGCTGGCGGTCCACACCGGCGCCTCGAGCAGCGGGACATGGCCCACGTCGGGGGCCACCTCGAAGCGCCAGGACGGGTTGGCCGCAGCGACCGCCCGGGCGGCATCTATCGACACGAGTCGGTCCTTCTCGCCATGCAACAGCAGCACCGGCGCCTGAATCCCTTTGAGGGTGGCCTTGAAGGCGCTGCGGCGGGCCAGCACGGCAAGGAGCGAACGGGCCGCCGTGATGAAGTGTTCGTCGATGTCGGGGTAGTCGCGGCGTTCGCGCGCCACCTCCAGAAGCTGCTCCAGCACCTCGGGCGGCACTCGCGACGGGTCCACACAACAGAAACTCAGAATGTCCATCGCGAGCTGCTCTGGAGTACGCACACGACGACGCGTCCTGAGCATGGCCTTCCCGAGGTGGGGCACGGCATACATCCCGAAGCTGGCGGTCACGAGTGGGTCGATTCGCGAGCTCGGAACCGGCGGAAGCGCAGGATCGATGAGGGCCGCCGCCGCCACGGTTTCAGGTTGGCGCGATGCCTGCAGGATGGCGATCAGCCCGCCCATGGAGTTGCCGACCAGGATCGCGGGGCTGCCGGCCACCTCGCCCAAGAACCGTTGCAGCACGCGCTGATTGGAGGTGACTGACGTCGAGTACGTGCCCGCCTTGGTGAGGCCGAACCCCACCAGGTCCAGTGCCATCACCCGGCAGGTGTCGGTCAGCAACGGAGCCAGCGCGGCCCAGTTGACCAGCGAGCCGCCCAGCCCGTGCACCATCACCAGCAAGGGGCCGTCCGCCGGGCCGCCGTGGTCGACATAGTGAACGGGCACGCCCAGATCCACCCACTGCGAGGGTGGCGCCGTATAGCGTCCGCTTGCCTCCGCGTCCGCTTGCTCGACCGCGTCCGCCCGCGGCAGAGCCCCCTCGGCGGCTGCTTCGCTGGTCACCCCCCGAGGGTAACCGTCGTTCGGCTCACTCCGAGCGCTGTCCCGCAAGTCCGTTCGCCCGCCTCGCGCGTGGCGATCGTCTTGCCGTTGATGACGCCGACGCTGTCATAGGCCGGCCTCCCCTGGATCAGGTTGCGGAAGGTGTACCGGGTCAGCGACGTCAGGTCACAGCCATCGCCATAGTCCGCGATGTCGAAGGCGTAGGGCTGGCCCGTCAGCTCGCCGGGTTGGTCGCCCGTCTCCGGCACCAGGCTCTGCTGGTTCACGAAATGGCTCACGATGCCACCCCCGGTGAAGGTGCCGACGCCGATGCGGTTGCCATCGACCTCGTCCTTGTGCAGGTGACCGTTGATCAACAGAGTTGCCGACTCGACCATCTTGGCCGCGGACGGTTCATGAGCGACAACGATGTCCGGGCGGGACCGATCGGCATACGCCTCGTTGAAGGCATCCGCCGCTGGTCGCTCCTTCGCGACGATGTTCTTGCTGTCGTCACCGAAGAACCGAGGGTCGTTGAACCCTGCGATGACCACTCCGTCCACGGTGACCTCGGTGTAGGTCTTCGCTGTCGGCTCGAGCAGCACGACGTTCGCGATCTTGGCCATGCGATCCAGCAACGTCTGGTCCGTGAGGCTGCTCGCGTCATGGTTGCCGCGCACGAAGATGTAGGGCACCCCGAGGTTCTTGATCGAGGTGAAGATCCCGGCCAGCTCGGCCTCGGTGACGCTGCCGAAGTTGATCAGGTCGCCCGAGTCGATGACTGCGGTGATCTTCTCGTCGTCGATGATCCGCTTCATCAGCGGGTACTGGTTGGCTCCGTGGATGTCCGAGACCAGCAGGAATCGGGCGGCCGGCGGCGTGGAGATGTCCGCCGGAACGAACTTCTCCTGCAACGCCGCAGAGAGCGCCAGCAGGTTCGTGACATACGGCGTGACCTGCGCGGCACGCGCCTCAACGCTGGCCAGCAACCCCGCGTTGCTTCGCACGGTGCCGAGCAAGCCAGTCGTCGTGAAGCTTGAGAGCTGGTCCGGCTGATAGGTCCCCCACACCCCGACGCCGGTGCCGCCGACCGCCACCAGAGCCGCGACGGCGGTGGACACGACCTGCCGGCGGGTGGGCGGGCGCCGCCGCGCGTAGGCGATCAGGGCGATCACCCCGAACCCCACGACCAGAACCCCCCCAGTGAACTTCAGCCCCAGCTCGGTGACGCCGGAGCCGAGCGCGTCGCTGATCTCCTTGCTCGAGGGCTGGAAGGCCACGATGGAGATGCGCCGGTCGTCGAAAAGCTCAGTGATGGTGTCGCGCACCTGGACGGTGGCGTCAACCCCGGGCGCCAGCAACGGGCTGGTGAACTTGAGGTCGAGATCACCGAAAGATGTGGGGCTGTGAATAGTCGAGGTGAACGACGGGAGGGCCGACAACCGCACCTCAGCGCTGTAGTGACTGGTCTGCACTGCGGTCGGGAACAGACTGGTGGCGCCGACCCCACCGAGATAGACCGCGACGACCATGACCAGCAGCGCGGCCCCACGCGTGGCCCTCCGCTTCCAGCGCAACCTCTTGAGGTCGGTCGCCGGGCCAGAGGTCGGCCGTGGGACACCGACTCCCTGAGGTTCTGCACTGGATCCCGACATGGTTCAACCCATGTTAGGCGGACCAAGCGCGAAGGTGGCCCGAACCTCGTGGCGCGGCCTGGCGTCCGGCCCCTGCCCGAGATACGACGCGATCAGTGCAATCTCGCGGGCCTCCCAGGGCGGGCTCTCATACTGCTGCAGCGCATCAAGCAGGCGGGAGACGTCCGCGGCCGCACCCAGTCGGGCCAGCGTCAGGTGCGGGTGAAATCGCCCGCCGCCAACCACTGTGCCGGCCTTCGAGGCGGCCGCCCGGACCCCGCCTGCCAGCCGCATCAGCTCTTCTCCGTCGTGCTCCACCCCCGTCCACAGCACCTTGGCGCGACCTGCGTGAGGAAATGCACCCGCGCCAACCAGCCGCAACACCAGCGGGTTTCGTCGAAGGGTGGCGCGCTGGAGCCGTTCGAACAGCTCATCCGTATGCCGGTCAGCCAGGTCAGGCAGGAAGGCGAGGGTGACGTGCCACTGCGCGGGCATGGTCCAGCGCAGGCCGTGGAGCCCCGCCTCCTGACGAGGCTCGAGGAACCCAGCCAGGTCCTCTTTGACCACTTCGGGCAGCGGCAGCGCGATAAACATTCTCATGGTCCCCTCATCGTGGCACGCAAATGCGCCGTCATGACACGCAAATGCGCCGTCGTCTCAGGCGGGAACCGCGTAGATTGGCCAAACGTCAACAGGGGTGCAGATGCTGAGAGACAGGGACAGTCATGACAGATCCGGACACGCCGAGCCAGCCAGCCAGCCAGCCGCTCCAACCGCCCGCGGCCGCCGAGTCCGCCCTGACCCTGACGGCACCCCCGCCGGTCCAGGTCGTCACGGCCACCGCGGCCCCCTCCCTGGCTCCGGCCGTTGAGTCCTCGGCACTGCCGGGCCTGGACGCCAAGGTTGAGGGCTACCTGGCGATGTTGATGGCCGCTGCTCCCCGTTCGCCCGAGTTCGCCGCCAAGGCCACTGACGTGCGCTCGATGGGCGACGAGGACATCCGCCGCGCTGCCGAGACGTCCAACAGCCTGCTGAAGTCACCAGTCAGGGCGCTTCAGGAGGGCGGGCTCGCGGAAGGATCCAAGGTCGGCTCGACACTGCTCGAGCTGCGCCACACGGTGGAGGAGCTCGATCCCAAGGACGCCACCGGGGCCAAGAAGCTGCTGGGGTTCATCCCGTTCGGCGACAGGGTGAACGACTACTTCCGCAAGTACCAGAGCGCAGAGAGCCATCTCGACGCGATCCTGCACGCGTTGCGCGACGGCCAGGACGAGCTCGGCAAGGACAACGCCGCGCTCAACCTCGAGAAGCAGCAGCTGTGGGAGGCAATGGGCCGGCTCAACCAGTACGTCTACGTCGCCGAACGCCTCGACGCACGTCTGAGCTCCGCGATCAGCGACATCGAGGCATATAACCCCGACAAGGCCAAGGCCCTGCGCGACGACGTGCAGTTCTACGTTCGCCAGAAGCATCAGGACCTGCTGACCCAGCTGGCCGTGTCGATCCAGAACTACCTGGCCATCGACATCGTCATCAAGAACAACATCGAGCTGATCAAGGGCGTCGACCGCGCTTCCACCACCACGATCTCGGCGCTGCGCACGGCTGTCATGGTGGCCCAGGCGCTCGGTAACCAGAAGCTCGTGCTCACCCAGATCTCGGCGCTGAACACCACAACGTCCGGCCTGATCGAACGAACCTCCGAGATGCTGCGCGACAACTCGGTCGCCATCCAGCAACAAGCCGCGTCGGCCACGATCGGGTTGCCGCAGCTGCAGGCCGCCTTCCAGAACATCTACGCCACGATGGACGCGATCGACACGTTCAAGGTCCAGGCGCTGGACAGCATGGCCGCCACGATCGGCACCCTCGAGACCGAGGTCAGCAAGTCCCGCGAGTACCTCGAGCGGGTCGACCGTCAGGACCCGAAGGTCACCCATGGCTCTCTCGATCTCGACGGTGCATCCGACGCTGGCCGCTGACGCGGGTTCGGGGGAAGATCGACGACATGGCGTTGAGTGATCTCTTCGCGCGTCTCACGGGTCGCCGGCGCGAGCCCGAGCGGCCCGTGCTGCCCCCTGTCCCCACCAGTGAGGACCTGCTCGCCTCGCTCGACGCCGTCGAGGCCATGGTGGCCGGGGGCGTGGTTCCGGCGCCCGTCGCCTCGCGGGTGACCAGGGTCTCCCGGACCGTGCGCGACACCATCCCGCGGCTGTCGAACCTGGGCGCCGGGAGCCTTCAGGCCTACAACGTCATGGCGACCGCGACCGACTACCTGCCCGAGGCCATCGGCGGCTACCTGCGGCTCCCGCGTCAGTTTGCCGACAGCCGACCCGTCGACCACGGCAAGACCTCGCTGATGATCCTGATCGACCAGCTCGACCTGTTGGCCGCCACGATGGACAAGGTCTTCGATGCCGTATGCCGTGCCGATGCGGCCGCGCTGGTGGCGCACGGCCGGTTCCTGGCGGAGAAGTTCGGCCACGCTTCTGGTGGCGGCGCCCTGGATCTGTCGGATCAGGGATCAGGCGCTCCATGAGCTACCCGGACGCGCCCGCCCCACAGCGGCCGACGCTCACGCTGGACCAAGCTCTCGTTGCCCTGGCCGACGTGGCCGAGTCCGCCGGGCTGGACGCCGGGACAACCAGGGCCGAGGGCGCTGCTCTGGCCGCAGCCGTGGCTGAGTCGGCGCCCGGGGCTGCCACGAGCTGGGCCGCAGCCGTCGGCGGCGCCACCACGCAGGACTTCTTCGACGCCGCGACCCGAGGTCGTCGTTGGCGGGCGGCTCCGACCGCATCCCTGAGCGGGCTTGTGGCACAAGGGTCTTCGCACAGCGTGCCCTACGCCGAGGCGCTCGCCGAGGTCGCCTCGGCAGCCTGTGATCTCGGTGAGCCGACGATGCGGGTGATCGGCAATGCCTCGGTGGCGGCCGCCGCTCAGCTGACGGCTGCCGGGGCGCGAACCACGACGACAACCGCGCCGACAACACCCGTGATGGCAGCAACAGCCACGGCGACGACGCCCAAAGAGTCGCCCCCCGCCGAGGTCATCAAGCCGAAGACCGTCGACGAGCTGCTCGATGAGCTCGACGCCCTGATCGGTCTGGAGCGGGTCAAGCGCGAGATCCACCGCCAGGTCGCACTCCTGCGGGTGGGGCGGCTGCGCACCGAGGCTGGCCTGAAGAAGGCGACGATCACCCGGCACCTCGTGTTCACCGGCAACCCCGGCACCGGCAAGACGACCGTGGCACGACTGGTCGGCGGGATCTACCAGGCGCTCACCCTCCTGTCCAAGGGCCAGCTGGTCGAGGTCGACCGCTCCGAGCTGGTGGCCGGCTATCTCGGCCAGACCGCGATCAAGACCGCCGAGGTCGTGGCCGGAGCCGCCGGAGGCGTCCTGTTCATCGACGAGGCCTACAGCCTGACGGGTGACCAGTACGGCACCGAGGCGGTCGACACCCTGGTCAAGGAGATGGAGGACCGGCGCGACGACCTGGTCGTCATCGTCGCCGGCTACCCCGCCCCGATGGAGGAGTTCGTGGCAGCCAATCCCGGGCTGTCCAGCCGCTTCAGGACCATCATCGAGTTCGACGACTACACCGACGACGAGCTGGTCGAGATCCTGACCCTGCTGGCCGACGGCGCCGACTACGAGCTCACACCTGAGGCGGCGGCGCAGTTCCGGGAGCTGCTGGCGGCGACACCGCGCGGCGCCACCTTCGGCAACGGCCGGTTCTCGCGCAACATGCTCGAGGCCGCGATCGGCCGACAGGCCTGGCGGCTGCGCGAGGTCGACACACCCACCACCGAGCAGCTGCGTCAGCTGTTGCCGCAGGACCTGGACGACGACGAGCAGGGAGAACCGACGTGACCGCGCCCAGCAACGTGCCCAGCACAGCGCCCAGCAACGCACCGACTGTCGCGGGCCGTCTGGGTGACGCCACCGTCTCCGTGCGCCGTGCGATGTCCGGGACCCCGGGACGGCTCCGGATACTGGCTCTGTCGACCGTCGCCGTGTCGCTGATCTTCGCCCTCTCCGCCTTCTCGACCTTCGGGTCCACCCATGACGCGCTGGGACGAGGTGAGGCCAACACGGCCCAGCTGGTCCGGATCCAGGCGATCCACACCAACCTGATCCGGGCCGACGCAGATGCCACCAACGCGTTCCTGGTCGGCGGCCTCGAGCCTGCGGCCCAGCGGACGGAATACACCTCGTCCCTGGCACAGGCCGCCCGGCTGATCGCGGAGGCAGCCAAGGCCCAACCTGCGGACGGACCGGCGCTGGGAGCCCTCAACAACTCGCTGCTCACCTACGCCGGTCTGATCGAGCAGGCCAGGGCCACCAACCGCCAAGCCCTGCCGGTCGGCGCGCAGTACCTCCGCATCGCCAGCTCGAGTCTGCGCAGCGACGCCCTGCCGATCCTGGACGCCTTGGTCAAGGCCAACGAAGCCCGCGTGAGCGCAGAGCTCGACCGCGCCGCAGGGGCATCGAGTCCCCTCATCGCGAGCGGAGTGCTCGCCCTGCTCGTGCTGCTCGGCGGCATGGGCTGGCTCTCGTTGCGCACCCACCGGTTGGTGAATCCGCCCCTCGCCGCTGCCACGGCGATAATCCTGGTGACACTCGTGGTCGGCTCGATCTCGCTCGCAGCTGTCGGTTCTCGGGTGGATGACGTGCGCAAGGGGTCGTATGCCGCGACGCTGGCCACGGCGAAGGCACGTATCGCCGCGTTCGACGCCAAGTCGAACGAGAGCCTGACGTTGATCGCGCGCGGCTCCGGTTCAGCCTTCCAGAAGGCCTGGGTGAGTTCGTCAGAGGTCGTCACCGCACAGAGCGCCGTGGCGGGCCGGCTGAACGACCGGGCCGCGAAGCTGGATCAACTGTGGGTGAGTTACGCAAAGACCCACGCTCTGATCCGCAAGGCCGATGACGAGGGTCGGTGGGAGAGCGCGGTCGCGCTGGCGACCGGGAGCGGCGCCGGTGCGGCCGGTGTCACCTCGGCCAACGTCAGCTTCGACGCCTTCGACACCAGCTCCGCGGCCGCGCTGACGTCGAGCAGCCGCGCGGCGTCCGACAGCCTGAACACACCCCTGACCTGGCTGCCGTTCGTCTCCTGGCTCGGTCTGCTGGTGGGGCTCGCCGCAGCCGTATCGGCCTGGTGGGGCGTCTCGCTCCGGTTGGAGGAGTACCGATGAACCAGCAGAGAATGCTGCAGACGAACACGACCCGGCTCCGTCGGCGTGGGGCTCTCGGGGGGGCCATCGCCACCCTGGCCCTGCTCGTGACGGCGGGCTGTTCGGGCACCGGGGTCTACGAGACCACCCAGATTCCTACCCCGCCCGCTCCATCGGCCGCCGCACCCGCGCCCAGCCCGACCTCCACCGCGCCGCCACCTGCCTGCGGCAACCGCCTCGCGTCCTTCGCACCCGACGGTCCGAACCCAGCCCCGAACGCCATGCCTGCGGGCAGCTACATGGCCGAGATCCAGAAGCGAGGTCGACTCATCGCGGGGGTCTCCGCCGACACCTTCCTCCTGGGGTCGCGCAACCCGCTCACCGGCCAGATCGAGGGCTTCGACATCGAGATGCTCAAGGCTGTCTCCAAGGCGATCTTCGGTGACCCCAACAAGATCGAGTTCAGAGTCATCACCACGGCCCAACGCCTTCCGGTCCTGGTTGACGGCAGTGTCGACATCGTCGCGCGGGCAATGACCATGAACTGCACCAGGTGGGAGCAGATCGACTTCTCCACCCAGTACTACCTCGCCGGCCAGAAGGTCCTGGTCGCCAAGGGCTCGCCGGTCAAGGCGATGGAGGATCTCAAGGACAAGAAGGTCTGCGCCCCCAACGGGTCCACCAGCCTGGTCAAGCTGAAGACGTTCCCCGGGTTGATTCCGGTGGGTTCTGACACGCACACCGGCTGCCTGGTGCTGTTCCAGCAGGGCAAGGTCGACGCGATCACCGGCGACGACACCATCCTGGCCGGGCTGGCCGCCCAGGACCCCTACGCATTGGTCATCAAGGCTCCCGCGTTCACCGAAGAGCCCTACGGTCTGGGCATCTCCAAGGAGCACCTCGACTTCGTCAAGTTCGTGAACGGCGTGCTGGCGCAGATGCGCTCCGACGGGCAGTGGACCACGGCATACAACACGTGGCTCAAGGCGGCTCTCGGTCCGGCACCAGCGCCACCTGCCGCGGTCTACGGGCGGCTTCCGTGATGGTGCCCGTCGCGACAGCCATCACGCCTGAGCCACCGGGCGGCATCGGCTCCACGATCTCGGCCGAGGACGCGCTGCACTATCTGGAGGCGCTCGGCACCTGGCGCGATCAGCGACGTGCCGAGCTCGACCGGCTCGACGAGGCGGCTCTGGCCGCACCAGAGGCCGCCGCAACCCCCAGCAATGGGACCACCGGGCTGACCGGCGACATCACGTTGTCGATGGCGCTCTGGAAGGCAGTCGCCGATCGGCATGACCTGCTCGTGGCCACGTGGGACTCGGGGCGGGTCGGCCCGGCAGAACGCGAGCGTCTCTCCACCCTGATCTGGGGTCGTCTGGACGCCACCCTGGACCCGCAGCTGGCCCGCCGACCCGACGTACCGAGCTCGAGCGGCGCGCTGGCCGTGTCCCTGCCCGAGGCGATGCGGCTGTCCGACGCTCTCGCGGCATCGTTGCGGGCGCGGCTTTCCCTGGACCCCTCCGATGCCGATGTGGCCAACCGTCTGAAACAGCTTCGCGCCCAGCTGGAGCGGGTGCGCGACCTCGTGGCCAATGAGCCGCCGGAGGGCCGGGATCGTCTCTCCCACAAGCTGGGCAAGCTCGACGAGCGTCTGGGTGAGATGGTCGACAAGGCCAAGCGCGGCGCGGATGTCGGCGGTCTGGTCGGGCCGCTCGAGGCCGATGCGGCCCGCGCCGAACGTGACCTCATCGTCGGTTCGGCCACGCGTGCGGAGACTGCCCGGGACGCGACGCGGGCACACGAGCTGCGGGCCGAGCTCGAAGCCCGTGGGGCGGCGATCCGTGACCTCGCCACCCGCTGTGTGGCCTCCGTGAACCCCGCCCCCAAGCTCGCCGTCCCGGACGTCGCGGCGCTGGGGCCGGTTCCGCAGGCTTCCGCCGATGTGAATGCTTACCTGGCCCGGCTGGCGACGGTCAGCCGCGCCCTCAACCTCGCGCACGCGGCATACGCCACAGCGATGGATGAACGTGACGAGCTGCGCGGGCGGCTGGAGGCCTATGCCATCAAGGCAACCCGGGTCCGCGGCAGCAGCTCACCTGGCGGCGACGCCGGCGCCGGCGTTGCCGACTCCAACGACGATCTCGACGAGCTGTTCCGCCGTGCCCAGGAGGTCCTGCGCGAACAGCCGTCCGACATGGTCCGCGCCCGCGCGCTCGTGGCCGCCCATCAGGCCTACCTCGCCTCGCGCTCGACGACCACAGGGATGGCCCGCGAGATGACAAGAGGTTTGACATGACCACCATCGCCTGCACCCAGCCCGGGTGCACGGGGTCGATCCTGGACGGCTACTGCGACATCTGCGGTTCGCCGGGTGGACCGGCCCAGCCCCCGAGCGGCACACCCTCAGGCGGAGCAGGCTCAAGCCGCACGACGCCACTCGCGGGCCACGTGCCCGGCGCCGATGTCTCTGCCGCAACCCAGCCGGCCGGGATCGGCAGCAGCGTCTCGACGGTGTCGCGGGCGTCCAACCGGCTGTCCTCCACCGCGCTGGGATCCGCTCGCGCCCTCTCCGGTTCCACAGTGACCCGCAGGCTCGGCACCTCGTCCAAGCGACTGCGCGGCACCGGGCTTGGTGCCGGCCTGACGACGATCCCGCCGATCCCCGCGGTGGACGCGTCCGAGGCGATCATGAAGAACCCGTCCGTCCCGGAGGAGAAGCGCAACTGTCCGTCGTGCGGTTCGCCCGTCGGCCGGTCGCGCGACGGCCAGCCCGGACGTACCGAAGGCTTCTGCGCCAAATGCCGCAACCCCTTCTCCTTCACTCCCAAGCTCGCGCCCGGTTCTCTTGTCGGCGGGCAGTATGAGGTTGCCGGATGCCTGGCGCACGGTGGTCTCGGCTGGGTCTACCTCGCACGCGATCGTAATGTCTCCGACCGCTGGGTGGTTCTCAAGGGCCTGCTCAACTCCGGCGACGCCGACGCCATGGCAGCGGCCATCGCCGAGCGGCAGTTCCTGGCGCAGGTGGAGCACCCGCTGATCGTCGAGATCTACAACTTCGTCACCCACGAGGGCGCCGGCTACATCGTCATGGAGTACGTCGGCGGCACCTCGCTGAAGTCACTGCTCAAGTCGCGGATGAAGGCAGCCGGAGGCCGCTACGACGCGCTGCCGATCGACCAGGCCATCGCGTTCATCATCGAGATCCTGCCGGCCTTCCAGTACCTGCACGACCTGGGGCTGGTCTACTGCGACTTCAAACCGGACAACATCATCCAGGTCGGAGATGCGGTCAAGCTGATCGACCTCGGCGGGGTGCGCCGGCTCGATGACCTCGACTCGGCGATCTACGGCACCGTCGGCTACCAGGCGCCTGAGGTGCCCACGGTCGGCACTTCGGTGGCCTCCGACGTCTTCACCATCGGGCGCACCCTCCTGGTCCTGGCGATGGAGTTCCGGGGCTACCAGTCGACCTACCTGACCTCACTCCCACCGGTGAGCGAGACGCCGCTGTTCCAGACGCACGACTCGCTCTACCGGCTGCTGGCCAAGGCGTGCGCGCCGGACCCGGCCGACCGTTTCGCTTCTGCGGACGAGCTGCGCGTCCAGCTCCTCGGGGTGCTTCGCGAGGTCGTCTCCGACAAGCCGGGCGCCGGCGCCGCGATCCACTCGACCTCATCGCTGCTGTTCGAGATCCCCGCCGTCTCCGACGAGACCCTGGACTGGCAGGACCTTCCCGGGCTGAAGGTCGACGAGAGCGACACCATGACCGGCTGGCTCCGCACCGTCAGCATCGAGGATCCGGCGGCCAGGCTCGAGGCCCTCATCGCCGCCCCGCAGGCGTCTCCCGAGGTGTCGCTGGCCACCGCGAACGCGGCACTGCACGCCGGCCGCGTCGACGTGGTCGACAGCGCCGTCGCAGACATGCTCAACACCGACGCGTGGGAGTGGCGGGCCGTCTGGATGTCCGGGCTCGCCGCGTTGGCGCGCGGCGACGCCCCTGCGGCACAGTCATCATTCAACGCGGTCTATGGCCAGGTGCCCGGCGAGCTGGCCGCCAAGCTGGCGCTGGCTCGCGCCTGTGAGATCAGCGGCGAGCTCGACGTCGCCGAGTCGCTCTACTGGACCTGTGCCCACACCGACGCCAACTACATCGCCCCTTCGGCGTTCGGTCTGGCCCGCATCTGCTCCGGACGTGGAGACCTGGATGGGGCAGTCGCTGCGCTGGACCTCGTCCCGCCGACCAGCCGCGCGTTCACCCAGGCCCGCCGCCAGCGAGCCGGCCAGCTTGCCGCGTCAGGGCGTGGGCTGCCGGCCCTGTCCGAGGCCATGAACAGCATCGACTCGCTGACCATCGACGCGAAGGACCGGGCCACCCTGTCAGCCGCCGTGCTTGACGCCGCACTCCACGAGGTCCGCGCCAAGGGCGCGCATCCGGAGATCCTGATCGCCGGGCTGCCGGCGGCCGAGCCGTCACTGCGCATAGGGCTCGAAGCGGTCTACCGCGAGCTCGCCACCTATGCCAAGGACCGCGAGGAGAAGGTACACCTGGTCGACATGGCCAACTCGGTGCGCGGATGGACCACCCAGTGACGAGAAGATCGAGTGACGGGAACGGCCCAGCGACCGGGTCGACGCAGTGACGGAGTGCCCGAGCTGCCACGTTGCCGTCGCCTCCTCCGAACAGTTCTGTGAGGCCTGCGGCGCAGAGCTCAGCCCGACCGTTGCCACCGAAGAAGCCGCTCCGAGCGGGGTCTCACCCCAGGCGAGTCCGGCGCCTGACGACCTGAGCACCACGGCGGCCACCTGCCAGGCCTGCGGTGGCGACGTGATCAGTGACGGGTATTGCGGCACGTGCGGCGCGCGTGCGCCCACCCTTCGGGACCACTTCACCGAGCAGCCCGCGGCGTGGGTCGCCGGGGTGTGCGACCGCGGAATACGGCATCCGCGCAACGAGGACGCCGTGGCCCTCGCGGCCGACGACGAGCCAGTGTCGCGGGCAGTGATCGTCGTCTGCGACGGGGTGTCGAACTCCATCGACTCGGACGTGGCCAGCCTGGCGGCAGCGCGAGCGGCGCGAGACCTCCTGGCGTCCTCACGCTCGCGCGGTATGGGCACCGCCTCCTCCTTGGTCGCTGCCGTGATCGCGCGTCTCGAAGCGGCAACCGACGCCGCCAGCGAGGCCGTGATCGAAGTAACCCGCGTGGCAAAAGTCGGCGCAGCCACTGGCAATCCGGCGTCGTGCACGTTCGTGGCGGCAGTGGTGGAAGAGGGCTTGCTCGTCGTGGGGTCCGTTGGCGACAGCAGGGTCTACTGGCTGCCGGATGCCGGCACAGCCGTCGCACTCACCGTCGATGACTCGTTCGCCCAGGAGCAGATTGCGTCCGGTGTCCCACGCGCTGAGGCAGAGACGGGCCCGATGTCGCACGGCATCACGCGGTGGCTCGGGGTTGACGCGCCGGACCACTCCCCGACCACAGCCACCATGACGCTCGCCGAGCCCGGCTGGATCCTGGTGTGTTCCGACGGACTGTGGAACTACTGCTCGGAGGCTCAGGACCTCGCGACGTTGGTACGGAAGACAAGCGGCAGCTCACCAGTAGCCGCGGAGCCCCTGACCGCTGAACCCTTGACCGCCGAGCCCTTGACCCTTGCCGCTGCACTGGTTGACTGGGCCAACGCCCAAGGTGGCCAGGACAACATCTCTGTCGCACTGGCCCGCATAGATTCCCCTGCACCCCGGTCCACCCGAGAGGAAGCCTGACGAGATGGCTGATTTCACCGCTGAGGTCTACCAGAACGAGTTCCTGCCCGACGGTGGCACGGATGTGCACGCCATCGTCACCGTGACCTGCACCGGCGCGGGCGCGGCGGGCCAGGCCGGCCAGGGCGATGCCGGCGAGATCGTCATCGTCGACACGTCGGGGTCGATGGGCGAGATCAACATCCGCGCGGCGCAGGAGGCGGCCGTCGCCGCGATCGACCAGATCATCGACGGCACCTGGTTTGCCGTCATTGCCGGCTCTCATGAGGCACGGATGGCGTTCCCCGTCGGTCAGGGCGAGTTGGGCATGGTCCAGATGGACAACTCCTCGCGAACGGCGGCGAAGAGCGCCGTGTCGATGTTCCGGGCAGACGGCGGGACCGCGATGGGCACATGGCTGACCCTGGCCGCACGGGTCTTCTCCACGGTGCCGTCCCTGGCCCAGAAGCACGCGATCCTGTTGACGGACGGTGAGAACCAGCACGAGACGCCCGAGAAGCTGACCGAGGCGATCAACGGGGCGAAGGGGCGGTTCCAGTGTGACTGCCGCGGCGTCGGGTCCGACTGGAAGGTCGCTGAGGTGCGCAGGATCGCCCAGGCGCTGATGGGCTCGGTCGACATCATCCCGTCAGGCGCCCAGATGGCGGAGACCTTCGAGACGTTGATGCGCCAGTCGATGAGTCGGGGGGTCGCCGCGGCAGCGTTGCGGGTGTGGGCGCCGCAGGGAGCCCAGGTGTTGTTCGTTCGCCAGGTGTCCCCCACGGTGGAGGACCTGACCTCTCGCAGGCAAGAGGTCAACGCCCTGACGGGTGCCTTCCCGACCGGGTCCTGGGGAGATGAGTCTCGTGACTATCACGTGGCAGTTCGTCTGGCAGCAAAGGGAATCGGCCAGGAGCAGCTGGCCGCGCGCGTACAGCTCGCCATCGGCGACGACGTCGTGGCCCAAGGTCTGGTCAAGGCCATGTGGTCCAGCGACGACACGCTGACCAC
>JABBOX010000042.1 GCA_012927555.1 Phycicoccus sp.
GGGTCGCGGTCCGTGGCAGTGCCGGGGTCGAGACCCGGTTGCTGACCGTCAACGAGCCGGTATTGCGGGTGGCCCAGCTCGCGGTCCATCTCGACCGGGGTGTCAACGAGGGTCTGGTGCTCAACCCCCAGGAACACCTGACGCCGCTGTGGGGGGTAAGCACCGAGCCCGGCGACTTCCGCGGTTACCTCGCGGCCGCGGTCGGCGTCGATGCAGCCGACGTCCTGTCCTGGGACGTGATGACCCACGACCTGCAGCCGTCGCGCCGGATCGGCCGGGACCGCGACCTGATCTCCGCGCCCAGACTGGACAACCTGACGACGAGCTATGCGGGTGTGCGCGCGCTGATCGATGCCGTCGACGGCCCCGGTCGGGCATCAGCCTCGCCGTCGACAGCCTCGCCTTTGATACCTCTGCTTGTCCTGTTCGACCACGAGGAGGCCGGCAGCCAGTCCGAGCGAGGCGCCATGTCGACCCTGCTCCCCTCGGTGCTCGAACGCGTCGTGATCGCGGCCGGAGGCGGCCGGGAGGACTTCCATCGTTCCCTCGCCGGGACTGTCATCGCGTCCGGCGACATGGCCCACGCCACCCACCCGAACTACCCCGAGAAGCACGAGCCGCAGCACCAGATCGCGATCAACGGCGGCCCGGTGCTCAAGACGAACGTCAAGCTCCGTTACGCGACCGACTCCGTGGGGGCGGCAGCGTTCATCATGGCGTGTGACCAGGCCGACGTCCCCGTTCAGCACTTCGTGTCACGAAACGACCTGCCCTGCGGCTCGACCGTCGGTCCGATGACGGCAGCGCTCACCGGTGCCACGACCGTGGACTTCGGGGCGCCGATGCTGTCGATGCACTCCGCCCGAGAGCTGTGTGGCGCCCAGGACCCCGCAATGTATGCCGGCGCCCTCGCCGCCTTCCTTGCCCCTTCCATCGCCTGAAAATGTGACCTGGGGAACACCGGAGTATGACCTGGGGAACATCATGGGTCAGTTAGGTCGATTGCTGGTCTAACCTGCGAGCACTCTCTCGCACCATCCCCCCGGAGGTTTTGCCGTGTCCAAGCTCGTGTATGACTTCGCCGAAGGCCACAAGGATCTCAAGGACCTGCTGGGAGGCAAAGGGGCGAATCTCGCGGAGATGACTCGCATGGGGCTGCCGGTGCCTCCGGGATTCATCATCACGACGGACGCCTGCAAGGTCTACCTCGCCAGTGGCACCCAGCCGGCCGAGATGGAGGCGGAGGTCAGCGAGCACCTCGTCGCGCTCGAAACGGCGATGGGCAAGACGCTCGGCCAGTCTGACGACCCGCTTCTGGTGTCTGTGCGATCAGGCGCGAAGTTCTCGATGCCCGGGATGATGGACACGGTCCTGAACATCGGGCTCAACGACGAGTCGGTCCTGGGTCTGGCCAAGCAGGCAAACAACGAGCGGTTCGCGTTCGACTCCTACCGTCGGTTGATCCAGATGTTCGGCAAGACGGTGATGGGCGTCGAGGGCGAGCTCTTCGAGGACGCGCTCGATCATCTGAAACACGGCAAGGGGCCCGCAGCCACGGACCTCGACCTCGACGCCGATGACCTCCATGCACTGGTCGAGACGTACAAGGAGATCGTTCGCGAGCACGCCGGCCGGGAGTTCCCGCAACAACCGCGCGAGCAGATGGACCTTGCCGTCCGGGCTGTCTTCGACTCGTGGAACGCGGATCGCGCCGTCCTCTATCGCCGTCAGGAGCGCATCCCCTCCGACCTGGGCACCGCGGTCAACATCTGCTCGATGGTGTTCGGCAACGTGTCCTCGGACTCAGGCACCGGTGTGGCGTTCACGCGCGACCCGGCCTCCGGGGCCAAGGGCGTGTACGGCGACTACCTGCAGAACGCCCAGGGTGAGGACGTCGTCGCCGGGATTCGCAACACGTTGTCCCTGGCCGACCTCGAGGGCCTGGACAAGAAGTCGTATGACGAGCTGATGGCGATCATGGGACAGCTCGAGGAGCACTACCGCGACCTGTGTGACATCGAGTTCACGATCGAACGCGGCAAGCTGTGGATGCTGCAGACCCGGGTCGGCAAGCGGACCGCCGGCGCTGCCTTCCGCATCGCGACCCAGCTCATCGACGAGGGCCTGATCGACGAGGCCGAGGCTCTGCAACGCGTGACCGGGGCGCAGCTGGCCCAGCTGATGTTCCCCGCCTTCGAGGAGAATGCCACCCGCGAGCGCCTGGCCACGGGTATGAACGCCTCGCCGGGTGCAGCCGTCGGCAAGGTCGTCTTCGACTCCTATACGGCGGTCAAGTGGTCGCGCTCAGGTGAGAAGGTCATCCTCGTCCGGCGCGAGACCAACCCTGACGACCTCAACGGAATGATCGCCGCTGAAGGCATCCTGACCAGCCGTGGCGGCAAGACCTCACACGCCGCCGTGGTCGCCCGCGGTATGGGAAAGACCTGCGTGTGTGGCGCAGAGGAGCTCACCGTCGACACCAAGGGCCGGCAGTTCTCGACCAAGGACGGACGCGTCTTCGAGGAGGGCACCGTCATCTCGATCGACGGCACGTCCGGCGAGGTCTTCCTCGGTGAGGTTCCGGTCGTATCTTCGCCGGTGGTCTGCTACTTCGACGGCACCATCGACGCCGAGGCGGAGGACGCGGACGAGCTCGTCAAGGCGGTGCACCGGATCATGCGCATCGCCGATGGCTGTCGCCGGATGTCGGTGCGCGCCAACGCGGACACTCCGGAGGACGCGGCTCGGGCGCGTCGCTTCGGCGCTCAGGGCATTGGCCTGTGTCGGACCGAGCACATGTTCCTCGGCGACCGGCGCCCGATGGTCGAGGCGCTGATCCTTGCCGATACGGACGACGAACGAATCAGGGTCCTGGCCGAGCTGTTGCCGCTGCAGCGAGCAGACTTCGCCGGCATCTTCGAGGCCATGGACGGCCTGCCGGTGACGATCCGGCTCCTCGACCCGCCGCTGCACGAGTTCCTCCCGGACATCACGGAGCTGTCCGTGCGGGTAGCCGTCGCCGAGGCTCGCGGTGAGGAACGTGAGGGTGACCTGCGGCTGCTGCAGGCTGTCCTGAAGCTGCACGAACAGAACCCGATGCTCGGGCTTCGCGGGGTGCGCCTCGGTCTGGTGATTCCCGGGTTGTTCGCCATGCAGGCGCAGGCGGTGCTCGAAGCGGCGGCGTTGCGCGTCAAGGCCGGCGACATGCCGCGGGCCGAGATCATGGTGCCGCTGGTTGGCGCGGTCCAGGAGCTGGAGAACATCGCGGACGAGATCAACGCCGTGGCCCACGAGGTCCGCAAGGCCTCCGGCGTTCACCTCGAGCACATGGTCGGCACCATGATCGAGCTGCCACGCGCGGCACTGACCGCGGGTGCGATCGCCGAGGCTGCCCAGTTCTTCTCCTTCGGCACCAACGACCTGACCCAGATGACCTGGGGCTTCTCCCGCGACGACGTCGAGGCGGCCTTCTTCCCGGACTACCTGGAGAAGGGCATCTTCGGCGTCTCGCCGTTCGAGTCCATCGACCGTGAAGGCGTGGGCCGCCTGGTGCAGATAGCCGTCGAGGAAGGCCGCAAAGCCCGGCCCGGGCTCAAGATCGGCGTCTGTGGTGAGCACGGCGGTGACCCCGACTCGGTGCACTTCTTCCACGACGCCGGCCTGGACTACGTGTCGTGCTCGCCGTTCCGCGTGCCGGTGGCCCGCCTCGAGGCTGGTCGCGCCAGCGGCACTGGCGGTAGCGACTCCCGCTGACCTCGGTTGGGTCAGGTCGTGAGCAGGATCTTGCCGATGTGGGTGCTGGCCTCGAGCTCACGATGCGCGTCCGCGGCCTGCGCGAGCGGGAACGTCCGATGCACGACCGGCTTCACCGTGCCGGCCTCGATCAGCGGCCAGACGTGCTCGCGCACCGCGGCGACGATGGCGGCTTTCTCCGCCGGGGGGCGACTTCGCAGGGTCGTGGCGATCACTGCGGCGCTCTTGCGCAGCAGCACGCTGATGTCGAGCTCGGCTCTGACCCCGCCCTGCAGACCGATGATCACCAGCCGCCCGTTGGTCGCGAGGGCGGTGACGTTGCGGGAGAGGTACTTCGCGCCGATGTTGTCCAGGATCACGTCGGCCCCGTGGCCCTGCGTCGCGTCGGCCAGCACCTCGACGAAGTCCTGCTCGCGATAGTTGATCAGGATGTCGGCCCCCAGCACGCGACAGGCCTCCAGCTTGTATGCCGTCCCGGCCGTCACCGCGACGCGCGCGCCGACCGTGCGGGCCAGCTGGATCGCCATCGTCCCGATCCCGCTTGACCCGCCGTGGACCAGGATCGTCTGCCCGGGCTGCAGGTTGGCGGTCATGAACACGTTGGACCACACCGTGCACGCGACCTCAGGAAGCGCCGCGGCGTCGACCAGCGAGATTCCTTTTGGCGCCGGCAGCAGCTGGGCGGCCGGGACGGCCACCTGCTCGGCATACCCGCCTCCGGTGAGCAGCGCGCAGACCTGATCACCCACGGCCCAGCCGGTCACGTCGCGCCCGAGAGCGCTGATCGTGCCGCTGACCTCGAGGCCGGGGTACGTCGATGAACCCGGAGGTGGCGGGTAAAACCCTTGGCGTTGCATCAGATCCGCGCGGTTGACACCCGCCGCCGCCACCTGAACAAGCACCTCGTCCGCAGCGATCTCAGGCGTGGGCACCTCATCGAGAACGAGTGAGTCGGCGTCTCCGGGCGTGGGGATCGTGATGGCTTTCATGTCCCGACGATATGCCGGGCCTGCTCGAGCGCTTCGGGAGTGTCGACATCCAGGGCCGTTCGGGAGTCGCATTCCACGGTGTCGATCAGCAGGTTGTCGATGACGGCCATCAGCCTTGCTCCGCCCGGTTCGCGAGGCAGCGCGGTCCTCAAGGCCTCGAAGCGGTATGCCGCAAGCAACGGCTGTTTGCGTCCGTTCGGGTCCGAAGCCAGCACGGCCTGGAGCCCTGGCGCAGCGTTGAGAGCATCCACCAGAGTGGGCAGGGCGGTCGCCGCGAAGGGCATGTCACCGCCGACCACGACACAGATCGCGGCGTGGTCAGTCGCAGCGCCGAGGTCCTTGACGGGGCTGAGGTCCCTGATGAGGCTGAGGTCCCTGATGAGGCTGAGGCCGGCGGCGATACCGGCAACCGGTCCACCACCGGCGGGGGACTCGCGACACCACTGGACCGAACGCGTGGTGGCCCGCATCCCGCCGACGCAGACCACCGGCCAGCCCGGAGGGACGTCGTCGAGCAGATGATCCAAGACTGTTGTCCCAGAAAGGGATTCGCGAGTCTTGTCCACGCCGCCGAGTCGGCGAGAGGTGCCGCCACAGAGGACGATAACGAAAGGGATGATGACCCCGGGGGTGATGACGTCATGGCCGATGGCGTCGGGCTGCGGGTGAGGCATCAGGCCCGACCTCGCACCCGGCGCGTCAGGTCCGTCGCAGTCTTGATGACCTGCTCCACGATGAAGTGTCGCTGGTCCTCTGTCACCTCGGCGGCGGGATAGGTGACGGCGATCCCCGCCACCGGATGACCGACGTGGTCGAGAACCGGCGCGGCGACGGAGGCGAAGTCCGGAGTCACCGTCCCATCCTCCACCGCGAAACCGTCCCGGCGTACGCGTGACAGCACAGAGCGCAGTCCGGACAGCGTCGTCGGGCCCACGCCGTGGCGTTGCACGAAGGTGTCGCGGGATGGGAAGAGGGCCCGAACCTGTTGCGGCGGAAGGGAAGCCAGCATGGCCAAGCCACTCGCCGTTAGCTGGGATGGGAGTCGCACACCAACGTCGGTGACCAATGGTGGCCGGCCGGGCGCGCGCTCCTCGATGACATAGAGAACGTCGCGCCCGTGCAGCACGGCCAGGTGGGCGTTGTGTTTCGTGGCGTCCACCAGCCGCAGCATCGGCTGACGAGCGAGGCGTTGGAGCGGCGCCTGTCGGGTGTAGGCGGAGCCGAGCTCGAACGCCGCGACGCCCAGGCCGTATCGACGTTCCTCAGGCAGATGCACGACGAATCCCTGCTCGCCAAGCACGGCGAGCAGGTGGTAGACGCTCGACCTGGGCAGGTTGAGGTCGCGGGCGATGGCGGAGGCCGGGACAGGCTCGGTATGCCGTGCCAGCAGCCGCAGCACGGTCAGCGCCTGACGTGCAGCGGGTGCGTTGGCCATGCGGTCAGTGTCTCAGTCGCGAGACGACCTACAGTCGGGCCCATGGATCACGACCTCGGGGCTGACTTCGCAAAAGCGGTCGCCGCCAAAGATCACGAGCGGGTCCGCACACTCATCCATCCCGAGGTCGACTTCCAGGCGATGACGCCGGGGGAGTTCTGGCATGCGAGTTGTCCGGACGAGATCGTCGACATCCTCGAGGAGTGGTTCGGCGAGGATGACCTGATCGAGGCGGTCGAGGTCCTCGAGTGCGACGGCTTCGCGGACCGCAAACGCGTCGGGTATCGCCTGAGAGTGAAGCGCCCGGACGGTCAGTACCTCATCGAGCAGCAGGCGTACCTCTCCGAGCGCGATGGCCAGATCGGTTGGCTCCGCATCTTGTGCTCGGGCTATCGCCCCAGCAGCGGGAGCTCGTAGCCCGTCATCGAGTCATGTCTCAGATACGAGACACTAACCATCATCAGGGGATGGTTGACCGGTCGCAGGTGCGTTCCAATGAGGTCATGACATCAGTCCATCCCTCTGAAAACCTGCTGGCGCCCGAGACTGGCACGGTCGCCGTCGGCATCGGGCCGCTGTCGTTCGAGGATGTGGTGGCTGTCGCCCGGCAGGGTGCGCGCGTCGAGATCACCCCCGAGTCGCTCGCCGAGATTCGTAAGAGCCGCACGATCATCGAAGGTCTGGCGGGCGACGTCGAGCCGCACTACGGAGTGTCGACCGGCTTCGGTGCGCTGGCCACCAAACACATTGCACCCGACATGCGCGCCCAGCTCCAACGAAGCCTGATCCGCAGCCACGCCGCCGGCTCCGGTCCCGAGGTCGAGCGTGAGGTGATCCGTGCGCTCATGCTGTTGCGCCTTTCGACCCTGGCCACCGGCCGCACCGGCGTGCGTGAGGAAACGGCTGCCGCATACGCGGCGGTCCTGAATGCGGGGATCACGCCCGTGGTCCATGAGTACGGCAGTCTGGGGTGTTCCGGTGACCTGGCCCCGCTCGCGCACTGCGCGCTCGCCGTGATGGGCGAGGGACCGGCCCGCAACGCACGGGGCGAGCTGGTGTCGGCCGACGAGGCGCTGGCCGAAGCCGGCATCACCCCGATCGCGTTACGCGAGAAGGAGGGCCTGGCCCTGATCAACGGCACCGACGGCATGCTCGGCATGCTGATTCTTGCCATCACCGACCTGCGCGACCTGCTCAAGGTGGCCGACCTCACCGCCGCGATGAGCGTCGAGGGCCTGCTCGGCACCGACAACGTGTTCGCCGCCGACCTCCAGGCGCTGCGCCCCCACCCGGGGCAAGCCGCATCGGCATCCAACCTGCGCCGGATCCTGTCGGGCAGCCCGATCCGCGCCAGTCACGACAACGAGGAATGCCCTCGGGTGCAGGACGCTTACTCCCTGCGATGTGCGCCGCAAGTGGCTGGCGCCGCACGCGACACGGTTGACCATGCCGCGCTGGTCGCCGGCCGCGAGCTCGCCTCAGCCGTCGACAACCCCGTGGTCACCCTCGACGGTCGGGTGGAGTCCAACGGCAACTTCCACGGTGCTCCGGTGGCCTACGTGCTGGACTTCCTGGCCATCGTCGCCGCCGACGTCGCGAGCATGTCGGAGCGCCGGACCGACCGGTTCCTGGATGTGTCCCGCAACCACGGACTCAACGCCTTCCTGGCTGACGACCCGGGCGTCGACTCGGGACACATGATCGCCCAGTACACCGCCGCCGGGATCGTCTCGGAGATGAAACGGCTAGCAGCTCCGGCCAGTGTCGACTCGATCCCGAGCTCGGCGATGCAGGAGGACCATGTGTCGATGGGCTGGGCGGGGGCACGCAAGCTTCGCCGGTCTGTCGACGGTCTCACCCGGGTGCTGGCGGTCGAGCTGCTGACGGCCGCACGCGGCATACAGCTCCGGGCTCCGCTGGAGCCGTCGGCCGCCACCGGCGCGGTGATCAGCGCGCTGCGCGAGGTCACCCAGGGCCCGGGCGTCGACCGGTTCATGGCTCCCGAGATCGAGGCGACGGTCCAGCTCATCGCCACGGGCGCGGCCCTGCGTGCCGTCGAAGCCGTTACAGGCCCCCTCGGATGACACTCTCAGAACACCCCGAACCATCAGCGCCACGATTTTCCAAGCAATACGTTCTCTAACAAGGAGATTCGTCATGGAAGGTGCACGTCCCGTCCGCGCAGCTCGCGGCACGACCCTGACCGCCAAGTCGTGGACCACCGAGGCCCCGCTGCGGATGCTGATGAACAACCTCGACCCCGAGAACGCCGAGCGTCCCGACGATCTGGTCGTATACGGCGGCACGGGCAAGGCAGCTCGCGACTGGAAGTCCTTCGACGCGATGGTTCGCACCCTGACCACGCTGGAGAAGGACGAGACGATGCTGGTCCAGTCCGGCCGGCCGGTCGGCGTCATGCGGACCCACGAGTGGGCGCCGCGGGTGATCATCGCCAACAGCAACCTGGTCGGTGACTGGGCGAACTGGCCGGAGTTCCGCCGCCTCGAGCACCTGGGCCTGACCATGTATGGCCAGATGACGGCCGGGTCGTGGATCTACATCGGCACCCAGGGGATCCTTCAGGGAACCCACGAGACCTTCGCCGCCGTGGCCGACAAGCGCTTCGGCGGCACCCTGGCCGGCACGCTGACCCTGACCGGTGGCGCCGGGGGGATGGGTGGCGCCCAGCCGCTGGCGGTGACCATGAACGACGGCGTCTGCTTGCTCGTGGACGTCGACGGGACGCACCTGCAGCGGCAGGTGGACCACCGCTACCTGGACGTGATCGCCTCGGACCTCGACGACGCCGTCGCCCAGTGCCTGGCCGCCAAGCGCGACCGCCGGGCCCTGTCCGTCGGCCTGGTCGGCAACTGCGCCACCGTCGTCCCCGAGCTGCTGCGACGCGGTGTCGAGATCGACATCGTCACCGACCAGACCAGCGCGCACGACCCGCTGTCCTACCTGCCCGAAGGCGTCGAGGTGGCCGACTGGCACGACTACGCAGAGGCCAAACCCGAGGAGTTCACCGACCGGGCGCGGGCCTCGATGGCCAAGCACGTCAAGGCGATGGTCGAGTTCCAGGACGGTGGGGCCGAGGTCTTCGACTACGGCAACTCGATCCGCACCGAGGCCCAGCTGGGCGGCTACGAAAGGGCTTTCGAGTTCCCGGGCTTCGTGCCGGAATACATCCGTCCGCTGTTCTGCGAGGGCAAGGGCCCCTTCCGGTGGGCCGCGCTCTCGGGCAACCCGCAGGACATCTACAAGACGGACCAGGCGATCCTGGACCTGTTCCCGGACAACGACCGGCTGCAGAAGTGGATCCGCGGTGCGCGCGAGAAGATCGCCTTCCAGGGCCTCCCTGCCCGCATCTGCTGGCTGGGCTACGGCGAGCGCGACGTCGCCGGTCTGAAGTTCAACGAGATGGTCGCCTCCGGTGAGCTCGATGCGCCGATCGTCATCGGTCGTGACCACCTGGATGCCGGCTCCGTGGCATCCCCGTACCGCGAGACCGAGTCGATGGCCGACGGCTCCGACGCCATCGCCGACTGGCCGCTGCTCAACGCCCTGATCAACACGGCCTCGGGTGCCACGTGGGTCTCGATCCACCACGGCGGCGGTGTCGGCATAGGCCGATCGATCCACGCCGGTCAGGTCTCGCTGGCCGACGGCACGGCGCTGGCTGCCGAGAAGCTGGCCCGGGTCCTGACCAACGACCCCGCCATGGGCGTCATCCGTCACGTCGACGCGGGCTACGACATCGCCGACCGCGTGGCAGCCGAGCGCGGGGTGCGGATCCCGATGCACGAGGGCCCGTGACCCCCCATCGGCCGGTGACCCCTCCTCATCCCGTGAGCAGCCACCTAGGTTGAGCACATGACCTTTGACGGCATGTGGTCGGCGATCGAGCCCATCGGACGCGAGACGAGCACCGGGGGTTATCGGCGCTATGCCTGGACCCGGGTCGACGCGACCCTTCGCGAGTGGTTCGCCGGGGAGGCGACTGCCCGCGGGCTGGACCTGGTCACCGACCGCGCGGGCAACCAGTGGGCGTGGTGGGGTGATCCGGATGCCGCCGTCGCGGCTGGTCGTTCCGGAGTGGTGATCGGCTCGCATCTCGACTCGGTCCCGGACGGCGGGGCATTTGATGGCCCCTTGGGGGTCGTCTCAGCTCTGGCTGTCATTGATGCCTTGAGGACAAAGGGTTTTGCGCCTTCTTGTCCCATCGGTGTCGTGAACTTCATCGACGAGGAGGGCGCGCGGTTCGGTATCGCCTGTGCTGGATCCCGTTTGATCACCGGCAAGCTCGACGCCGACACGGCTCGAGGTCTGCGCGACGCGGACGGTGTCACGATGGCCGAGGCGATGACAGCAGCCGGCCACGACACCGAGCACGTCGGCCCTGATGAGGAGGCGTTGCGCCGGATCGGGACATACGTCGAGCTGCATATCGAGCAGGGCCGCCGACTGATCGACCTGGGCCGCCCCGTTGCCGTCGGCTCTGTCATCCGGCCCCATGGGCGCTGGCGGATCGACCTGGAGGGTGAAGCCAACCACGCCGGTACCACTCGGCTGGAGGACCGTCGGGACCCGATGCTCGCCCTGGCAACCACCGTGCTCGCAGCTCGTGAAGCCGCCACTGCACAGGGCTGCGTTGCCACGGTGGGCAAGGTTCGGGTCGAACCCAATGGTGTCAACGCGATTCCGTCACGGGTCACTGCCTGGCTGGACGCTCGAGGTCCTGACGAGGAAGCCGTCCGGTCGGTCGTCGAAGCCGTTGGACGTCAGTGCGGCACCGCTGCCGTCGAGGAGTCATGGACCCCCGAGACGCTTTTCGACGTGTCCTTGTCGCAGCGGCTCTCAGAGCTGCTCGACGATGCGCCGATGCTCGGGACCGGCGCTGGTCACGATGCCGGAATCCTTGCTACTGCAGGACTTTCGACGGCCATGCTTTTCGTGCGTAACCCCACCGGCATCTCGCACTCGCCGGTCGAGTTCGCCGAACGCGAGGACTGTCACCGGGGCTTCGAAGCCTTTACGCGGGTGACCGAGGAGCTGTCCCGATGAGCACGTCGGCCAGTTCCTCCGGCGCGCAGCGGTGGTGGGCGGCCTACGCCCTGCTCCCGTCCGGCGTCGCTCGCGACGTGACGTTCGAGGTTGCTGGGGGACGGTTCACCGCGGTCAGGCCGGAGTCCTCGCCCGGCGACGCGCAGGTCCTGCCCGGGGTCGTGCTGCCTGGGTTCGCCAACGCCCACAGCCACGTATTTCACCGCGCTCTGCGGGGGCGCACTCATGACGGCGGCGGCACCTTCTGGACGTGGCGCGAGCGGATGTATGCCGTTGCGGCGCAGCTGGATCCTGACTCCTACCTCGCGCTCGCCACCGCTACGTACGCCGAGATGGCGCTGGCCGGCATCACCACGGTCGGGGAGTTCCACTACTTGCACCATGCTCCCGGAGGCGTGTCCTACGACGATCCGAACGCGATGGGTGAGGCCTTGCGTCAAGCGGCGGCCAACGCGGGGGTCCGGCTGACCCTGCTGGACACGTGCTACGTCGCCGGAGGGCTGGACGCCACCGGACACAGCCCGCTGGACGAGACGCAAGTGCGTTTCGGTGATGGTGATGCCGCTGGGTGGGCAGAGCGCGTCGCCGGCCTCGCAGAGTCCGACGGCATGCGTGTCGGGGCCGCCATCCACTCTGTGCGTGCCGTGCCCCGTGACCAGCTTGGCGTCGTCGCCCGGGCTGCGGAGGGTCGGCCGCTGCACGTCCACCTCTCCGAACAGCCGGCCGAGAACGATTCCTGTCAAGGGTTCTACGACATGACGCCGACTGTGTTGTTGGACGTCGAAGGCGTCCTCGGCCCGCGGACCACCGTGGTCCATGCCACGCACCTGACCGATGCGGACATCGCGACGTTGGGCAGCACGGGCACAACGGTCTGCTTCTGCCCGACGACCGAGCGGGATCTCGCTGACGGCATCGGCCCGGCCCGGCTGTTGCGTGACGCCGGCTCACCGTTGTCCCTGGGGTCGGACCAGCACGCGGTCATCGACCTGTTCGAGGAGGCCCGGGCGTTGGAGATGCACGAGCGCCTGGACTCGTTGCAGCGTGGGCGGTTCCGGCCCGGCGAGCTGTTGTCGGCTGCCACCCGGCACGAAAGCCTCGGCTGGGACGACGCCGGTCGGCTCGAGGGCGGAGCACGTGCCGACCTGGTAGCGGTCAGGCTCGACAGCCCCAGGACCGCAGGGAGCACCCCGTGCCAGATCCTCATGTCGGCCACCGCTGCTGACGTGGATACCGTGGTCGTGGACGGCAGGACTGTGGTGACCGGTGGCCAACATCTGCTTGGCGACGTCGGGTCGTTGCTGCAGAAGGCGATTCACCCCCTTTGGGAGAGCTCATGACCTCGACCGTGTTCACCGGTATCGCCGAACTGGTCACCAACGACGAGCATCTGGAGGGGGCCGACCAGTCAGAGCACCTCGGCCGGCTGCGAAACGCAGCGGTCATCGTGCAGGACGGACTCATAGCCTGGGTCGGTCCCGCGTCACGGGCACCGGAGGCCGATGGTCGTCGGGATCTCGGCGGGCGGGCGGTCATCCCGGGTTTCGTCGACTCGCACTCGCACCTCGTCTTTGCCGGAGACCGTTCCGCGGAGTTCGCGGCGAGGATGACCGGCGTCAGGTACGACGGTGCCGGAATCGCCAACTCGGTCTGGGCCACCCGTGCCGCCAGCGATGATGACCTGCGCGCCCTTGTCGGTGTCCGGATCGAGGAGATGCGCGGCCAGGGCACGACCACCGTCGAGATCAAAAGCGGCTACGGCCTCAACGTTGACGATGAAGCGCGCTCGTTGCGGATCGCCGCCGAGTTCACCTCTGAGACAACGTTTCTCGGCGCACACGTGGTGCCTCCGGAGTATGTCGACCGGCGGGCTGAGTACGTCGATCTGGTCACCGGAGAGATGCTGTCGGCCTGCGCCCCCCATGCCCGGTGGATCGACGTGTTCTGCGAGCCACGCAGCCCGCACGCGTTCACCGAGGACGAGGCGCGGGTCGTCTTGTCCGCAGGCCGTGATGCTGGTCTCGGACTGCGGGTGCATGGCAACCAGCTAGGCCCAGGTCCCGGCGTGCGCCTCGCGGTCGAGATGGGCGCCGCGAGCGTCGACCACTGCACCTTCTTGTCCGAGGCAGATATTGAGGCGCTCGCCGCGGCGTCGGACACCACAGTGGCTACCCTGCTGCCCGGCGCCGAGTTCTCCACGCGTTCGCGTTATCCGGACGCACGGCGCCTGTTCGACGCCGGCGTGAGCATCGCACTGGCCACAGACTGCAACCCCGGCACCTGCTATTCGTCGTCGATACCGTTCGTCCTCGCCCTTGCGGTCCGCGAGATGGGCCTGACACCTGCGGAGGCGCTGCGAGCCGCGACCGTCGGGAGCGCCAAGTCATTGCGGCGCAATGATATTGGCGTGGTGCGCCCCGGGAACCGCGCGGATCTGGCGGTTCTGGACGCGCCGTCATACCTGCACCTGTCCTATCGCCCCGGAGTCCCGATCGCCAGCACACTCGAGGAGCGTGGTCGACATGGGTCCTGACCACCTGGGGATCGTCCGCTTCGCGGACCTCCCCGTCATCCCCTGGCACAACGGTGGCGGTGTCACGCGGGAGGTCGTGGCGTCCGGCGCATCCGGTACACCCGTCACCTCCGGTGGGTCCGACCCACAAGACTTCGACTGGCGGGTCAGCATCGCGGACGTCAGCCAACCCGGGCCGTTCTCGGCCTTCCCGGGTGTCGACCGCGTGCTCACCCTGGTCGAGGGTGAGCGGATGGAGCTGGTCATCGACGGCGTCGTCCACGTCCTGGGTCTGCACGAGTCGCTCAGCTTCGACGGTGCGAGTCGGACCTCGTGCAGCCTTCCGGCCGGACCTACACGCGACCTCAACGTCATGACGCCGTCAGGGACCTCTCGGAGACTCGGCCGGTCGCAGTCTCCGGAGCCCAGATCCTGGTGTTGCTGACCGGAACGGCGGTGGTCGCTGGAGCCGATGAGAGCCAGGCCCACCTGGAACCGCTGGACGCCGTGTGCCCGAGCGGGATTCACGTGCGTCTGGTCACGGGATCAGGAAGGGTGGCGGTGGTTCGGATCGAGGACCACCACCAGACGCCCGCCCAGTAGGAACGAGAGCTCGACCTCCGCTGAGCGATGACCCAGAAGCCGCAGGGCGGTCGGACACGCCCTAGCCTCAGCGGGTTTGGGGAAGGTGGAGGACCTGAGGCCCGCCTGGTCATAACCTGAGTCATGATCACCGACCGGCCGTGGGACAGCAGCGTCGACGTTGCGCCGGATCCACAGCTGGTCTCGACCGCGCACGCCTGCTTCGACCTCGCCCGGGCGGGTGACACGGAGAGACTGCGGGCGTACGTCGAGCAGGGAGTCCCGGTCAACCTCACGGATGCGGCGGGCAACACACTGCTGATGCTGGCCGCCTATCACGGACATGCCGAGACGGTCAGTGCGTTGGTGGCTTTGGGCGCTGACCCGGACCGCACCAACGACCGGGGGAAGAGTCCGTTGGCCAGTGCCATCTTCAAGGGACAGGATGACGTCGTCCGCGTATTGCTCGCGGCGGGTGCCGACCCTGATGTCGGCACACCGAGTGCCCGCGAGACCGCCGAGACGTTCGACCGGGCCGATCTTCTTCCGAAGGCTGAGCTCTAGGCGTACCGCTCCGGAATGGTGGCTACCCGGCTGAGCTGGCTGTACTGACCAGCTAGCTCGCCTTCTGCAGCCTCTTGGGGGGATGGCCGGCTGACTTCGCGTAATAGGCCGCGGCCTTGCGGGTTGCCAGGAGCCGGGCAACCCCTATCAAGGCGCCTGAGGCGACGGCCCAGCCGACGGCCTCGGGCCACGACACTTCGGGATCCTCAGGGTTGGCTGGCGGTTCCTTGCCGGTTGCCGCGGTCCATCCGCTGGTCACGAGCATCCTGGCGACGGTGGCCGCGCCGACCGCCGCGCTTGTCCCGAGGACCTTCCATGCCAACGCGCCCATGACGACCTCCAGCTCGGATCCTGCCGTGCAACCTCAAGCGTGCAATCTCAAGCCTGCATCTTCGAGCCTGCCACGTCGACCGGTGTACCGTCATCTATGTAACGACAGGGGAGCGCCCCACAGCGCTGAGAGTGCGGTTCGCCGCAGACCCTCGAACCTGCACCGGTTAGCACCGGCGAAGGGAGTCGGGAATCTCAGGTGAGTGCTCGCCGTGCCCGCATGTGCTCAGGCTAATTGTCTCTGGCACCGGCAGGTATGACGGGTGCCAGCCTCCCCGAGGCATCCATCCATCCGGATACCACGGGAGTAGGAAAGCGCAATGACCGATCAACCCACCACCGGAAATCCCGCGCCACCGGCGCAGACACCTCAGACACCCAAGACGACCCGGCCCACCATCTTGGCCTCGGGCTCCCTGATGACCTGGCGCGGTGTCGACCTGATCACCGCGGCCATGCTCGCCGTGGCGTTCGGCGTCATGTTCTGGGGCTTCGACACGTTCATCTATCCCATCTTGAGCACGGCAACCGCAGGCTTCCCGCCGGCTGGTGAGCTGATGCTCGGCGTCTGGCTGATCCCCGCCGTCGTGGGCGCGCTCGTCATCCGTCGACCCGGTGCCGCACTGTTCACCGAGCTGGTGGCGGCCAATGTCGAGCTCTTCCTCGGCAACAAGTGGGGCGTCGCCGTCCTGCTGTCCGGAGTACTTCAGGGTCTGGGTGTCGAGCTCGCCTTGGCGCTGTTCCGGCACCGCCGCTTCGGCGTCGTCGTTGCTGTGCTGGGCGGAGTCCTTGCCGCGGTCTTCGAGATCGTCTTCTATGAGTGGTACTCCTACGTCGCCGACTACTCCATGGCGTGGAAGGCCATCTACCTGGCCTGCGGCATGGTCTCCGGCGCCGCCATCGCCGGGGTCGGCGGCTGGGCGTTGGTGCGCGGGCTGGCCCGGACAGGCGCGCTGAACGCCTTCCCTCCGGGTCAGGAGATCCGTGAGTCTCACCCGGTCTGAGCCCCCTCTCGCGGGGGCGCCGGTCGAGGTCCGTGACGGTGCCCTCGTCGAGGCCCATGGCGGTGCCCTCGTCGAGGTCCGTGACCTGACCTGGCGTCCCTTCGGGCGTCGGGAACCAGTGCTGTCCGGAGTCAGCCTGCGCATCGAACCGGGTTCCCGCGTGCTGCTCGCCGGGCCCAGTGGGGCGGGCAAGTCGACGCTCCTGCGAGCTCTGGCCGGGGTCCTGACCACGACCGAGTCCGGCGACTTCTCCGGCTCGGTCCTGATCGACGGCGCACCGCCGGCAGGGTCATCGGTGGGCCTGATGATGCAGGATCCCGACGATGCGCTCGTGGCTGGACGGGCGGGTCGCGACGTGGCCTTCGGCCCCGAGAGCTTCGGTATGCCGCGGGACGAGATCTGGTCACGGGTCCGGACGGCGCTGGCCTCGGTTGGCTTCCCGTATGACGAGGACCGTCCCACCAACGCGCTGTCCGGCGGGGAGACCCAACGGCTGGCGCTGGCCGGAGTTCTTGCCCTGACGCCGCGGCTGGTGCTCCTGGATGAACCGACGTCGATGCTCGACCCGTCGTCCGCCGCGATCGTGCGCGAGGCGATCACGTCTGCGGTGCGGGCTTCTGGCGCGACCTTGGTGATGGTCGAGCACGAGCTCTCGGCCGTCGTGCGCGGGGTCGATCGCTTGGTCGTCCTCGACCCGGATGGACGGGTCAGCGCCGACGGACCCGTTGGGGCGACTCTCGAAACGTCATCGGAATTGCTTGTGGCACAGGGAGTTTGGGTGCCCGGCGTGCCAGCTCCCCGCCCTCTGGAGGTGGACCGCGCACTATGTGCTCCGGCGGCCACTCGCTCCGCTGGCGTTTCAGTTAGCCCTGGTGACCAGGTGCTGGTGTCGGCCGAGTCCGTCTCGGTCACTCGCCAGCCCCGGGCGTCGGTCATGTCTGCGAAGCGGCACCTGCCTGCGGTCCAGGCCTTGGTCGATGTCTGCGCGACTGTCAGCGCGGGCGAGTGTGTCGCCGTCGTCGGCCCGAGTGGCGCCGGCAAGTCGACCTTGACGGCGCTGATGGCTGGTGTTGATACGCCGACGCTGGGTCAGGTTCGGGCGGGGGCTGCGTTGCTTGCCGGCAGCGGGACGGACGTCCCTGAGGTCATCCACGGCTGGACCTCGCGCGCGCTCGCGGCCCGGTTCGGCTGGGTGCCCCAGCAGGCTGAGCACGTCGTGGTCGCCCGGACCGTCCGCGAGGACGTGTTGTCGACGAGCCGGCTCCTGGGCCTTGACGACGAGGCCATGCAGGCCCGCGTCGATGGTCTGCTCAAGGTGCTGGGTCTGTCGGCGCTCGCAGGGGCCGACCCCCACCACCTCTCAGGCGGCGAGATGCGTCGCCTGGCGCTCGCCGGGGCCATCGCACATGGTCCTTCGGTTCTGGTCCTGGACGAGCCGAGCGTGGGTCAGGATCGGCTGACGTGGTCGGCCGTGGCGGGGGTGGTTGTCGCCGCCCGCGACGCCGGGGTCGGCGTGGTCCTGGCCACCCATGACCCCTTGCTGATCGCCCTGGCCGATCGTCTGATCACGCTGTCCGCCGGCCGGGTCGTGGATCCTGAAGCCGGACCGTCCCCGTCCCCGCGGGCGAGCGCGCTGTCCACGGTTGGTGCCGCCACGAGCCAGGGCGGTCGATGGGCAGGGCTCGCCGGTCGGTCCGGGCCGCTCTCGGTGCTGCTCGCCTCCGTCGTCCTGATCTTCGGCGCGGCGTTCATCTCCGACCTGCGGACCGCCCTGATCGCTGTCGGGATTCAGATCGCTCTGGCTCCGGTGGTGCTCGGAGTCGGGCGGCCACCCTGGTTCCGGCTGCTTCCCGGTCTGTTCGCCGTACTGTCGGTCGGCTTCTCGAACTGGCTGCTCAGCCCCGGGCATGAGCTATCCACTGGTGTCTTGGCTGGGCTGCGGGTCGCCTTCTTCGTGCTGCCCGGCGTGATGCTGGCGGCGCGCATCGACCCCTCGACGTTGGGCGATCACCTTGGTCAGCGACTGCGACTCCCGGCCCGTCCGGTCGTTGCCGCGGTTGCTGCCCTGCACCGCTTTGAAAGCCTTGGCGAGCAGTGGGACCAACTCGTTCGAATCCGCCGGGTGAGGGGGCTGGGTCCAGGCCGGTCGCCGCGCGCGCGCGGGCATCATCTGGCTGCGCTCACGTTCGGTCTGCTCATCCAGACGCTGCGCCAGGCCGGGCGGATGGCGGTCGCGATGGAGGCTCGAGGGTTCTCGGCGGCGGCCACCGCGACGGTGACCGCGCCGGTCGGGGCTCCGGCTCGTCGGCGGACCTGGGCCGAGTCTGCTCGGTGGCTGCTGGCCGACTCCCTGATGCTGGCGCTGGGGCTGGCCGTGGCCGGCATACCGCTGTTGCTCTCCCGCTTTTAGTCGCGCTCTCCTACGTCAAATGATGGAGGGCTGGGCTGCGCGCCGCCTCTACCGTGAGTGGCACTGTTACCAACGGTTTTCCCCCGTTGGACAGGTTCCCGCATGCGCAAGGCAACCTCGGAGGCGCTGATGCCCGGCCACTTCACGCACATCTACACAGCCCGCCGCGTCGCCGACCTGCTCGCCGATCCCGGCACCACGTCGTTCGACCAGGCCGGGACGGCGCTGGGTGCGGTGGCGGACGGGAGGAGCCCCGCAGAGTGCGCCCGGATCATGCGCGAGTGGGAACGCTTCACGGCCATCGGCGCGGTAGGGCCGGACCTGTTCTTCTTCTGCCAGGACTACTCCTCCGGCCCGTTGGCAGCGGCCCCCTACGAGGACGACCTGCTCATGCTGGCGATGGCGACGTGGTACTGGGTCGACGCCGCCAAGGAGGACGACTACGAGCCGTTGCTGATCCTGCTCGCCGAGATCAACAGCACTTTCGCCGAGATCGCCCGGGTGCTGATCAAGCTCAAGAAGCTGTGGGACGAGTTCGTCAAGGCGTGGAACGCCACGATCGGCCCCTTCGTCGACGCGGCAGTGACCGTCCTGGACGACCTGACCGGCGGCCTCGTCGAGGAGTTCACCACGGCGCTGACCAACCTGGCCGACGGGCTGGTCCAGCTCGCGGAGCAGGAGCTGGTCTCCTTCGCTGACATCTTCTCGTGGTTCAGCCTGAAGATGCGTCAGGGCTGGGACGAGCAGGCGTTCGTGTGGAGCGACATGCTGCACTACCGCCGGACAAGCCAGATGGCGGCGAACCTGCTCGCCGAGGCGCAGCGGCAACACCGTGAGGGTGGCAGTGACGAGCAGTACGAGCAGTTCCTCGCCTACATCCTCGGCTGGGTCTGCCACATCGGCACCGACGTCGTGGCCCACGCGTTCGTCAACGAGCAGTGCGGTGGCCCCTTCCGTACCCACTACCAGCGGCACCACCTGATCGAGAACCACATCGATGCCCACAACTATCGCGAGGCCGGCATGGGCGGCACCCTGCCGCCGGACCCGATGGCTGCCACCGAGACCTACCCCGACGTCGACGGCTCGGCGCTGGTCTTCTCCGTTGCCCTGGACGACGAGCACCCGAAGGGGTGGCAGCGTCCCGCGACGTTGCCCCAGGACCCGGCCGGCCGCAAGGAGGCCCTCGACGTCGACGGCGAGCTGCCGGACTGGCTGGCCGACGGCGTCGTTCGCGCGCTGATCGCCACGTACCACCACACCGATCCCGCCCATCCGGAGCCGGCCAACCTCGGTGGCGGGCCGTTCCAGAGCGGTATCGGCGGCTTCCACGGGGCACTTCAGGATCTGCTGAACACGGCCGGGATCGACATCGACCGCCCGCTGGGTGAGCTGATCGACGACATCGCGCCGACGCCCGACTTCGAGGTGCCCCCTGGCTATCCGCTGCCGTGGGAGGTCAAGGTCTGCTACCGCTTCCTGATCAGCTTCTACAAGCTGTCGTTCTCCCAGGGCTTCGACCTGAAGAAGCCGACCGTCCCCGACGTGGTGATCTGGCCGCCGGCATCGGACTTCACCGACCTGGCGAGCGCCCCCGACTTCAGCGGGCCGTCGACCGGCGATCCGGTCCAGGACGTCTGCAACGCGCTCAAGAGCCTGTTCGACTGGATCAAGAAAGAGGTGGAGGCGGCGATCAAGCTCGCCGGGGACCTGGTCAAGATGCTGGCCAGCCCGTTCAGCTATCCGGCCCGGGCAGCGCTGCACGAGCTGGCCATGATCGGCTGGAACATCGCGACCAACGCCCACGAGATCCTCGCGCACACCGGCTTCGTCTATCCGCACGGTGAACGGCTCGGCGCGATGGGCGAGCTCGAGGTGCCCAACGAGATCGACCTCCCGCTGATCACCCTCGGTCAGACTCTCGACACGGCGTTCACCCAAGCCCTGGCCGACGCCCTGGACCCCTTCGGCAACCTCGACCTGGGCACGGATGGCCTTGGTACGCCTCGTGATCCGCTCACATCGTTCCCGTATCTGCCCGTCCGCGAAGTACAGGACGCCGGGCACAAACCGAACGAGTTCCATCGGCCTTGGGCCTTCCCCGGCCTGTCCCGACGCGCTGGTGGCGGGCTCCTCCCCACGCCGCTCGAGACGTGGGATGTGGACGCCGAGCTCGATCGCCTCGGGCGGCCGGACGCCAAGCCCGAGGTACGCCGAGTTCTGGGCGCCAGCTTCGGCCTGACCGTCCCCGGGCCGTATCCGGCGGGCACCAAACCGGAGGACATCTTCAAGCTCAACCACAACGGCGACGGCCAGCAGCGCTCGGTGTACGAGCGGGCCTACAGCCCGGTCCTCACCGACTTGGTCAACGCCGAACTGTTGCTCAACCCCAAGGACGGGCCGGGCAACCCGCTTGGCGACCCGGTGCCGTTCTCGTCCTATCTGATCGGCCGGATCCTGTCCGACGCCGGCTACCCCGTGGACTTCAACCTCGACGCCGACCGCGGCTACGGCTACCTGTGCTGGGACTGGAACCGTTCGGGCAAGGACTTCGGCACCAACACCCGCCACCAGCAGTACCCGCTCCCGGACATCCCGCCCGAGGGGTCATCGACGGCCGATGGTGGTGTCGACTGGCCCGGTGCCGCGCCGGACCATGAGCAGGTCCCGATCCGGCTGCACTACATCGACCGGAAGCCCCCGCGCTCCCAACCCGGCACCGACACCCACGGGCCGTTCGGAGGATCCCGATGACCGGCGACGGATACCAGGGCGGGCGCTCGTCCCACCACGGCCAGGACGGGAAGGGTCACCGCGATCACCACCACCCTCACGACCCCCGCGCGGGCGGCTTCAGCTGCGGCTGCGCGCATGGCCGTGGCTGCGGGTGTGGCTGCGGGTGTGGCTGCGGGTGTGGCTGCTGGTGTGGCTGCGGGTGTGCGTGCGGGTGTGCCTGCGCACGGTGCGGCCAGCAGGACGGAGGCGGTATGCCGGCCCGGCCCGGTCGTCGTCCCGGCACCGACCGCGGGGACCTGGGCGACGGCCCGCTGACCGGCGGCGACCTGCACTCCCGGCCGCCGGCGACCAGCTGGCCCGGCCCGCGCAAGGACCTTCAGCTGCCGTACCTCTTCATGCGCGCCAACCCCGGCGACACGGGCAGTCGTCCGTCGGTCGGCCCGTTCTGGGAGAGCCCCGACGTACTGCTCCTTGCCGGCGTCGACCCGAGCATGGCTCCCGAGATCCCGCCCGCATTGGGTCAGGTCGCGCTGGCCGGCAAGCCCAACACCGTCTATGCACATCTCTGGAACTTCGGGCATGCGGCGGCGCACGACGTGATCGTCGAGTTCCTCTGGTGCAACCCGTCATTGGGCATCAACCCTGCCGGTGCGCATCTGATCGGCCGTACGGTCACCCACCTCGGCGCCAAGGGCAGCGGCAGGGCCCACCGGGTCGTCAAGTGCCCGGACGCCTGGGTGCCGACCTTCGTCAACGGCGGGCATGAGTGCCTGCTCGTCCGGGCGTGGGACGTGATCAGCGACCCCCTGAGCACTCCGGAGTGGGATGCGTCGGTCAACCGTCACCTCGGCCAGCGCAACATCCACGTCGCTGCGGCGGGCAGCCTCGCGGACCAGCCGGTGACCATCGGGGTGGGTCCGTTGTTCGGAGTGCCGACCACCGTGGCCGTCGAGCGCGCCCACCCGGCAGCCGTTCCGTGGCTGCAGCTGCACACGGGGACTCGCGGCGTCTTTCCCACCCCTGCCCCGGTGACCGGCGACGTCGGGATCGCGGTGGGCGGCGGGCTGATGGGTGACAGTCATGCCGTGCACGACGACGGCGCCCAGGTGCTGCTCACCGCCACGGACGCCCCGCCACCTCCGGGCAGTGCCCACGTGTACCGGGTGACGGCCAGTGCCGGCGGCGCCACCTTCGGCGGATACACGGTGGTGGTCCTCGGCTGACCGGGACCGTGTCTGCGGGTCGGGCCGCACCGTGAGGGGGCTTCCTGGCCTTCGCCGTCCTGTCGGCGAATGTGCTTTGTTGGCAACGGTTTTCATGATGGAAAGCCTTGTGTATGTCGGTCCCCTCACGTACACTAGAACACATGTTCTGCATATCTGCTTAAGTGAAGTCCGGTATGGGCGATTCACCGGGTCCGATGAG
>JABBOX010000249.1 GCA_012927555.1 Phycicoccus sp.
CCTTTGGGTTCCGCAACCCAGTCAACCAACGACGACGGATACGGTGGTCGTGTACCCGCCAATACCGGCGGGCCTCAGCCGCGAGAAGCACGTTGCCCGCTTAAGTCTGAAGAGCCGCTTTGGAGCTGCACCGGAAACCGCGAGAGTGGGCCTCTCGGATCCCAGACAGTCACACTCGGTAGCGGTGACGTGACGTGCCAGATCACGAACACGTTCGACCCGTCACCCGCCGCGGCCACCGTCCCCACGCTGGTGTGGACCCCCGGGACCTGCACGGCGCCTGGCACCGTCAACGCCACGAACACCGAGCAGTACGTGTGGACCCCGTCCGGGACGGCCGACGGAACGTCGTACACCGCTAGCCCGCTCGGTAACGTCCACCTGCTCGGCGACCTGACCCAGGGTCCCTTCGACCTGAGCCAGATCCCGTACCAGTCGACCAACCCGGGCGGTGCGTGCTACGTGCCCTCGGTTGATCCCGCGGTCCAGCCGAAGGTCACGCTGAAGGCGGCGGTTGTCAACGGCGCTGATGGAACTGCGCAGGTGTCGGACTTCATTCTGACCGGTTCCTCGATCCAGGTGGCTTCCGTCGCACCTGTGCAGAACAGCTCCGCATTGGCGGCCTCGGCAGCGCTCATGTCGTTCAGCGGCGTCACTGGTTCCGCTGCGATCACCAACGCTGTTGTTCCGGCCGGGACCTACTTCTTGTCAGAGTCCGCGTTGCCTTCGGGGTACTCGGCTTCCGCCTGGGCCTGCACCGGGGGTCAGCTCAATGGCTCCGCTATCACGGTGGCACTCGGCAACACAGTTGAGTGCCTCATTGCAAACACGTACAGCTCGACGGTGGTGGACTCGCCCGGCGTGCCAACGGCGGATCCGGCTTCAGCGCCTCCGGTTGTGCTCGGTGTCGCTAGGACAGTCCCCCGCTCGGCGACACCGACGGTGACGACGCTGGCGTTCACTGGTGCGGACCCAGTTCCGTTGAGTCTGCTCGCCCTGCTCGCGCTGGTTCTGGGCGTCGCCCTGACCGTGGTTGGCCGGTGTCAGGGTAGTCACTGGACACGCGAGTAGCCCGCGCAAACGCCTCCGGGCCCGACTGAGATCCCTTCGGTCGGGCCCGGACTCGTGTTTCCACATCGGTACGCCGGGTCTTCCCACCGTCCACAGTCCACCCTTGGGCACTGTCAGGGTTGTCCCACCCACCTCTAACCTTCCCGTATGCCGCGCCGTCGTCTCGAATCGCCACCAGACAAGCGCCTGGCCGCCATACTCGGTATCCCGTCCGCTGCCTCGCCCGTGACGGCGTCGCCGCAGCTCGCTGGTTGGGTCCCGCAACGAAAGTCGCTGGCCCCGTTCCCCGCGGTGCCGCTTGAGGCTTCAACGCTCGAAACGGCAACGCTGGAGGCGGCAGCGCTCGACGACAACGGCCGTCATCGACGCCCGGCCCCGCCGAAGCCCGCCATCCTGACTGTGCCGGTGTCCTTGCGTGGGGTTCGTGCCAAGCCCCGTCGCCTCGCGGTGCTGGGGGTCATGCTGCTGCTGTTGACGGCCACTGTTGTGTTCGGGATTCGCGTTGCCTGGGCGCGCTCGTCGGCAACGCCCCAACCGGTGGCGGCCACGGCACACGGTCCGCCGGACGGCTTGGTGTCCAGGACGGTCCCTGCGGCGTTCGCCTCGAGCGGGGCCGCGGGTCTGCCCACCGCTGCCAGCGTGCTTCTGGTTCACGTCGTGGGCCAGGTGCGTCGCCCGGGTGTCGTTCGTCTGCCCCCGGGGTCGCGAGTCCTCGACGCGGTCCGGGCCGCCGGCGGTGCGACGTCCTCGGCTGACCTCAACCATCTCAACTTGGCTCGTCCGGTCGCCGACGGTGAGCAGATCGTGGTGCCCAAACCGGGGGAAAGCATCGTGCAGGGAGGGTCTGCGGGCGTTGGGGGAGCGGGGGCGGGATCGTCGGCTGGCGTAGGTTCAGCTGGCGGCCTCGTCAACCTCAACACTGCTGACGCAGCCGCCTTGGATTCGCTACCCGGCGTGGGTCCTGTTCTCGCACAACGGATTCTGGACTGGCGCACCCAGCACGGCAGGTTCACCTCGGTCGATGAGCTCGGCGAGGTCTCTGGCATCGGCGACAAGATCCTGGCCAACCTCAGGCCGAAGGTCACGGTCTGACGTTGTCTGGTCGGAGGCTGACTGCTGAGAAGTCGGGGACTGCTGAGAGATCGGGCGACGCGGAAACGGTCCCCATCGATGCCCGGCTCCTGGTGCCGGCCCTGCTCGCCTGGATCGCTGTAGCCGCACTGCTGTCCCTGCGGCCGTTGGTCCTCACGGTGATTGCCGCGACCTTCGCAGGGCTTGGCCTGACCGTCATGCACCATCGATGGCGTCGACGATCATGGGTCACCAGCACCGCCGTCGCACTCTTGGGCACCGCACTCGCCCTGCTCGCCACCGCCGCCCACTCGAGCGTTCGCGAGGCAGGCCTCGTCCCGGGCCTGGCCTCCCAAAGGGCCATGGCGACGATCGAGGCCGTGATCGTGACGGACCCGCGGGTGGTCATGACCAAGGGCGTTCGCCCCACCGAGCTCGTCATCGTCAAGGTGTCGGTCCGCACCGTCGTGGGCAGAGGTCAGCGAAGCGAGTCATCGACGCCGGTGATGCTGTTCGGCGACACGTCCTGGGCACATGTGCGGTGGCGTGAGCGCGTGCGTATCAGCGGGCGGTTCGATGTCGCCGACCCCGGTGATGACGTCGTGGCGATCTTCAACCCGTCCGGGCCGCCCGTGTCAGTGGGAGAGCCGGGCCTCATCGCCGACGTGGCCGAGCACGTGCGCTCGGGCCTTCGCGACGCTGTGTCCGGATTGCCGCTCGACGCACGAGGACTGTTGCCGGGCCTGGTGATCGGTGACACCAGCCGGACGCCGCAGTCGCTGACCGACGCGATGTTGAAAACCGGTATGACGCATCTCTCGGCTGTCTCCGGCAGCAACGTCGCGGTGGTGCTGGTGGCCGCAATGGCGTTCTGTCGAGTCGTCGGTGTGCGTCGTCGTTGGCGCCCGCCGGTTGCACTGCTCCTGCTGGCCGGTTTCGTCATCCTCGCCCGGCCCGAGCCGAGCGTTCTGAGAGCCGCGGTGATGGGCGTCATCGGGCTTCTTGGCCTGAGCACGTCCCGTCGCCGGATGGGCATCCCGGCGCTGTCCGGCGCCGTCCTCGTCCTGCTGTGCATCGACCCGTGGCTTTCTCGATCCTTCGGTTTCGCCCTGTCGACGCTGGCAACGCTCGGCCTGCTGCTCTTTGCCCGGCCGTGGGGTGCGTGGTTCGCCCGATTCCTTCCGCGTCGGCTCAAGGGCCTCGGCGTCGCGATCGCCATTCCTGTTGCCGCACAAGCGATGTGCGGCCCGGTCGTCGTCCTGCTGCAAGGCTCGGTCACCCTGATTGGGGTGGTTGCCAACCTGCTCGCGGCCCCGCTCGTCGCGCCCGCCACGGTTCTAGGCGTGTCCGTGGCCCTCGTCGCGCTGATCTCGCATCCACTCGCGGTCCTGCTCGGCTGGCTTGCCGCCTTGCCCACTCTCGGCATCGCCTGGGTCGCGCGCGCCTGTGCGGGCGTCCCGATGGGCACGATGCCCTGGCCGGACGGTGCACCTGGTGCGATCCTCTTGGCACTCTTGACGATTGGCTTGCTGTTCACGGGCCCGTGGCTGATGGCGACGTTCCGCGGCCGCCCCTACCTGGTCGTCGCCCTCGCTCTGCTGGGCTTGGCTGCGGCATGGCCCACCAGCGGCCTTGTATGGCCCTCACCTGGCTGGCGCATCGTGGCCTGCGACGTCGGTCAGGGTGACGGGTTGGTGCTCGCCAGCGGACAAGGTCACGCGGTCGTTGTCGACGTCGGGCCCGACTCGGCAGCCATCGACGGATGCCTGAAACGGTTGAAGGTCGAGGTGGTGGATGCCCTTGTCCTGACCCACTTCCACGCCGACCACGTCGACGGTTTGCGTGGGGTGCTGCACGGCCGCATCGTTCGTCAGATCCTGACGTCGCCCGTGCCCGATCCTGCATTCCAGACGCATGAGGTCCAAAGTTGGGCGGCAGCCGCGGGGATACCCATCCAGCAGCTGTATGCCGGAGACCAGCTCACGTGGGGTTCGGTCCAGGCCACCGTGCTCTGGCCGGCCCGGGTGATGCATGAGGGGTCAGTGCCCAACAACGCCAGCGTGGTCCTCTCGGTGAGCATCGGCGGCCTGCACGTCCTGATGCTCGGCGACGTCGAGACCCCGGCCGCGCATGAGGTGCTGCTCGCACTGAGGCGCGACCCCGTGTTCCGGGAGGGCTGTGAGTACGACGTGCTGAAGGTTGCCCACCACGGCTCCCGCCTCCAGGACCCTGCGCTGTTGGCAGAGGTTGGCGCGCCTGTGGCGTTGATCAGTGTGGGAGCGGACAACACCTATGGCCATCCCGCCCCCGGGACCGTGGATCTGTTGAAGGCTGCGGGATCTCAGGTGTTCCGGACCGATCAGCGGGGCGACATCGCGATCGCGCGAACCAGCGACGGGACCGTCCTCGTCTCGAGCCGACGCGGCTCGTAGATCCTGGATCGATACGTCCAGATGTCCTGAGTTTCAACCAATTTACGCTTTTTTACGTATTCCTACGTATGTCCCCTACGTCTTATTATGGAATCGTCTAGTACAAACGATGTACGCGTTCTACGTCATATCGCGGATTGGCCCAGCTATTCCGGGCCTGATGACGCCTTTGTTTTTCGTCGCGGTTCGTCCCGCCGACTCCCGTTGAGGCCTGCCCATGTATCCCAAGTTGATTTCGTCTGCCCTCGTCACCGTCGTCCTGACCTGTGGTCCGGCGCTCGCGGCGTTTGGCGCGTCATCACCCGTGCCACCCACACCGAAGAAGGCCGCGGGAATCGCGGCCGCGCAGGCCGACTCCGCCGCCGCGGGGAGGGCTTTGGGCCTGGGCGCCGGCGAGAAACTTGTGGTCAAGGACGTCATCACCGACCCTGATGGCTCGACGCACGTGCGCTACGACCGAACCTTCAACGGTTTGCGAGTGATCGGTGGCGACCTGGTCAGCCACCAGGACAAGGCCGGCAAGGTCAAGAGCGTCAGCTGGAACGCCTCGTTGAAGGTGGCAGTCTCCTCGATGACGCCGAGGTTGAGCCTGGCCTCGGCGAAGGCTGCCGGCGCCAAGAAGTCCGCGTCGTTGCAGAAGACCACGACGTCCAGCGCGGGCGAGCTTGTCGTGTTTGCCGGCGACTCTCCGAAGGCCAGCCCCAGGCTTGCCTATGACGTGGTGACCGAGGGCTTCCGCGCCGATCAGACTCCCAGCAGGATGCACACCATCGTCGACGCCACCACCGGAGCCACCCTCCGGACCTGGGACGAGATCCAGAACGGGACGGGCAACGGCATCTACGTGGGCACAGTGGTCATCGGCACCACACCCGGTTCCGGGTACTCGATGACCGATGCGGTCGCCAACTACATCACGGACCTGAACGGAGCCACCTCCGGCACCGGCGCGACGTTCACCGACGCGGACGACATCTGGGGCAACGGCACGGTCAGCGATCGCGCCTCGGCCGGGGTCGATGCCCAGTACGGCTCCGAGAAGACGTTCGACTACTTCAAGAATGTGTTGGGCCGCAACGGGATCTGGAACAACGGCGTCGGCGCCCGCTCACGCGTGCACTTCGGCAATGCCTACGTCAACGCGTTCTGGGACGGCACCCAGATGACCTACGGCGACGGCGTGGGCAACACCCACCCACTGGTCGAGCTCGACGTCGCCGGTCACGAGATGTCCCACGGTGTCACCCAGGCCACGGCCGGTCTTGCCTACAGCGGTGATGCCGGCGGCCTGAACGAGGCGACCTCGGACATCTTCGGCACCGCGGTCGAGTGGTACGCCAACAACGCCTCGGACAAGCCGGACTACTTCATCGCCGAACTGCTCAACTTGCGCGGCAACGGGACCCCGTTGCGTTACATGGACAAGCCAAGCAAGGACGGCGGGTCCAAGGACTGCTGGTTCTCGACGTTGGGCAGTCTTGACCCGCACTACTCCTCCGGCCCGCTGAACCACTGGTTCTACCTGGCTTCCGAGGGCTCCGGGGCGAAGGTCATCAATGGCGTCTCGTACTACAGCCCGACCTGCAACGCGTCGACCGTGACCGGCATCGGTCGTGACGCCGCCGAAAAGATCTGGTACCGCACCCTGACGACCTACCTCACCTCGACCAGCAATTACGCCGCCGCTCGCGAAGGCGCCATCAAGTCCGCAAAGGACCTGTACGGCACCGCATCTACGCAGTGTGCAGGCATTGTCGCGTCGTTCTCGGCGATCGGGGTTCCCGCAGGCGCGGAGACATGTGAGACCCCGTTCATACCTCTCAACCCGACGCGGGTGTTGGACACCCGTAACGGCACCGGTGCGGCCAGGGCCAAGGTCGGGCCGGGTGGGCAGGTCACGTTGACCATCCCTGGTCTGCCAGCCGGGACTGCCGCGGTGGCGTTGAACGTCACCGCGACCAACCCGAGCGCGGCCAGCTACCTGACCGTGTACCCAGCCGGTCAAGCCCGCCCGACCGCGTCGAACCTGAACTTCGTCACCGCGCAGACCATCCCCAACCTGGTCATCGTCCGGGTCGGGGCCGGGAACAAGGTCACCTTCTTCAATGCCGCCGGGACGGTCGACATCATTGCCGACCTCGCCGGCTACTACGTTTTCGGCGCGGGTGCCGAATACAGCGCGGTCTCCCCGACGCGGGTGATGGACACCCGTAACGGCACCGGTGCGGCCAGGGCCAAGGTCGGTCCGGGCGGGCAGGTCACGTTGACCGTTCCCGGGCTGCCGGCCGGGACTACCGCGGTGGTGTTGAACGTCACCGCGACCAACCCGAGCGCGGCCAGCTACCTGACCGTGTACCCAGCCGGTCAAGCCCGCCCGACCGCGTCGAACCTGAACTTCGTCAAGGCCCAGACCATCCCCAACCTGGTCATCGTCCGGGTCGGGGCCGGGAACAAGGTCACCTTCTTCAACGCCGCCGGGACCGTCGACATCATTGCCGACCTCGCCGGCTACTACGCCCCCGGCGCGGGCGTCGGCTACAGCGCGGTCTCCCCGACGCGGGTGATGGACACCCGCACCGGGACCGGTGCGGCCAGGGCCAAGGTCGGACCGGGCGGGCAGGTCACCTTGACCATCCCTGGCCTGCCGGCCGGGACCACCGCGGTGGCGTTGAACGTCACGTCGACCAACCCGAGCGCGGGCAGCTACCTGACCGTGTACCCGGCCGGTCAGGGTCGCCCGACCGCGTCGAATCTCAACTTCGTCACCGCGCAGACCATCCCCAACCTGGTCATCGCCCGGGTCGGGGCCGGGAACAAGGTCACCTTCTTCAACGCCGCCGGGACCGTCGATGTCATCGCTGACATCGCCGGCTACTACGCCGGAAGTGTTTGAAGAACGGTGTAACTGGCCCGCACCGCATTCACCCGGCCGTGCGGTGCAGTGCAGTGCGCGACGCTCAGGCGAGCAGGGCGGTGATGGCCAGCAGTACGGGCACGGACAGAAGCGTCGTAACGAAGATCGAGTCACGTGCGAGAGTCGTCGACCGGTCGTACCGCGTGGCATAGACGAAGATGTTCTGGGCCGTCGGCAAGGCCGCAACGACGGTGACGGCCAACAGCGCGCGCCCGTCGAGGTCGAAGAGCCAGCGGGCTGCGGCATACGCGAGGACGGGTTGCACCAGCAGTTTCAGCAAGCAGACGACCGCGAGCTCCACACCAGAACCGCCGGCGATCGGGCGAGGGCCCAGCCGCAGCGAAACGCCATACGCCAGAGTGACGCCCGGCACCGCCATCCCCGCGATCAAGGTGATCGGTGAGGCGATGGTGGACGGCACCTGCCAACCCGCCAGCGACCAGAGCAGGCCGAGAAAGGACCCGACCGTGATCGGGTTGCGCAGCGGTTGGGTGAGGGTGCGGAGCACGGACGAGCGGCCCTCGGTGGCGACCGTGTCAAGGATCGCGAGAGCCAGCGGCGTGATCACCACGAGCTGCAGCAGCAGGACCGGCGCGATGAAGGATGCGGTGCCGAGGACGTACACCGTGATCGGCAGGCCGAGGTTGGCCGCGTTGACGTAGGCCGACGACATCGCCCCCACGACCGTATCGCCGGTCGATCGATGCCACAGGGCCCGCGCGAGAAGCGTGTAACCCGCAGCGGTACCAACGAAACTCAGCGCTCCGACGGCCAGTCCGGACGAGAAGATCTCGCCGATTGGCGCCTTCGAGAGGGTCTGGAACAGCAGCGCCGGCGCCGCCACGAAGAAGACGAGTCGGGTGAGGAGCTCCTGGCTGTCGGCACCCAGGACACGGAGGTGGGCAAGGAGGAACCCGAGGGCGATGATGGCCCCGAGGGTGGCGAACCCCGCCAGCACTCCTTGCACGGCGTCGGGCTCAGCCGCGGGCGATGACGTGGGCGATGACCCGGGGGGTGGCGGTCGCCGCTTCGCACAACGCGTCCAATGTGGCCTTGACCGCCGGAACCCGTTGCAGGTCGGACGTGGTGACCACGTGGATCGCCCGGCGTGAGGCCGGTGAGATCGGCAGGGTGACGACGTCAGGATGGCTGGCGCTGCGCAGGATCAGGTCGGGAATCAGCGCCACACCCAGACCCTCGGCGACGAGTCCCATGACGGCGACGTAGTCCTCGGTCTCGAAGGCGACGTTGGGCTTGAACCCGGCCATGCGGCATACCTGCAGCAGGTGGCCGCGGCAGCGCGGGCATCCGGCGATCCACGACTCGTCGTCGAGCAGCGACAGGTCTGCGACCTTGGCGCCGGCCATCGGGTGGTCCTTGGGCAGTGCGAGTCGGACCTCGTCATCGAGCAGCTTGATGGTGACGAACATGTCGAGGTCCTCTTCGCCGCGCCCGAGGTCCGTGCCCTCATAGGCAAAGGCCACCGCGAGGTCGCACTCGCCGGCCCTCAGCGCCGCCAGGGACTCCGGCGGCTCGGCCTCGGTGAAGGTAACCGTGATGTCGGGGAACCGTTGCTTCACCAGGGCCTGCGCGCGGGGGACCAGGGTCGCCGAGGCCGAGGGGAAGGCCATCAGGCGGACCCGCCCGGCACGCAGCCCGGCGATCGCAGCGACCTCTTCCTCGGCGGCATCGAGGGCGGCGAGCACCCCGACCGCGTGCCGCGCCAGCACCTGGCCGGCCTCGGTCAGGCGTACCTTGCGCCCCACCCGCTCGACCAAGGCGGTGCCGGTGCGCTGCTCGAGTCGGCGCACCATCTGCGAGATCGCCGGTTGCGAGTAGCCCATGGACACGGCCGCGCCGGTGAAGCTTCCCTCGTCGGCGATCGCCCGCATCACGCGCAGGCCGGCAGCATCGATCATGCACAGAAGTTTATAACGCCGAGTTATCGATTGACCAGAATTCCAGTCCACGTGTGATCTGGAGTTGGGTGCCGGGTGGGTCGGGGTCGGGGGATCGGCGCGTTTGCCGCGTTTGGCCGGAAGACGTCCCCTGTATGTCGCTTGGGTGCCTGGGGCGCGTTTGCCGCGTTTGGCCGGAAGACGTCCCCGGCTGGGACGGGCTGCAGGGCGCCGGTTCGTCGCATACTGACTGACGTGGAGGCAGCGTTGACGACGGCGCCGGAGCGTGCGGCATACGAGCGGCTCGTGGACCTGCTGCGCGGCGGGAACGTCACCGTCCTCAGTGGCGCCGGCCTGTCCACCGAGTCGGGCATCCCGGACTACCGGGGGCCGGATGGCAGGCGTCGGGTGACGCCCATGACGTATGGCGAGTTCGTCGCCTCGCCGGCGAATCGGCAGCGTTACTGGGCGCGCAGCTTCGTCGGCTGGCGACGGTTTGCCGGGGCCGGACCCAATGACGGGCATCGCGCGGTTGCGGATTGTCAACGCCTGGGCCTGGTGCGGGCGATCATGACGCAGAACGTCGATGGCTTGCACCAGGTCGCCGGCGCCCGGGATGTCCTCGAGCTGCACGGCAATCTCGACCGGGCCCGGTGCCTCAACTGTGGTGAGACGACGGGGAGACATGAGCTCGATGGTCGGCTGCGCGAGGCCAACCCGCACTTCGAGGAGAGCGCGGGGGTGGACGCGGGGGAGATCCGACCCGATGGCGACGTGGTCCTGTCCGAGGAAGCGGTGGCTGGATTTCACCCGCCGAGGTGTCTGGTCTGCGACTCGGACCTGCTCAAACCTGATGTCGTCTTCTTCGGCGAGTCGGTGCCCAAACCCCTTGTCGAGCAAGGCTTTTCGCATGTCGAGGCGTCGGCAGGGCTGGTGGTGCTGGGCTCGTCGCTGCAGGTGATGAGCGGGTACCGGTTCGTGCGGCGGGCGGCGGCGAACGGCATACCGGTGGCGATCGTGACGCGCGGGCCGAGCCGGGGCGATGAGCAGGCGACGATCCGGCTCGACGCGCCGCTGGGGGTCACGTTGAGCCGGATCGTGGTTGACCTGAAGGGTTAGGCGCCCGCGCGGATCAGACCTTGCGGATCCGACCGCGCCGATCGGGCCTTGCGGATCAGACCTTGCGCAGCACCGCGGTGACCTTGCCGAGGATGGTGGCGAAGTCGCCGTCGATGGGAGAGAACGTCTCGTTGTGCGGCATGAGCCAGACGTGGCCGTCCTTGCGTTTGAACGTCTTGACGGTGGCCTCGTTGTCGAGCAGCGCCGCGACGATGTCGCCGTTGTCAGCGGTCGGCTGCTGGCGCACGACGACCCAGTCGCCGTCGCAGATGGCCGCGTCGATCATCGAGTCGCCGACGACCTTGAGCAGGAAGAGCTCGCCCTCGCCGACGATCTGGCGAGGCAGCGCGAACACGTCGTCCACGACCTCCTCGGCGGTGATCGGGACACCGGCGGCGATCTGGCCGAGGACAGGGACGTAGGCGGGGGTCGGACGGGCATCGCCGCTGCCGGTCTCGTCGATCGCGTCGTCGTGGGCATGGTCGTGGGACTGGCGGTAGCCGCGCGCGTCCAGGGCGCTGTCGGGGGAGAGGACCTCGATGGCCCGGGGCCGGTTGGGGTCCTTGCGCAGGTAGCCCTTGCGCTCGAGCGCCGAGACCTGGTGGGAGACGCTGCTGGGGCTCGCCAGCCCGACCGCCTCGCCGATCTCGCGCAGGCTGGGCGGGTAACCCCGGCGGTCCACGGAGTTGCGGATCACCTCGAGCACGCGACGCTGGCGTGTGGTCAGCCCGTCGCCGGGATCGCGGTCGGGCAGCTCGTGGATCTTAGCCATGGTGACGCCCCTCTGATCGTGCCGCGGGACACCCGTTGTCAGAGGTGTCTGTTTGGCTGTTCGACATGCAGACAGCGTACGCGGATCGGACACAGGTTTCAAACACCTGTTCGATTCGTGTCTCGACTTTGTCGGCCGAGCGTGCTACAAATCGTACAAGCGTTCTATCGGACACATGTTCGGTCGGCACGCAGATTCGGAACAGCAGGATTCGCACCACGAAGGAGGACGCCATGTCAGCTGCAGTCGCCTGGGGCATCGACCCCACACCTGGCCGTATGCCGTCACGCACCGCCCGCACGCAGCTGCGCCTGGTCGGGCCCGGCGAGCGCGCCATGGTGCCGACCGCGCGGCTCACCCGTCGCGGTCGTCTGTTCATCACCCTCGTGGGCTCGACCGCGGCAATGGCCTTGGCCGTTGGGCTCGCGAGCTCAGTCAGCGCGGCAAGTCCCCAGATCGACCACGCCACAACGGTATTCGCCGGCCAGACCCTCTCGGAGGTTGCTGCCGCGCAGCTGCCCAGCCTGCCGATCAGCGAGGCCGTCGCCCAGATCCAGCTCGCCAACGACCTGAACACCTCTGAGGTGCACGCCGGTCAGCGGCTGCTGATTCCGGCGTTGCCCTGACCGCCGCGGCTCTGACTCCGCGGCTCTGACCCCCCGAGCCAACGTGATGCTTTCAGCCCTCTGGAGAATCAGTAGAATAGTACGGGTAGACGTACTATTCTTGTTATAGCCTGCATCTTGGAGCTTCGGGCGAAGGCTGGGAGAGGTGCGCAAGTGGAACTGAGCCGACCGCTGTCGACGATCACGCCCACGCTGGACGGTGACGTTCTCGCCGTATTGGCGCGCCAAGACGCCACGTTCACCACCGGAGCTCTTCACCGGGTCCTGACGCAGTACTCAGAGGAGGGCATCCGCAGGGTGCTGCAGCGGCTGACCCGGCAAGGCATCGTGCACTCCGCGAGGGTGGGGAACGCATACAGCTACCGGCTCAACCGTGACCATCTCGCCGCCGAGCACATCATCAAGCTGGCTGACCTCATGAACACCTTCCTTACCCGCCTCACCGAACGGTTGGAGGCCTGGGACATCCGGCCGGTCTACGCCGCGGTCTTCGGCTCGGCCGCCCGCGGATCGATGACCACTGACAGCGACCTCGACCTGCTGCTCGTACGGCCCAAGGACGTGCCCGACGAGTTGTGGGCCGCGCAGGTCGATCGTTTGGTGGAGGACGTGAGCCGCTGGATCGGCAACGACGTCCGTCCCCTTCAGTTCGGTGAGGCGCAGATCGTGACGAGTGGCCGTGAAGAACCTGTTCTCCGGGATGTCCTCAGCGAGGGTCTCACCGTTGCCGGAAGCCGTGCCTGGCTGAGTCAGCAGCTTCGTAAGAGAAGTACTTGACGTGCGCACTCAGCCCTGTACGGCGTTGATCCGCCAGGGAAGGCTGCACAAAGCCGAGCAGTTCCTATCCGCGGCTGAACTCGTGCGCGACCTCGCGGAAGATCATGAGGACGTCGCTGATGCCTTCGCGACGCTGTGCGTCCACGCCGGCATCGCGGCCTCGGATGTCATCTGCTGCGCACTGCTGGGTGAGCACGCTCAAGGCGAGAACCACAGCGAAACCATCGCTCTGCTGAAGACGGCCGACAAGGCGGCGGCCAGCCACCTCAGTGCCCTGCTCGCGCTGAAAACGAAGTCGGGCTACAGCCATACTCCGATCAACCCCGGGGAGTTCAAACGGTCCGGGCGTGCCGCGGACGCTCTCGTCGAGGCTGCTCGACGCGCTCACGCCTCAGCCGGTGGATATGCCGGTCAACGAATCCATCGGAAGTGGTGCACGGCCGCGCTCGGTGGACGTTCCTTCAGGCGGGGCGGGGGCCGTTCCAGTGGGTTGGAGTGGTCGAACCCGGCAGGGTGGCGCCGAGGGCGAGCAGGTCGAGCTTGATGCGGGCCCAGTCGCGGTCGTCGTGATCGATGGACCCGTGGAGGCCGGGGGCGTGCGGCGCCTGGCGGCGGTTCGTGCGCTCCAGAGCCGCGATCAGCAGGACTGCCATGACGATGAGTAGTAGAGCTTCCATGGCAGTAACTGTGCGCTCAACAACTTCACGCCACTAGTGGCAGGACTGTCGTGGTACAACAAGTTTCTGCCATACTTGTGGGCATGCTGAAGACAATCGCAGTGGTGTTGTTCGATGACGTCGCGCTGTTCGAGTTCGGGGTGCTCGCAGAGGTGTTCGGCATCGACCGCGTGGACGACGGGGTGCCGAAGTTCGACTTCCGGGTGTGTGCGTTCGAGGCGGGTAGACCGCTGTCGGCCCGAAACGGTGTCCAGGTGGTTGCGCCGTTCGGCCTGGAAGGCTTGGTGGGGGCCGACCTTGTGGCCGTCCCGGCGACCCGCATCAGAGGGGACTATCCGCCCGAGGTCCTGGAGGCGCTGCGGCAGGCGGCAGCTCTCGGGGCGACGATGCTTTCGGTCTGCTCGGGGGCGTTTGTGCTCGCCGCAGCGGGGCTGCTGGACGGGCGGCCGTGCACCACGCACTGGCGTTACGCCGCGGAGTTGGCAGAGCTCTATCCAGAAGCCAGGGTCGATCAGGACGTCCTCTTCGTCGACGACGGCAATCTCATCACCAGCGCCGGCACCGCAGCAGGTATCGACGCGTGTCTTCACCTCGTGCGACGTGAGCTGGGCAGCGCGGTGGCGACACGCATCGCGCGCCGGATGGTGGTGCCGCCGCAGCGTGATGGTGGACAGCGCCAGTACGTCGATCTGCCCGTGCCGGATTGCGAGTGCGAGAGCCTGACGCCGGTGCTGACCTGGATGCTGGAGAACATCACGATCGATCACCCCGTCTCGTCGTTGGCCCGCCGAGCTGCCATGTCGGAGCGCACGTTTGCTCGCAAGTTCGTGGCCGAGACAGGGACGACACCGCACAAGTGGCTGAGCATGCAGCGGGTACTTCATGCTCGAAATCTGTTGGAGCAAACCGATCTCGACGTCGAATCCGTAGCATCGAGAAGCGGATTCGGCACTTCGGCCCTGTTACGTCACCACTTCCGGCGCGTCGTTGGTGTGGCTCCGCAGGACTACCGAAGGACGTTCTCGTCGACGTCGACGCCGTCGACTCTCTCGAGCGTGGGCTGAACTCCGCGCTGCTCGGTCCCGCTGCCCCCTGGTACTAGCACCAAGGTCTCATCGACAGTGTCCGTCTCCGGCTGCGACTGTCGAACTACCGCAAGGAGCGGTCGAACCCCCAAGAGCAAGAAAGGCCGAGACGATGACTCAGACCAAGAGCAACAGGATGAAGACGCTGGCTGCCGACGCGGCAATCACCTGCGTACTGGGTGGAGGTGCCGTGGCGTTCGGACTGCCGAGCTTCGCGAGCGATTCCTTCGCAGGCCACGGTGCGGACGACGCTGTCGTGCACGTCAGTGGTGGTGTGGATGACCAGGCGGGGCAAGCCCGACATGGTGCCGACGACCCGATCGTGCACGTCAGCCAGGATGCCGACGACCCTGCCGGGCACGACGCTGCGGATGACAACTCCGTGGCTGGCAGCCAGGTTTCGGATGACCCTGCCGGGCATGACGCTGGGGACGACAAGGCCATGGCCGGCAGCCAGGTTTCGGATGACCCGGCCGGGCACGACGCTGCGGATGACAACTCCGTGGCTGGCAGCCAGGTGTCGGATGACCCTGCCGGGCACGATGCTGGTGACGACAACTCCGTGGCTGGCAGCCAGGTTTCGGATGACCCTGCCGGGCACGATGCTGGTGACGACAACTCCGTGGCTGGCAGCCAGGTCTCGGACGACCCTGCCGGGCATGATGCTGCGGATGACACGTCGGGACACGACAGCAGCCAGGGTTCAGATGACCCTGCCGGCCATGACGCTGCGGACGACACGTCTGGACACGACAGCACCCAGGTTTCGGACGATCCAATCGGACACACCTGATCCACATCGACGTCGAACGACCGGGCCACCACCTGATGTGGGGGCCCGGTCGTTTGTCGTCGTTCGCAGACCGGCCGATAGCAGGTTTGTTGCGTCGTTAGCGCGAGAAAACGCAGTAGCGGTGATACAAACCTGCTAACGGGTCGAGATCGCGACGGCTAACGGGTCGAGATCGAGCGCGCGGATGGTCAGTATGTGACGAGGCGGGCGTTTGCGGTCTTGACGGTCAGCGGCTGGAGGCTGCCGGCAACGGTGACGCTGTCGGGGATGGGGAGCCACGCGCCGCCGGCGATGCTGAACTCGCCGCCGTAGGTGATGTCGATATGCGTGTCGTAGGTGCCGGCTTTGGGGTACGCGTGGGTGATGTCGCCGTCCGGATAGGCGCCGCCCGCGGACGGGGTCGGGCCGAAGCTGGTGCCGTCGCCAAAGTCGTAGGTATAGGCCTGAACCGTGGGCCGGATCCGGACCGAGGTGCCCAGCAGGGTGACGGTGTCGATCTCACCGGGCTGGAACCCGGCGGTCGGCCAGTTCACCTCGAAGTACGTGGCCAGCGTGACGAGGGTGACGTTGCCTTCGGGCTGGATGTGCGCCGTCGGCTTGGCCCAGGGGGTGTTGTGGAACGCGGCCAGGATCCGGCCGAGGCCGAGGACGGGTTTGCCAGACACCAGATCCGGGAAGCAGGTGGTACCGATGCCGGTCCAGCCGCCGATCGGGTTGCCCGAGGCGTCGAGCTCACGACGGTATAGCCGGACCAGCGGACCCAGCCCTTGTTCGGGGGTGTTTCCTGCGCAGCCTTGGATTGAGCCGGCGCACGGGACGTCTGCAGGGTTGGCACCCGGGACGTTGGTCGGGCAGGCGTACACGCTCGTGTACTCGAAGGTCCGCCTGTCGGCGGCGCCCGTCTTCGCTTCGAGGCCCTGTTGATAGTTGGCGAGTTCCCCGCGGGTGATTCCCACTTCCGCGCCACCGGAGGCCACATTGCAGTTGATCTTGTGTCCGCAATCAGCGGCGCCAGCCGAGGCGACGGGCAGCCCAGTCAAGATGACCAGGGAGAGTCCGAGCGTCAGGATCGGCCGTCTGGGGGTCACGCCAGAGTCTGGATTTCGCCAAGGAGCCAGCCATCGGCTCTCCACTGAACGGTCACTAGGGTGCGCACACGTTCTCGCGGCAAGGTTTCAACGGTCTTACCTGAGGCGTCAATCACAATTGTCTTGGGCTGGTAGCCGATTGCCAGGACCGTCATCTTGGCCGGGTTCGTTGCGTCGGACGTGTCGACGGAGTCGAGAACAATGCTTTGACCGACGACCCGCTCTTTCTTGGCGACGCTCTTCGATGCCTCCGCTTCGAAGTTCACGCAAGTCTTGCAGGTCGGGGCGCTCAAGACAGAGATCAAACCTGCCTGAGGCTTGCTCCATGCAACGTTGAGCTGCGAGTAGAAGTAGCGGACGAAGGCTTCAGCGCCGGCGGGGGTATGGGCACGAGCGGCTACGGGGATGTTGGGATCGGTCGTGGGGGAGGCCGTCGGAGGAGCGGTGGTCGTGGGCGAAGAGGTCGAGGTGCTCGAGGACGAGGCGTCAGGCTTCGCGTCCCCGCCGCAGGCGGCGAGCAACAGGGAGGCCGCCAGGGGGACAGCCATCAGCGCTGCCGAGGTCTTCTTCACGCTGGCATTATGCCCGTTTTAGGACGTTAGAGCACCTTGTCCACAGCCCATACCCGGGCATACGGCCACGCCGGCAGCCAGGCCTCGCGGCCCCGGGAGTCCACCCTCACATCCCCGGGACCCCACCCCCGCACCCCCGACACGCCGAGCGGAAGCGGGATTCGCGGAATCGCTTGTACCGATGCCCAGATGGTCGTAGCATCCCTACATGTAGTAGTTACACAGCCGTAAGTTGTCCATATATAGTTGTTCAAGGCAATCGGACTTATCCCCACGCACCACGCACGTTGTCCACAGGTCATCCCCAAGTCATCCACAACTTGGCCACAGGTTTGTCCCCAGACGGCCCCGAAAACGGCAGTCGAACGACCGCTCGAAACAAGCACACGGCATACCGCGAAGCACGCACCCGGCATACCCCCGACACACGGGAGCTGCCCCCAGACAGGAAGGCCAGGGACACACCATGCATTGTCCTTTCTGTCGTCACACCGACAGTCGCGTCGTGGACAGCCGTGTCGCCGATGACGGCACCGCGATCCGGCGCCGTCGCCAGTGTCAGGAGTGCAACCGACGTTTCACCACGGTCGAGACGGCCAGCCTGTCGGTGGTCAAGCGCAGTGGGGTGACCGAGCCGTTCAGCCGTGGCAAGGTCCTGGTCGGCGTACGCAAGGCCTGCCAGGGACGGCCGGTCAGCGAGGACGACCTGGCCCGGCTCGCGCAGAGGGTCGAAGAGGACATCAGGTCGCAGGGGAGCGCCGAGATCGACGCCCATGAGGTCGGGATGGCCATCCTCGGACCGCTGCGAGATCTCGACGAGATCGCCTACCTGCGATTTGCCAGCGTCTACCAGGCCTTCGACAACCTCGAGGACTTCGAGTCCGCCATCACCTTGCTTCGCGCCGAGCGTGAGGTGAGCGACCGAGAGCGGGACCCGGCCTCGGGGGCGCCCCCTGAACACGGAGGTATGCCGGGCAACTAGTCCCAGCGGAACTAGTCGCAGCTCAACCCCAGCAAGACCCCCAGCACGACCCGGCACGACCCCAGGACGAGCCCCCATTCACCGGCAGAACGACTGTCGGTGGGGGCAGCAAGACTTAGACGACCAGAACAAGGCCAGGAGGCCACTGATGACTGAGACGACCGGCGCACGAGCAGGTGCACGACGCAGCAACGGCAAGAAGGGTGTGAAGGTCGAGCGCATCTTCACCACCCCCGGCGTGCATCCCTATGACGAGGTCACCTGGGAGCACCGCGACGTCGTCCAGCAGAACTGGAAGACCGGCGTCACGATCTTCGAGCAGCGCGACGTGGAGTTCCCGGACTTCTGGTCGGTCAACGCCTCGACGATCGTGACCACCAAGTACTTCCGCGGCGCCGTCGGCACTCCCGAGCGTGAGAAGGGGCTCAAGCAGCTCATCGACCGCGTCGTCCTGACCTACGTCAAGGCCGGCAAGGACAACGGTTACTTCGCGATGCCCGAGGACGCCGAGCTGTTCGAGCACGAGCTGACCTGGGCGCTGTTGCACCAGGTGTTCAGCTTCAACTCGCCGGTGTGGTTCAACGTGGGCACCACCTCGCCGCAGCAGGTCTCTGCCTGCTTCATCCTGTCCGTTGACGACTCGATCGACTCGATCCTCAACTGGTACCGCGAAGAGGGTTTCATCTTCAAGGGCGGCTCCGGCGCCGGCGTGAACCTCTCGCGCATCCGCAGCTCCAAGGAGCTGTTGTCCTCGGGCGGTACGGCGAGTGGTCCGGTCAGCTTCATGCGCGGGGCCGACGCATCGGCCGGCACCATCAAGAGCGGCGGCGCCACGCGTCGTGCGGCCAAGATGGTTGTCCTGGATGTCGACCACCCCGACATCGAGCAGTTCGTCGAGACCAAGGCCCACGAGGAGCGCAAGATCCGGGCCCTGCGTGACGCCGGCTTCGACATGGACCTGGACGGCAAGGACATCATCTCCGTGCAGTACCAGAACGCGAACAACTCGGTGCGCGTCTCCGACGAGTTCATGCGCGCGGTCGAGGAGGGCAAGGAGTTTGGCCTGAGGGCACGAGGCAACGGTGAGGTCATCGAGACCATCGACGCCAAGGGGCTCTTCGAGAAGATCGCTCAGGCCGCCTGGGCCTGCGCCGACCCGGGCCTCCAGTACGACGACACGATCAACGCCTGGCACACCAACCCCGAGACCGGCCGGATCACCGCGTCCAACCCGTGTTTCCCGGCCGACCAGAGGGTTGTCACCGACAAGGGGCTCGTTGCGATCGGCGACATGGTCAGCCGTGCCGCGCATGGCGAGACCTTCGACGTCTACACGAACGACGTCACCAGCGAGGGCGAGCCCACATCCCGGGTGGTCGCCACGACCCCGAGCCGTTACATGGTGACCGGCACCAACGAGATCCTGGAGCTGCGCTTCACTGACGGCTCGCGGCTTCGCTGCACACCCAACCACCGCGTGTGGACCGGCAACCGTGGCTGGGTTCAGGCCGAGGACCTTCTCGAGAACGACGAAGTCACCCGCTCCTTCCACTACGCACCGCGCACGATGGCCGAACAGGCGCTGCCTTTGGCGGCCAGGTCAGTGGCGCTGACGGCCCAGGGCCTGAACCTGCCAGAGAAATGGGACGACGAACTGGCCCATTACCTGGGCTGGTTGACCGGAGACGGCTGTCTGACAAATGACCTCGCCGTCACGGTCTACGGCGGTGTCGAAGAGCACCAGAGTGTGATGCCACGCCACCAGGCAATGGTTGCCGGCTGGACCGGGTTCACCGCCAAGCCCAGCCTGCAGGGGAACGGCACGATGCAACTGCGAAGCGGCAACGGCGAGGTTCGCGAGTACCTTGCCGCCCTCGGCATCACTCAGGAGCGGTCGCCCTCCAAGGTCGTCCCCTCTGCGGTGTTCGAGGCCCCGGAAGAGGCACTGGTCTCCTTCCTCAGCGGGTTGTTTGACGCCGATGGCTGCGTCGTCAACGACGTTGCCAAGGGCACGCGCTATGTCGGTCTCGGGAGCCGCTCCGAGGAACTGCTTTTGGGTGTTCAGGAACTGCTTGCCTCACTTGGCATGGCAAGCCGTATCTACAACACCGGCACCAAGACGGACTCCTTCCGCTACACCCGCAAGGACGGCAGCGAGGCCGTCTACGGTTCTGACGGCCCGTCCTTCGACCTCCGGATCACCGGTCCTTCGTTGCGCGAGTTTGCCGCGACCATCGGGTTCACCTTGCCGACCAAGTCGGAGAAGCTGAACCAGGTTGTGGACCACCACGGTGTCTACAAGGTCAAGGAGACGGTGCGTCTGGTGTCGCGGGAGTCCCGCGGGTTCGAGACCACCTACAACCTGACCGAGCCGCGCAACCACTCCTATGTCGTCAGTGGCGTTGTCGTGGCCAACTGCAGTGAGTACATGTCGCTGGACAACTCGTCCTGCAACCTGGCCTCGCTCAACCTGCTGAAGTTCCTGCGCGACGACGACACGTTCGACGCCGTGACCTTCCAGAAGACCGTCGAGCTGGTCATCACCGCGATGGACATCTCGATCTGCTTCGCGGACTTCCCGACCGAGCCCATCGCGGTGACCACTCGTGACTACCGTCAGCTGGGCATCGGCTACGCCAACCTCGGCGCGCTGCTCATGGCGACGGGCCACGGATACGACTCCGAAGGCGGCCGCGCGCTGGCTGCCTCGGTGACGTCGCTGCTCACCGGTGTTGCCTACAAGCGCTCCGCCGAGCTGGCTGCGGTCGTTGGTCCGTATGCCGGGTACGCCCGCAACGCCGACGCCCACAAGCGCGTGATGCGCAAGCACCAGGCGGCCAACGACCAGATCCGGACCCTGGACGTGATGGACGGTTCGATCCATCGTCTGGCGACGAAGGCGTGGGACGACGTCGTCAAGCTTGGCGAGAAGAACGGCTACCGCAACGCTCAGGCCTCAGTGTTGGCCCCGACCGGCACCATCGGCTTCATGATGGACTGCGACACCACCGGCATCGAGCCGGACTTCTCGCTGGTCAAGTTCAAGAAGCTCGTCGGCGGCGGCTCGATGCAGATCGTGAACCTGACGATCCCGCGTGCGCTGAAGAAGATGGGCTACACCAACGAGACCATCGAGGCGATCGTCGAGTTCATCGCCGACAAGGGTCACGTCATCGACGCGCCCGGTCTGCGGCCCGAGCACTACGAGGTCTTCGATACCGCGATGGGCCAGCGCTCGATCTCGGCCATGGGCCACGTCCGGATGATGGCGGCCGCGCAGCCGTTCCTGTCGGGCGCGATCTCCAAGACCGTCAACCTGCCCGAAGACTCCACGGTCGAGGAGATCGAAGAGGTCTACATGCAGGGCTGGAAGCTCGGCCTCAAAGCAATGGCCTGTTATAGAGACAAATGCAAAGTTGGCCAGCCATTGTCCGATGGTGGATCGACCGCCAAGGACAACGCGGCGGACAAGGCTGCCGGCATCGCACGGGCGGACGAGAAGGAGAACGTGCGGATCGAGTACCGCCCGGTCCGCAAGCGTCTGCCCAAGCGTCGCCCGAGCCAGACCATCTCGTTCTCCGTGGGTGGCGCCGAGGGCTATCTGACTGCCGGTTCCTACCCCGACGACGGCCTGGGCGAGCTGTTCCTGAAGTTCGGCAAGCAGGGCTCGACCCTGGGCGGCGTCATGGACGCGTTCTCGATCGCCGTCTCGATCGGCCTGCAGTACGGCGTGCCGCTGGAGACCTTCGTCGAGAAGTTCACCAACCTGCGCTTCGAGCCTGCCGGCCTGACCGACGACCCGGACATCCGGATGGCGCAGTCGATCATGGACTACGTGTTCCGCCGGTTGGCGTTGGACTACATGGACTTCGAGACCCGCTCGTTCATCGGCATCCACACCGCAGACGAGCGCATGCGTCAGCTCGAGACCGGCTCGTATGCCGCGCCGGTGGAGTCCGAGTTCGACGAGGACGTGTCGGAGGAGCTCGAGGGATTCGCCCAGTCGGCCAACCTCGCCAAGAAGTCCGACAAGCAGCCGGCCACGAAGTTCGAGCCGGTCGACAAGTCCGGCTCGGGCGTAGCTTCGGCCAAGCGGATCGAGGGCGTGCACTCCTCGGCTGAGCTGTTGGAGCGGCTTGGCGGCAAGTCCGCCGACGCTCCGATCTGCTTGACCTGCGGCACCAAGATGCGCCCTGCTGGCTCCTGTTATGTGTGCGAAGGCTGCGGAAGCACCAGCGGCTGCAGCTGATGGCGAGTCTCAGTTTCCTGTCACCGTATTCTCAGTGTTTGGCACCGCGTTCTCACCATTTTGGCACCGCGCGTTCTCACTAGTTTGGCAGTGAGAATCGTAAGGAACTGAGCCAGAAAAGCAGTTGAGGGGCCCCCCCCCCGGGGGCCCCCCAAAGCCTTGGTCGTTGTTTTGGGTAGGGGGTTGGTCAAGGGCGGGTAT
>JABBOX010000002.1 GCA_012927555.1 Phycicoccus sp.
TACTCGGTGCGAGGCGCGGCCTTCATCGGGCCATCCCCTCAAGGTGGGGTTCGGCCGTCCCCGCGCCGACGTCCTCGCCGACGAGCTGCAGGAAGATGCCCTCGAGCCCGACGTCGCGCGAGGCCAGCTCGTGCAGCTCGAGACCGGCGGCGAACGCGCGCGCCCCGATCTCGCTCGCCGACACCCGGTGGATGACGGCCACCCCAGGTTGTATGGCGTCGGCCGGTTCGACCCGATCGCGCCAGCCGGCCTCCGTGATCAGCGAGTCCAGGCCGGCGGCATCGGGCGACATGACGCGAACGCTCGGCTCGGCGAGGGCCGCGAGCTCTTCGAGGGTCGAGGAGTGCACCAGTCGTCCCTTGGCGATGATGACGACGTCGTCCACGGTCTGCTCGACCTCCGAGAGAACGTGGCTCGAGACCAGGACCGTGCGGCCCTCCGAGGCCAGGTGGCGCAGCAGGCCACGCAGCCAGGCGATGCCTTCAGGGTCCAGGCCGTTCGCCGGCTCGTCCAGGAGAAGCACCGGCGGGTCGCCGAGCAGCGTCGTGGCCAGTGCGAGCCGTTGTCGCATACCCAGCGAGAAACCGCCCGCGCGGCGTCCGGCGACCGAGCCCAGGCCCACGAAGTCGAGCACCTCACGGCAGCGTGTGTCGCTCACGCCTGCCTGCGGGGCGTAGACACGCAGGTGGTCGAGCGCACTGCGCCCGGGGTGGATGTTCGCTGCTTCCAGCGCTGCGCCGACCGAGCGCATCGGCTGGACGAAGTGCCCGTACGTCGACCCGCCGATGGTCGCTGTGCCCGCCGTTGGGGAGACCAGGCCCAGCAGGATCCGCAATGTTGTGGTCTTGCCCGCCCCGTTCGGGCCCAAGAATCCCGTGACACGGCCCGGGTGCACCGTGAACGACAGGTCATCCACCGCATGCACGGGGCCGAAGTTCTTGGAGAGGTGATCGATGACGATTACGCCATCGGACGTCGCGTCCCGTTCAATGCGGGAGCTCGTCGCGCTACTCATGTCGGGTCTCTCTTTCGGGTAGGGCGATGGTAGTGCTCCTCAGCTCGTGGATGTTCTCAGCGAACGCGCCATCCCTTGACCGGTGGGGGTGGCGGTGACTGCGCGCTGTCTTCCGTTGTGAATGCTGCCGATCCGGCGAACTGCCTGGCGAGCTGGGCCTCGTCGCGCAGACCGGTGGGGAACGACGACTTGGCGACCTGCCGGCGTAGGGCAGGGAGGTCGAGCGGGTTGCGTGAGGCCACCGCCACGGTGTTGCCGAAGCGCTTGCCCTTGAGCACCTCGTGCGTGCCGATCAGGGCCACGTGCCCGAAGACGGTGACCAGCCCGGCATACACGCGTCGCAGGTAGGCCTTGTTGGGCTCGTCCGCGATGTTGAGCAGGAACGTTCCGCTCAGGCGAAGCACTCGGCACACATCAGTGAGGAACTCCACGGTGCCGAGCTCGCCGGGGACCCGACCGTTGGCATAGGCATCGAGCACCACCACGTCGGCGCTCGCATCGGCAAGCTGGCTGATCCCGGTGAGTCCGTCCACCGGACGTACCCGGATCCGATGCTGGCGCGGCAACGGCAGCTCACGACGGACCAGCGCGGTCAGCTCGGCATTCGGCTCGAGGACGATCTGTGGCGACCCGGGGCGTTCGGCGTTGACGTATCGGGCCAGCGTCAGACCGGCGCCACCGATGTGGGTGATCGCGAGCGGACCGGACGGGAGCGTGTCGATGACCGCGGCGAAGTGGGCGATGTACTCGAAGCCAAGGTTGCCGGGATCGGCGAGGTCGACGTGCGACTGGGGGCTGCCGTCCATCATCACCGTCACGCCACCCCGACCGTCCTCATCGGGCACGAGTGCGATCCGCCCATCCTGGTCCGCTTCCACGTCGGCCAGCCTAGGCGGAACCCTGCGATACTTCAGCCCGTGACTGAGCCACTGATGCATGTAAATGGGCCACTGCGGGTGCACGAGCTGGGGCGCGAGGATGGCCCGACCCTGGTGCTGTTGCACGGTTTCACCGACTCGGGACTGTGCTGGGCGGATGCGGTGCGTCGCTGGCGCCACGACTACCGCATCGTCGCGCCAGATGCGCGCGGGCATGGCGAATCGCCTCGTTTCGACCCGGCTGCGAGCGGGAGCAACTGGTCCGACGTCATGGCGGCCGACGTGGTCTCCCTCCTGGTAGCCCTGACCCGCGAGAGCGACGACCTGCCGCTGCTGATCGGTCACTCCATGGGGGCGGGCATCGCCGCAATCGTCCTCGCGTCACGGCCTGACCTCGTCCGCGCAGGCGTGTTGGAGGACCCGCCGTGGTTCACCCGGCCACCCGGCGATGACCGCGTGTCTGCGAAGGACACGACCCAACAGTGGGTCCAGGGTTTCCGCGACGACCTCGACGAGGCCATCGCCAGGGGCCGGCTCGAGCAGCCACTGTGGCCCGAGATCGAGCTGCGGCCATGGGGAGTGGCCAAGGCCCAGTTTGACCTGTCGCTGACCAGCCCGGAGCAGATCGTCCGGCAGACACCGTGGGTCGACGTGGCGGCGGCCATCACCCGGCCAACGCTCGTGGTCACCGGCGGCAGGGACGACCAGGTCCTCGTTGGGCCCCTATCCCGTCAACGCCTGACAGAGCTCGGCAACCCCCACGTCGAGGTTGCGGTTGTGCCGGGGGCCGGGCACACCGTGCGGCGGGACTGCACCGACGCCTTCCACCAGATCGTGGACCCCTGGATCAGGGCGTCGTTCAGGGATTCGTCCAAGCACGCGTCGTCGGGGGACGCGTCGTTCAGGGGCGAAGCATCGTCTTGATGGCTCGCCGCTCATCCATGGCGGCGTATCCCTCAGCCACCTGATCCAGTGGCAGGTCGAGGTCGAAGACCAGGCCCGGGTTGATCGCGCCGGACAGCACGTCGTCGCGCAGCGATGGCAGGTACTGGCGCACCGGGGCCACACCACCGGCGACGCCGACGTTGCGGGAGAACATCGAGCGCACCGGCAGCTCGACCCCATGAGGTACGCCGACGTAGCCGACGGTCGCGCCCGGGCGAGCAACAGTGACAGCGGTATTCATCGCCTGGCCGGTGCCGACACACTCGAGCACAGCGTCGGCGCCGATGCCGTTGGTGAGTGCGAGGACCGCGGCCTCAGCCGCCTCACCGCGCTCGGCGATGACATCGGTGGCACCGAAGGACCGGGCGACCTGCTGCCGGGCCTCGTGCCGGGACATCGCCACAACCCGCTCGGCCCCCATCCGCGAGGCGGCAAGAACGGCCGACAGCCCCACGGCGCCATCGCCCACCACCACGACGGTGTCACCCTCACGGACGCCTGCGGACATGGCTGCGTGCCAGCCGGTGCCCATCACGTCGGACAGGGCAAGAAGCGATGGAACCATTGCGGCGTCAGGGAATTCGCGCGTTGAGACCAGGGTGCCGTCGGCCAGGGGGACGCGGACGTACTCGCCCTGACCGCCGTCGGCCATCAGCCCGTCGCGGTCAGGTCCACCCCAGAACCCACCAGTGGAGCAGGCCGACTGGATCCCGACCCTGCAGTGGGCGCAGGTGTTGTCGGAGTACATGAACGGCGCGATGACGAAGTCGCCCTTGCGCAGCGACCGGACCTCCGGGCCGACCTCTTCGACGATGCCCACGAACTCGTGGCCGATCCGGAACGGCTCCTTGATCGGGTTGTCTCCGCGGTAGTACCAGAGGTCCGAGCCGCAGACACACGCGGCAACCACCTTCACGACAGCGTCGGTCGGTTTCTGGATACGGGGGTCCGGCTGGTCTTCGAGGCGGACGTCGCGGGCAGCGTAGATCGAGGTGGCCTTCATGGACCCAACCCTAGATTGAGCCGCAGCATGCCACGATGGACGGCATGCCACCCCGTCGTCGCGTCTCGCTGGTCGAGGGTCTGGAGGCGCTTCGGGTATGGCGTGCAGGCCCGTCCGCTGCGACGCGGACCACGGTGGCCGCGGCAGTCCGCTTCACGCTTGAGGAGCTGGAGTCACGCGCTCCTGGGCGGACCCTGGAGGTCCGCGTCCCGCCTTACGGTGCGGTGCAGTGCGTGGAAGGACCGAGGCACACCCGTGGCACCCCGCCCAACGTGATCGAGACGGACGCCCGGACGTGGCTGGATCTGGTGACGGGGCAGGCAGATTGGGCCGATGCCGTGTCGTCCGGAACGGTGCGCGCGAGCGGCTTGCGGGCGACGTTGGCCGACCTTCTGCCGCTCGACGATCTGCCGATCCTTCCCGACTAGGCTCCTGGCATGCGCTTTGGACTGACGATCCTGCCCGAGCACCGCTGGAAGGACGCGGCTCCGATGTGGCGCCGGGCCGAGGAGCTTGGCTTCGACCACGCGTGGACCTACGACCACCTCGTCTGGGGCGGCTTGCCTGACTCCCCGTGGTACGGCACCACCCCCACCCTGACCGCAGCCGCCATGGTGACCTCGACGATCCGGCTGGGCACGTTCGTCACGTCGCCGAACTACCGTCACCCCGTGACGTTCATGCGCGATCTGCTGGCGCTGGACGACATCTCGGGCGGCCGCTTGATCATCGGCATCGGCGCCGGTGGCGACATCGACAGCGGAATCCTGGGCGGTGAGCCGCTGACGCCCAAGGAGCGGGTCGACAGGCTCTACGAGTTCACCGGGCTGCTCGACCGGCTGCTGACGCAGGATCATGTCTCGCACCGTGGCACGTACTTCTCCGCAGTCGACGCCCGCACCCTGCCTGGCCCGGTCCAGCGACCGAGGATCCCGTTCGTCATAGCTGCCAACGGCCCTCGCACGTTGCGCCTCGCCGTCGAGCATGGCTCGGGCTGGGTCACGACCGGCCCCACGGTGGAGACGATGGACGAGTGGTGGGCCGCGCTGAACGGGCTGTGCGGGCGCCTGGACGAAGGGCTGGCGAAGGCTGGCCGTGACCCCGCGACGTTCGAGCGGCACCTCAGCTTCGACTCGTCACCACAGTTCGCCCTCGCCAGCGTCGGGACGTTCGAGGACATGACAGGTCGCGCGAGCGAGCTGGGCTTCACCGATGTCATCACCCACTGGCCACGACCCGATGGCCCGTACGCCGGTGACGTCAGCGTGTTGGAGACCGTCGCCTCCGACGTGCTCCCCGGGCTTCGCTGATGAGCCGGCAGCCCAGGTTCACGGCGTTTCTCGTCACGGGCGGCGTCGTCGGCCTCCTCATCGGTGTCTTCCTCAGCCTGGTCGGTCACGCGGACACCCGGTATGACTCGGCGACCGCGGTGGGTTTCTTAGGGCTGATCTGCGCCCTGCTTGGTGTGCTGGTCGCGGGCGTCATCGCCGTCCTGCTCGACCGGCGTTCCTGAAATGACCGGTCCACGGGCTGTGGGAGACTGACCCCGTGGCACGCGGCGATGGGCGACTGACCCATGACCTTCTTCCGGGCGAGAAGGCACCCCAGGACGCCTGTGGGGTCTTCGGAGTCTGGGCACCAGGCGAGGACGTCGCCAAGCTGACCTACTTCGGGCTCTATGCCCTGCAGCACCGCGGCCAGGAGTCGGCTGGCATCGCTGCCAGCGACGGTCGTCGGCTGCTGATCTACAAGGACATGGGTCTGGTCTCGCAGGTCTTCGACGAGGCCAGCCTGCGCTCCCTGAAGGGCCATCTGGCCATTGGCCACTGCCGATACTCCACGACCGGCGGCAGCACCTGGGAGAACGCACAGCCGACTCTGGGCGGCACCGACGACTCCACCGTCGCTCTGGCCCACAACGGCAACCTCACCAACTCGGCCGAGCTGCGCGACCTGCTGCTCGAGCGTCATGGCGACGCGTTCGCGGGCCAGCTCGGCGGCGAGCTACATCGTGGCAACACCACGGACACCGCGCTGGTGACCGCACTGCTCGCCGACGACCCGGACCGCACTCTCGAGGCGACCGCGCTTGATGTCCTGCCCAGGCTCAAGGGTGCCTTCAGCTTCGTCTTCATGGACGAGACGACCCTCTATGCCGCCCGCGACCCTCACGGCATCCGTCCCCTTGTCCTCGGTCGCCTCGAGCGAGGCTGGGTCGTGGCCAGCGAGTCCGCGGCGCTCGCGACCGTCGGTGCCAGCGTGATTCGCGAGGTCGAGCCGGGCGAGCTCATCGTCATCGACGAAGAGGGTCTGCGTTCCCACCGTTTCGCCGAGGCCGATCCCAAGGGCTGCGTCTTCGAGTACGTCTACCTCGCGCGCCCTGACGCGACCATCTCCGGTCAGTCGGTCCACGAGGCCCGGGTCGAGATGGGGCGGCGCCTGGCCGCGGAGCACCCGGTCGAGGCCGACCTGGTCATCCCCGTGCCCGAGTCGGGCACGCCAGCCGCGATCGGCTACGCCGAGGCCAGTGGCATCCCCTACGGGCAGGGTTTCGTCAAGAACTCCTACGTCGGGCGGACCTTCATCCAGCCGAGCCAGACGTTGCGTCAGCTCGGCATCCGCTTGAAGCTCAACGCCCTCGAGACCGTCATCCGCGGCAAACGACTGGTGGTCGTCGACGACTCGATCGTGCGCGGTAACACCCAGCGCGCCCAGATCCGGATGCTTCGGGAGGCCGGGGCGGCCGAGATCCATGTGCGCATCTCCAGCCCGCCGGTGCAGTGGCCCTGCTTCTACGGGATCGACTTCGCGACGCGCGCCGAGCTCATCGCCACCGGCCTCAAGGTTGAGGAGATTCGCGCCAGCATCGGCGCCGACAGCCTGGGCTACATCAGCGAAGACGCGATGATCGAGGCGACGGGGCAACCGCGCGACCGGCTGTGTGCGGCCTGTTTCACCGGCCAGTACCCGATCGCGCTGCCCGACTCGAGCCTGTTGGGCAAACAGTTCCTCGAGGCGCTGCCAGGTCTCGACAGCCCGATACCAGGACGCGAGGACGCCGAGGGAGTCGGTACTGGTGTCTCCGGTGGCGCGGCCGACGCGCTCACCCGTCCCTGAGTCCGCAAGCCAAGGGAGACCGAGCCATGCCTGCTGAACACGCGCCCATCACCTATGCCGGGGCCGGTGTGGACGTTGGGGCCGGCGACCGGGCGATCGAGCTGATGAAGGCGTCGGTCAAGCTGGCGCAACGGCCTGAGGTGCTGGGCGGTCTGGGCGGGTTCGCGGGCATGTTCGATGCGAGCGCCCTGGCCGCGATGGCCCGTCCGGTCCTGGTGACGAGCACCGATGGCGTGGGCACCAAGGTCGCCATCGCCCAGGCCATGGACAAGCACGACACGATCGGGTTCGACCTGGTCGGCATGGTCGTCGACGACATCATCGTCTGTGGTGCCGAGCCGCTGTTCATGACCGACTACATCGCCACCGGCAAGGTCGTGCCCGAACGCATCGCCGCTATCGTCTCCGGTATCGCGGCCGGATGTCAGATCGCGGGAGTCGCCCTGATCGGCGGAGAGACGGCCGAGCACCCCGGGCTGCTGGAACCCGACGAGTACGACTGTGCCGGTGCCGCGACAGGGGTCGTGGATCATGCCGACATCCTCGGCGCGCATCGAGTGGTGCCCGGCGACGTCGTGCTGGCGCTTGCCTCGTCAGGCCTTCACTCCAACGGCTATTCCTTGGTACGCAAGGTCTTTGCCACGGTCGGGTGGGCGTTTGACCGGCAGGTGGAGGAGTTTGGCCGGACCCTGGGGGAGGAGCTTCTCGAGCCCACCCGGGTCTACGCGCGGGATCTGCTCGCGCTGATCCGCACCGATGGCATCGACGTCCACGCCCTGAGCCATGTCACTGGCGGAGGGCTGGCGGCCAACCTGGCGCGGGTGCTCCCGCGGGACGCCTTCGCCCGGGTCGACCGCTCGACCTGGACCCCGCCTGCGGTCTTTGACGTGGTGCGAGACCTGGGTCAGGTGCCGGTAGCGGATATCGAGCGCACCCTCAACATGGGGATCGGCTTCGTGGCTGTGCTGCCGGCCGCAGATCTGGATCTGGCCATCGCGACGCTGAAGGGCCGGGGCATCGACGCCTGGCTGCTGGGTCGGATCAGCGATCTTGCCGAGGCGCCGATACAGGACGGCATCGAGGTGGTCCGCGGCGTCAAAGGTGTCGACGGCGGCTCGGTGCAGGTCGTCGGTTCTCACCCGCGCTGAAGGACGTTTGCTCAGCTCAGGCCGGTCTTGGCGGCAAAATTCGGCTCACAGACCGGCCTGAACTGAGCAAAGGCGCGTGGGAACTCGCGTCAGCTCTCGCCGGAGGCCCATTTGGTGTATTCGTCGGAATCGTCATCGCTCTCGACCGGCGGGGGAGCGGGGGTGACGCGCTCCGGCCGGCTGTCGAACAACGACGGACCATGCAGTTCTCGCTCAAGCGCGTTCAAGTCTGTGCTCGGGCTGTAGTACTTCAGCTCCCGTGCAACCTTGGTCTGCTTGGCTTTGGCCCGGCCGCGTCCCATGACGTCGACCCCCTCGCGCGTATGCCGGGGCGGTATCGCTTGAACGGACCACACGCAGTGGTTCGAGTCATCGCGGAACGGCCCCGGGAATCTCGTATTTTCGTAATGCTAACGCTACACGGTGAAAGCGTGTTCCGTGGTGTCGGGTGCTGAGATTGGTCGGATCAGCGCCCAGGGAGCCAGATCCGGTTGCTTCCGACCTGCGCCATCCGCAGCTCAGCGAGGCGATCCGCAGCCGCTGCCGGTGAGATTCCGGTGTCCGCTGCCGCGCGAAGCACCGAGGCGGTCGCGTCGAAGATGCCAGCGGTGCGCTGTTTGGCCCGTGCGAAGTCGAAGCCGTGAAGCTCGTCGCTGACCTGGATGACGCCACCGGCATTGACCAGGAAGTCCGGGGCGTAGGTGATGCCGCGGGCCATCAAGGCTTGAGCGGTTCCGCCGGGGCCCTGGTTGGTGAGCTGGTTGTTGGCGGCTCCGCACACCACCTTGGCGCTCAGCACCGCGACGGTTGTCTCGTCGAGGGCGCCGCCGAGGGCGCACGGGGCGTAGACATCAAGCTCGGATCGGACCAGTGCCGAGACATCGGCTGCGACGTCGATCTCAGGGTGCTTCTCCAGCAAGGCGTCGACGGCAGAGCGCTTGACGTCGGTCACCACCACGCGGGCGCCGTCCTCCAGCAGGTGTGCGGCCAGGATATGCCCGACCTTGCCCACCCCCGCGATGCCGACCGCCTTGCCGGCCAGGCTCGGTTTGCCCCAGACGTGGGCCGCGCTCGCACGCATCCCCTGAAACACCCCGTATGCCGTGAGTACGGAGGAGTCGCCGGCGCCGCCGTTGGCCTCGCTGCGGCCGGTCGCAAAACGGGTCTCTTTGCCGACGATGTCCATGTCGGCGACGTAGGTGCCCACGTCGCACGCGGTGACGTAGCGGCCGCCCAGACTCTCCACGAAGCGGCCGTACGCACGCAGCAGCGCCTCGCTCTTGTCCGTTGACGGGTCACCGATGATGACGGCCTTGCCTCCGCCGTGGTCGAGGCCGCACAGCGCGTTCTTGTAGGCCATGGCGCGCGATAGCTGGAGGACATCCTGGAGGGCGGCCTGCTCCGTCTCATACGGGTAGAAGCGCGTGCCCCCCAGTGCCGGCCCCAGCGCCGTCGAGTAGATGCTGATGATCGCGCGTAGGCCGGTGGCCTCGTCGTGGCAATACGCGACCTGTTCGTAGTCCAGCGGGTTGAGAGGGGCAGCAGGCGCAGGCGCAGACATGGAATCAGCCTATGCCGGGCGTGGAAGCCGGGTGGGTTCGACCGGGAGGACGTCGCGGGGAGCAGCGGAGGAGCACGTCTCGGAACAGTAGTAACTAGTCATTTCGGACATTCGGATATCACCCCTTTGTGGCGTTCCTTTTGGGGGGCAGATGGGTGAAACTGGACATACCAGAAATCCGTGCCACACAGATCAACCCAGCTCTCGGAGGACCAATGACCAGTCGCGCTGTTGAAGCCGAGGCCCTGCTGACCCCTGCCGAGGTTGCGGCACTTTTCAGGGTCGACCCCAAGACGGTCACTCGCTGGGCCAAGGCTGGGAAGCTGACTTCCCTGCGGACGCTCGGCGGTCACCGGCGTTACCGTGCAGAAGAAGTGCGCGGGCTCCTCGGCGGCGCGGAGATCGCTTCCTGACGCTGAACCGCTGATCGGCCCCGTTCTGATCAACGCTTGTGCCGATCAACGCTTGAGCTGACCCACACTCGAGCCGATCAACCGCGCCCGGTCCCGTGGCCTTCCACGAACGTCCCGCTGGCGCCGAACGCCGCTCGTCGGGTGCCGCGGCGCAAGCTGGCGAGCACGGGTCTTCCGGCGACCATCACCAGCACGGCGGTCAGGACTCCCCGCGGTAGGTCCCAGCCAAGGCTGGTGGCCAGGTAGAAGGTTCCGTAGCGCGACAGGTTGGCCGACACCGCGTCGCCCGGCACGAATCCCATGCCCGCTGGTGCTCCTGAGGCGAGGAAGGGCCAGAACCACAGGTTCATCAGGAGGCCGAAGATCAGCCCGACGACCAGTCCGTAGCCCGCCAGGATCGCCCGCTCGGTACGTCCGCCCGCCCGCGGCAGGCAGCCCGCGCCGAAGCCGACCCAGCCGGCCGCGATCATCTGGAACGGGGCCCAGGGGCCGACGCCGCCTGTCAGGAAGGCGCCGACCAGGACCGCCAGGGCGCCGAGCACGAAGCCCACGCCGCGTCCCAGGACCCTGCCGGCAACGACCAGCAAAAAGAACATCGGCTCGAGCCCGGCCGTCCCGGCGCCGAGCACTCGCAACGCGCCACCGGCGGCGGCGAGCACTCCGAGGACCGCGACGGTCTTGGCGTCCAGGCCTCCGTCGGACAGTTCGGCGACAACCAGGGCGGCCAGCAGCGCGATGAGCAGGACGAACAGCCACGGGGCGTCCGCGTTGTGCGACAGACCTGATCCGGGCTGTGCCAGGAAGGGCCACAGGAAGGCGACCAGTCCGACGAGGGAGGTCGCCGCGAGGGTGGCTGCGGCTCGCCACCGGACCGCAAGGACCGGTCGATTCGGAACGCCCGGCGTGGTCACTAGACCGCCAGCGGCGGGGGCTGGACCAGGGCAGCAGCTACGTCCGCCACGGTCAGCCACGGTTGCGGGTGCATCACCTTGGCCACCTGGGGAGCGAAAGCGGGCGAGCCTGCCAGCACCGCGTCGGTCGGGCCGTCGGTCACCACCTCGCCATCGGCGATGACGACGACCCGGTCGGCCAGCTCAGCCACCAGCTCGACGTCGTGGGTGGCCACCAGCACACCGTGCTGCTCGGCCGCGAGCAGACGCAGCGACGCCACGAGCCGGGTCTTTGCGCCGTAGTCGAGCCCTCGGGTGGGTTCGTCGAGCAGCACCAGAGGTGGCTTTCCGGCCAGCACCACAGCCAGTGCCAGGGCGAGCCGCTGCCCCTCGGAGAGGTCGCGCGGGTGGGTGTCGTCCTCCACGTCTGGCGCCAGGTGCGCCAGGATCGCGCGCGTCGTGCCGGGTGCGGCGTGCATGTCCGTATCCGCGGCCCGGCACTCGCCGCCGACCGTCTCGCCATACAGCAGCAGACCCGGATCCTGAGGCACCAGACCCACGTGCCGGACCAGCTGGCGGGGCTTCAAGGATGCGGGGTCAAGGCCGCCGGTGCGCACACTGCCCAGACGCGCGGGCAGCTGACCGCAGGCCGCGGCCAGAAGTGTCGACTTGCCGGACCCGTTGCGGCCCATGAGGGCCACGATCTCGCCCGGATTCACCTCCAGGTCGATGCCGCGCAACACCGCGCGGCGGCCGCGGTTGACCACCAGAGCCTGAGCGCTCAGGAGCGCCGTGTGCTGCACGGACGTGGGAACCGGTTTGACGACCCGAACAGGGGTGCGGCCGGCCAGCTGGAGGCGGATCGGCCCGGCGGCGCGTCGGGCGTCGCGCACCGAGAGTGGCAGCGGCGACCAACCGGCGAGGCGGCCCAGGTCGACGACCGGAGGTGAGACGGGCGACGTGGCCATGGCCGCCGCAGGCAGGTCCGCACGGACCCGGCCGTTCTGGACGACAACCACGCGGTCGGCATACTGCACGACCCGTTCGAGTCGGTGCTCGGCCAGCAGGACGGTGAGTCCGAGGTCATGGACGAGCCGGGTGAGCGCGGCGAGAACCTCCTCCGCGGCGACCGGGTCGAGGGCCGAGGTCGGTTCGTCCAGCACCAGGATCCGAGGGTGCGCGGCGAGGACGCCACCGATCGCCACGCGCTGCTGCTGGCCCCCCGAGAGGGTGCGCAGGGTCCGTTGGCGGACATCAGCGAGGCCGAGCAGGTCGAGCGTCTCCTCGACCCGGCGGCGCATGACGTCACCGGTCACACCGAGCGACTCCATGCCGTAGGCGAGCTCTTCCTCGACGGTGTCGGTGACGAAGGCGGCTGCAGGGTCCTGGCCGACGACGCCGACGATGTCCGCGAGGTCGCGCGGGCGGTGAGTGCGGGTGTCACGCCCGTCGACGGTGATCCGGCCGCTCAGCGTGCCGCCGCTGAAGTGTGGGACCAGGCCGTTGACGCAACGCAGCAGGGTGCTCTTGCCGCTTCCGGTGGACCCCACGACGAGCACCATCTCGCCCTCGTCCACCCGGAGGTCGACGCCGCGTAGCACGGGCTCGCGGCGATCGTCGAACCTGACCCCGACGTCCTCGAACCGGATCATGACGTGGCCCCGACGTCCTGGAGCCCGCCTTGGAGCCCGCCAAGGGGACCGATGGCACGCAGCGGAGGCAGTGGGGAGAGCCAGGCCGGCACCAGTGCGAGCAGCACGCCCAGAGCGGGAAGCCAGGGCAGTATCGGCCACTGTGCCGGTGACGTCTGGACGACCATGCCGGGCACCCCGCGTTGTGCGGCAATCAGCACGAGAACGCCTGCGGCAGCACCACATCCGAGCACCAGCCACTCTGGAGTGGCCCACGGGTCGGGCCGATAGCGAGAGCGCGGGTCGCGCCGGGCACCGACCGCAAGGGATGCGGTCGCAGCCACCGAGCCGACGATCAGCAGCGGTAATCCGAGCAGGGGCGCGGGGCTGCCGTCGAGGAGGCCATAGACCCCGGCGATGACGCCGCTGAGGCCGGCGAGTGTCAGCGCCGTGGCCTGACGGCGTGAGCGGGCGTCGCGGTGCACCGAGCGACCGTACCCGCGTGACTCCATGGACGCCGCGAGGTTCAGCGAGCGCTCAAGGGCACTGTCGAGAACGGGCACGGCGAGCCGGGCCAGCTCGCGTATGCCGCGCCCGCCATGTCCCCTCAGCCGCCGAGCCACGCGAACGCGTCGGGCGTCGTCAACCAGCTGCGGGGCATAGGTGAGCGCGACCACGAGTGCCGTGCCGACCTCATACAGGGTGGCGGGGACGTAGCGCAGCAGCCGGCGCGGGCTGGCCAGCGTGTTCGCCGCACCGATACAGGCGAGCACAGCGGCGAGCCGTGCCCCCTCGTATGCCGCCGCGAGCACACCCTCCAGGGTCACCGGACCGCCGAGCCGCACGCCGCTCGAGCCCGACGGCAGTGGAATCTCGGGCAGCGTGAACAGCACGGTTCGCCCGGGCGTCCCGCCCCCGAGCAGCACTTGAAACACCACCCGCAACGTGATGGCGAGCAGGCCGAGCCGCAGGAACGCACCGAACGGCGAAGCCGCCCCGAGCTCGCGCCGGGCAGCGACGACGTACGCGGCGACCACGGCGATCAGGGCGAGCAGCAGCGGGTTGGTGGTTCGGTTGGCGGCCATTGCCAGACCGATGGCCCACGCCCACCACGCCACCGGGTGCAGCAGGCGCGGCAGCCGGTAGTCGTGGATGGCGAGGGTCACGGTGGTCTCCTGTCTCGCTCAGTCTTCCGAGGTGCCGCGGCCACGGCGCCATGCGGCAAACCCGAGTCCGCCGACCAGGACGACGGCAGCCAGGCCGCCGAGCACCGGCCAACTCGAGCCCGACGAACCGTCGTCGGTGGAGGTGCCGGAGGTCGGACCCGCGGGGTTGGCGGCCGCGCTCGGCGTGGGGGCAGGGATCGTGACGGTGGTGTCCGGGCTCGCTGCCGCGGCTGGTACGGGCTTGACTTCTTCTCCACAGCCGGTTGCCGGCCAGCCGTCGAGGGCGCACGTCAGACCCTTGTTCAGACGCAGGGTGGTTCCGGCGGCCACGAGGACATCTGAGCCCGTGGCCTTCTCCGGGACGGCGACGCACGTGGCGCGCAGTGCTGGCGGCGTGGCGCCGTCCGTGGCATCGGCCGTGCGACCGTAGTCGATGACCAGGCCGACTCGTTTGGTGCCGGCTTTGACTTGGGTCGACGCGCACAGGGAGTCGAAGGTGGGTGTCGCGCGCGGGGTCCTGGTGGAGTTCTCGTCGGCGACGGCAAAGCGCCAGCCCTCGACGGAGCCGTCCTTCGGGACGGTCTGCGCCGGGCCGGTCGGCGCGAAGGCCCATGCCCCGTTCGTGAGCTGGAAGTAACCCCAGTACCGGTAGGCGGCAGCCTGCGCCGGGGCGGCAAGGACGCCGCCAGCCAGGATGACCAGGAAGAGGGTGATGGCAGCGCGATGAACGCGGGCAAGGGGGGAGATACGGGCGGGCTTCACGGAATTAGACCTCTCTCGCGGCGGGGCGGGAGGTCGGGGTTCTTGAGCCGCGACGACCGGCTCCGGACCGCAAACCACGGCGGACATCTGAATGGAGCCTTGTTCCCACGATCCGGTGCTCCGGCTCGCCGCGTGGCTCCGGCCGGCCCATGTGAGGGCTGATGACCAGAGGCGGCCTACGGTTGCGGGTCAGCGCCGGTGTCCGACCGGCTTACCCAGACCGCGGGTGTCAGGTGGTCGAATGCTCCCACGCCCCTCGGGGGGGTGTCAAAGCCGGCCTCAGACTTGGGATGAGTCTTCGTCCTCGCGACGCATGGCCGGCATCGCGATGGTCGCCAGCAGCCCGAGAAGGATGACAGCGGCTGCGCTGAGCGTCGTGATCCGCGTGGCAGTCACCATGGCCGACTCGGCGGCCGCCTGGACCGTCTGGCCCCCTGGCGTCGCTCCGAGCCCGGGCACCGCGGCACCCGCGGATCCCCTGACGATTGCCACGATCTGCTCCTGGGACGAGGCATCGAGCCCGGGCACCGCGGCGAGATTGTCGGTGGTCGAGACGCCCAGGGTCACGATGAGAAGCGTGCCGAGCAGGGCGATGCCGAGAGCGGACCCCAGCTGGCGGACGGTGCTCTGCAGACCGGAGGCCTGCCCGCTCTGGTGCACCGGGACGTCGAAGAGAATCACGCTGGTCAGCTGCGCGGTGGCCATGCCCACACCGGCCCCGTACAGGAACAACCAGGCGGCCAGAGCTCCACCGTTCGCGGTGAGGCTGATGTTCAGGCCGAGCCCGGTGATGGCGACTGCCTCGAGGAACAGCCCGATGCGGACCACCGTGCGACCGCCGAAGCGTCGGGTGAGCTGGGGTGTCCCGCCGGAGATCAGGAAGGTCCCGATCGCGAGAGCGAGAATGAGCAGACCCGTGTCCAGCGCCGAGTAGCCGAGGGCGCCCTGGAGGAACAGCGGCAGCGAGAAGAGCATCCCGAACTCGCCCAGTGCCACGATCAGCGCTGCGATGGCTCCGTACCTGAAGCTTCGGATGCGCAGGAGTGAGAGGTCGAGCAGGGCAGGTTTGTGTGCGCGTGCGCGCGCCCGTTGGACCAGCACGAACGCGGTCAGTGTCAGCGTTCCGAGAACGAGGGCGACCGGCGCCGGCGAGATCGACCACGTCCAGCTGAAGCCGCCGATCGTGAGCGGTGCGGTCGTGGTCCCCCAGCCGTATCGCTGGCCCTCGATCAGGCCGAACACGATGCCGCCCAGCCCGGCGATCGAGAGCACCACGCCCGCGATGTCCACGCCGCGCTCGACGTTAGCGTCCTTTGTCTCCGGCACCCAGAGCAACGCGCCGATCAGGACGATCAGCACGATCGGGATGTTGATCAAGAACGCCCAGCGCCACGTGAAGCTGGTCGTCAGCCACCCGCCGACCACGGGCCCGACGGCCGCCATACCGCCGATGGTGGAGCCCCAGATCGCGAAGGCGATGCCGCGCTCGCGTCCGGTGAAGAGCGCGTTGACGGTGGATAGTGTCGCGGGCAGGATCATCGCCCCGCCGACGCCCTGCAACAGGCGCGCCGCGATCAACGTGGTGCCGGAATACGACATGGCAGCAAGGACGCTCGCGACGCCAAAGATAAGGATGCCGACGATGAGCAGTCGGCGGCGTCCGAAGATGTCGCCGATCCGGCCCAGCGTGATGAGCAGCGAGGCGAAGACCAGGGCGTACACCGAGTTGATCCATTCGGCGTCCGAAGCGGTCAGCGAGATGTCGCGGATCAGAACGGGGAGAACGACATTCACGACCGTCGCGTCCATGATGATGATCGACACAGCGAGCGCGATGATCGGCATCGCTTTCCAGCGCTTGGGGTTCAGCGCTGTCTCGACAGTCGGGCTTGGGGGCGCGCCGGTCACGATCGTGATCCTGAGCTCTCATTCTTCACGGTTGAACGATATGTCGCAGGGGCGCTCGAGCCGGGACCTAGGGCCCTTCTCGGGAGAGAGAATGAGGGTATAGACATTGACCTGATCGACCTGACTGACGTGTTTACGGCCTTGAGCGCACGGACCGAGACAGGCGTCCCACCACTGCCGCATCGAGGAGGTATCCATGAGCAGCGAAGTCATGGCCCAGATGAGCCGGCGCGTAGGTGTCCCGCCGGCGTGGACCTCTGTGCTGGCCGTGATAGCCCACCCGGATGACGCATCATGCGGTCTCGGCGCCATCCTGGACGCGTTCGTCTTCGCGGGGGCCAAGGTCGATGTGCTCTGTCTGACCCATGGCCAGGCCTGGACGCTTGAAGGAGCGCCCGGCGACCTTGCTGCCCTGCGCGGGGCCGAGTTGGTCTCTGCGGCCGACGTGCTCGGCCCGAAACGCATCCAGATGCCTGACTGTCCGGACGGGGACCTGAGCAAGGTGGGCCAGACCAGCCTCGTCGCCGAGGTGGTCGCTACCGCCGATAAGTGCTTCCCTGACGGACTCCTGGTCTTCGACACCGCCCCGGCGCCCGGCCGCCTCGACCATGTGAGCGCGACCTCGGCAGGGCTGGAGGCCGCCGAGACGCTTGACCTTCCTGTCCTTGGCTGGGGTCTGTCGGACGCCGTGATGGAACGTCTGTGCCACGATTTCGGTCCCGGCTCAGCCACCCTGTCGGACGAGAAGATCGACCTTCGTGTGAACGTCGACCGCGCCCGACAGCGTGTGGCCAGCCACTCCCTTCAGGGTCAGGCCCTGCCCGGCAGCCCCCGGTGGCGTCGGCTGGAGCTGCTCGCCGATACAGAGAGCCTGCGCTGGTTGCGGCGGCCGCACGGTTCGGCGCATCGCCCGGCGACCCCGGCGCAAAAAGCCAGCCAGGTTCACGTTCCCGACGAGTGACGCCGTGACGAGAGGCTGGGCTGGCTCTCGGACGAACACCTAGGGTTTGAGGACTGTTCCCGAGGTGTAACCGGTGGCGAGAACTTGCTGGAGCGCGTCGACGACGTCCGGTTCGAACTCGGTGCCCTTCGCCGCAGTGAGGATCTCCAAGGCCCGCGCTTCGCCGGGGGACCGCCGGTGCGGCCGGTCGTGGCTGATGGCGTCGTAGACGTCAGCTACCGCGATGATGCGCGCCTCGCGCACGATCTGCTCGCCCCGGAGGCCTTGGGGGTATCCCGACCCGTCGAACCGCTCGTGGTGCTGGTGGATCATCTCGGCGATCGGCCAGGGCCAGTGGAATCGTTTGGCGATCTGCCAGCCGGCTTCTGCGTGGCTGCGCACCTGATCGAACTCCTCGGGGGTGAGCCGCCCGGGTTTGCTCAGAATCTCCGGGGCAATAACGATGTTGCCCAGGTCGCGGATGTTGGCACCCAGTTTCAGCCCCAGGAGCTGGTTATCGTCGAGCCCGAGCACTTGCCCCAGTCGCATGGCCAAGGTCGATACGTCTGACTGGTGGCTCGCGGCGTAGGTGTCGCGGGTCTTCACGGTCGCTGCCAGCAGGTCGACGCCGTTGACCAGTGCATCGGCTATCTTGGCCCGATCACGAAGTCGGGCCAGGCCTTGGCCGATATCGTCGGCAAGCCCAGCCAGCGTGGTCTGCGCCTCATGGTCGAACTCGCCTGCTTCGGCGCCGTAGACGTTCAGGACTCCGTCGATCTGGCCGTCGACGAACACTGGCAGCGCAAGCGAGGACCCGAAACCAGCGGCAATGGCAGCCGCGTGCCAGGGTCCCGTCTTCGGATCGTTCTGTAAGTCGCGGCAATCCTGGATCTTGCCGGTGCGGATCGTGTTGCCGGTCGGTCCCATCGCCGTGGCTGCATCGCCCCACGTCACCCTCACCTGGTCCAGGTAGCCGCGGTGGTTGCCGGCCCGGGCCACCTGGACCACTGACTTCGCTGCGTCGTTGACCGGGCGGCCGTACCAGGCCGCCCGGTAGCGGCCGTTTTCGACGAGGATGTCGCACACCCGCTGCAGCAAGCCGCCCTCACCGGTCGCGCGCAGCAGAGCTGAGTCGGCTTGGGCCAGTGCCTGGGCTGCCTTGCCTGCGATCGTCGCCTCGTGGACGTCACGTGCGCCAACGGCCATGGCACTGATCGTCCCCCTGTCGTCGGTCACCGGCCGGAACCGCACCGACATCCAGCGATACTCGCCCTGTTTGGTCCGCAACCGGATCACGTGCTCTTCGACGGTCTCGCCTGCGTAGCTCCTTGCTCCGACGGCTTGGACACCCGGGGCATCCTCAGGGTGGACCAAGTCGATGGACGGGCTACCCGTGATCTCGGCCGGGTTCCAACCGAGCACGTGGATCACCGAGGGCGACACCCACTCAATGATTCCCGCCGGATTGGTCTGGTACACCAGATCAGAGGCCAGCTCCGCTGTCAGCCGCAACTGCTCCAACGAAGCCCCGCCTGACGCGTGAGCCGCGGTCGAGCTCGTCTCCGCGGAACCTCCGCTAGCGATTTGTGGGCACATGACCCTCCCTGTCCACCTGTCCTCTGGGTCAACGCCCGGTACTGAGGGCAGTGCATCAAGAATCCAGCCGAAGAACGTGCGGTGTCAATGCCATGGCCGGGCGGGCGACCGGGTACGACAGAACCCGCGGGCCATCGCTGTGACCTGCGGGCTTGTGGCGGCCAGGGGCGGGGTCGAACCGCCGACCTTCCGATCTTCAGGACGAAAGAGCCCGTCCGGAGAGGTGGTCCAGGGTCGAATCCGTGCTCAGGAGAAGGGAATTCGTCCCTTGCCGTTCGGTGATTCCGGAGCTTGTGTTAGCAAATCCGTGAGCAAGCCCGAGTCCTCTTGAGTGCCGCGGCCAGGCCACATGCCCCGGCCGCCGGATCTCCCTTCACGTCAGGGATCCCGTTGCGCTACAGCGACAGCTGCAGGTGTAGGCGGAGGGCCTGGTCCACCTCCGCCATGAGCTGCGGCGGTACCCGACCCAAAACAGGTCCGACGCGTTCAACGGTCACCGAACGTACTTGCTCGGCCTGAGCCTTTGAGTCGGCACGTAAGTCGGTTGCTGTGGCCCTGAGGAGAACCTGAAATGGGAAGACGTGGGTGGTGTTGCTGGTCACGGGTACTACGGTCACGACCCCGCGCCGGAGTCGGTCGGCTGTCGCGTTGGCCCGGTCGTTGCTCACGATGATGGCGGGCCGGCGTTTGTTGGCTTCACCGCCTCGCGCCGGCTCGAGGTCAATCAGACGTACCTCACCGCGCTGCATCGGCGAGCCCGTCGGCGGCCGTGGCTTCCCACAGCGCCTGATCGCCCGATGACTCCCATTCGTCCCAAGCCGAGGCGTAATCCTGCTCGAGATCAGCGTGACGAAGCAGGTGGATCGCGTGCTGTAGGGCCGCGGAACGAGACGGTAGACCTGTGGTTTGGGCGTACTCGTCCAGAACGGCTACGTCCTCCTCCGGCAGGCTCACGCTAAGTTTCATACTGCAATGCTACCCGGGTATTACTCGCGGTCGCAAGGCAAACGGAACGAAGACGCCCTTCCTGTCGACGCATGTAATCCGGGCGCCGGGGTCAGTTGAGGATGCGCAACCGGGACGGGGACAGTCGACAAATACGACCGGATCTGCTTGTTGGTAGGGCGATCGATCGCGCCAGTGATTATTGTGGTTCCAGCTTTGCCGCACGCGTCCGCCATGCGTGCCCGCCTCTCCGAAGTGCCCAACGTTCCACCCAGCTTGAAGGGGAGGTTTGTCTCCCTGCTGGCACTGCATGCCACCGCCTACCGTGCGTTCGAGGAAGTCCTGTCGCTGTCCCTGATCGGCCATCCGGTGGGCCTTCGAACTGTTCCATCGGCGGGTTGCAGCCACCGGGGAGCCGCTACTGGCGTGAAGGCACGAGCTCGGTCCAGGTGTTCGATGCAACTTTGTACGCCCACACGTCATCCGCTTCCGGCGAGTCACCCCCGGTGTTCTCCGAGCGTCGCACCGCGCCGCCGAGGATGACGATGCGCTCGTTGACCGGGTCGTAGACCATCGTGTGGTAGACCCGGGCGAGTGGCCCCGCCGTGGTCAGCGGATTGAAGAGCGAACGGGGCAGCGGAACGGTGGCCCAGCGGTCCTGGGTCGCGTCGTAGGTGGCCAGGACTCCGAAACTGAAGATGACTGTGCGCTGTGCGGACTGGTCGTAGGCGATCTCGCCACCGGTCGGGCCGTAGCCGAAGTTGATCTGTGGTGGTGCGACCTGCTCGGACCAGAGGCCGGACGTTGGCTGGAAGGTCCAGGCGTGGCGGGGATCTGGCGTGTGGATCAAGACGAGTCGTCGCTGCGCGGTGTCGTAGGTCATCAGGTCGTCGTTTCTGTCGCCGTTGATTGGCACCGGCTTGCCGAACGTCGTCCACTCGCTGGCTCCGACGCTGTAGGACAACAGGTCACCGCTCCTGGAGTCATGGGCGATCACGTTTCCGGACAACGGCTCGTAGGTGGCCTGCCCGAGCAAGGGGGGAGGCGAGCCTCCGGACCACGGACGAGGGGTCCACCGGTTGTCCTCGACCGAGTAGGTCCAGACAAACCCGTCCTGTGGTACGGCGACGATGAGGTGAGCGTCAGCGTCGCAGACGAGCGCGGACCGCCCTCCGAGGGCCGGTTCGCTGGGCGGGCGCATCATCCGCCACGTGTTCGTGCAAACGTCCAGAGTCCAGGTACGAGCCGTGGCCCCCGTCGTTTCAACGGCGACGATCCTGCCTGACGCGGCGTCCATGGCGGCGCTCAGAAAAGCATCGGGGAGGCCCGGTCTGGCTTTGCTTCGCCGGTCCCGTGCGCCCTGGTGTGGAGCCGGGCGGACAGACAAACGCTGCGGGTTTCGTGCTCACGGTGGGTTTCGGGTTGTTTGCCCCTTGCGTTGTGGTCGCCGCAGTCCTGGTGGTCGGCTTTTCCGCGCCGGTGCATGAGGCGAGCATCAGCCCAGCCAGAACCAGGCTGACCGTTGCGCCACGCCGTGCCGTGTCCATGACGCCTCCTCGGATGCAAGGCGAGGGCCGGTTCTTCTCCAGTTCACAGCCAGATTCCCGCCCCAACCAGTGACATTGGTCCTGCGGACTTGCCCCCCGGTGGGCCGCTAACCCCGTAACCCCCGAAGCACCCTTGAGGTTCACCCCGAACGGTGGACACGCGTTCAGGCGGCTTGTGCCGCCTGAAGTTGGTGCTTTTCGAAGAGTACTGGGGTCAGCATGCCGATCGAGGAGTGACGCCGCTTGCGGTTGTAGCG
>JABBOX010000075.1 GCA_012927555.1 Phycicoccus sp.
GTCGTGGCTTGCCAAGAAGGTGACGCCCATCGGCTTGTCTCTGCCGTTGCGTAGGGTCTCGTCCATGATCGACTTCCAGAACGCCAGTTACGTCAAGCTCAGCCAAGTCGACCTCGGCCAGGTAGCCGACCAGATCAACCCGTTGCTGATCGAGGGCGAGCAGGCTTTCGTGGCGTACAAGGGCATGCGCGACTATGTCGTCTTCACGAGTAAGCGGATCATCGCGGTGAATGTTCAGGGCATCACCGGCAAGAAGAAGGACTTCACCTCGCTACCTTTGGCCAAGATCCAAGCCTTCTCAGTCGAGACCGCGGGCACGTTCGACTTGGACGCCGAGCTTGAGTTGTGGTTCTCGGGCTTGGGCAAGGTGAAGTTCGAGTTCAGCGGGAAGACGGATGTGGCCTACCTGAACAAGCTCGTGGCCCACCACGTCCTTTAATGGCTTTCGGAAGATTGATGAGCCGCTCCTCGCGCTCTGCCGGCAGTGCATGGGCAGGTGCTGGTGTCGCCGGCGGGCATGGCCGCAGACGTTGGCCGATTTGGTCGACGAGTCGGGACCTGCCGGTCCTGACCGATGCGCTGCGGCGGCGCTGACCGCGTTGGACCGGCGGCCCGCGTGGCGACCCACCACGGCGGTAACGGCTGAAACCGTATGCCCGGCCGGATACGGTTGCTGATGGTCATGTTGTCCGGCCCTTGGTCCCGTTCAGTCCGCAAAAAGTCCGCAGTAAGTCCGCAAGACGTCCATAAACGTTGATCACCAATGGACACCATCCGACACTATCCGTGCAGGTCAGAGGCCCTATGGAGGCTAAATGCGCAGGTCAGAAAGACGGCCGGATCGCGTTTACACCGCGGCTGTCGTCGGTTCGAGCCCGGCCGGGCCCACGCATATCACCGCAGGTCAGAAACTTGCTGTTCTCTGTTCCAGCCAGTAACAAAGGCGTGATTTCGGCTAGCGGTCGAGCGTCATGTTCGCCGTCGCGTATGACCGCTATTCGAGGGCTCATTCATATGGCGGACCTAGACCTACTTGATACGTCGGGAGCCGTGGCCCCAGTTGACGCGCAACATGGTCCTAGTTCCGCTCAGCCGACCATCCAGGACGGCCAAGCGGTTCAGCGCCCCGGCCTGGCGTTGGTTGCGTCCGGCCGGGGCCGCCACCACCAGGATGCGTGCTCAGGCCACGGCGGCGTCAAGACGTCCAACACATAGCGCCCAGCCGGCATCGAGCTCCGGCCTTGGCTGGATCGATGACCCGCCAGATCAGTCGTATCGGATCGCCCCACACAAAGAGTCAGATCGAGGCGAGGCGGATGTCATGCAGCCGCTCGCGAAGCTCCGGGTCAGACATCACCAGGTAGACCAGACCGCAGTCCTGGGGACCGGATGCACCTGGCAGGCAGAGCGAGCAGGCATCGCCGGGGCGGATGGGGCACTTGGGCTCCGGCTGTGATCTGACCTCGACCATCTGGATCCCTCATCTCTCCGCAACGGCAACGGAATGTCAACGGCTGTCAACGGCATAACCGCAGGTCAGAGCTGGGGGATCAGAGCTCACCGCCAGACAATGCCAACAGCGCCCTGCCTTCTCATCCGAGGCGGGGCGCTGTTGGAGTCTCGTCTCAGGGTGCTGTCAGGTGTTGCGGTTGTCGTCCACCCAGTCAGCGGCGGCGAGCAACGCACGCGCGACCGATCGGGCATGCACCGGCGTCAGGAACTCCTCATGCTCGGCGGACAGCCACACGCCCACACTGCCGAACTCGTTCTTCACGGCGGCGACGTCGGCCGAGAAACGATCCTCGCCTCGCATCGGTGGCCAGTGTGGCCCATAGTGCCTGATTGGTTCGGGTTCCCCCTCAGGGTGATCGGAGTGACACCAGCTCGGGCAGTTTGTGGAGGTCATGGCACCATTCTCCTCCTCCCGCAGGCTCGCACTTACAACAGGTGGGCCATCGCGAGGTGGGGCCACCGGTTCGAGGTAGACCACCGGTTATCGTGCTGACGTGACAGTCAAGCCAACGACCGCGTTCCCGACCGTTCTGCTGAGCGAGGTCGTGGCCGCGCTCGAGCGGCTGTACCCAGTTGACACTGCCTCGTCGTGGGACCGGGTGGGGCTGGTGACCGGTGACCTGGATCAGCCGGTTTCGCTGGTGTACTTCGCCGTCGATCCCACCCTCGCGGTGATTGACGAGGCCCGGGCCGCCGGCGCGGACCTTCTGCTGACCCACCACCCGTTGCTGTTGCGCGGCGTGCACAGTGTGGCAACGACAAGCGCCAAGGGCGCCGCGGTGACCTCCCTGGTCGTCAACGACATCGCCCTGTATGTCGCGCACACCAATGCCGACGTCGCCTCACCTGGCGTCTGTGACGCCTTGGCCAGCGCATGCGGCCTGGTCGAGGTCGCGCCGCTGGAGGTCGACCAGATCAGCGGGACCGGCCATGGACGGGTGGGCTCCTTGGCCCATCCCCTGACGTTGCGCGATTTTGCACAACGTCTGAGTGCGGCTCTCCCGAAGGCTGTAGGCGGGATCCGCGTGGCGGGCCCGGCCGATGCCCGGGTGACGCGGGTGGCCGTGGTCGGGGGAGCCGGCGACCACATGTTTGACGCGGTCAGGGACAGCGGGGCCGACGTCTATGTCACTGCGGACCTGCGTCATCACCCCGCACTGGAGGCTCGTGAAGAGGCACGAGGGGGCACGCCGTACCTCGTTGATGCCGGGCACTGGGCCACCGAGTGGCTGTGGCTGGAGAGCGCCCGGTCCGAGTTGGTGCGTGAGCTGGGCGAGCGAGGCGCTAGTTTGGAGACTCATATCTGCACATTGCGCACCGACCCGTGGGACTTCGTGATCGGAGCCGCCACCAGCGAAATCACCGGAGGTACGACCTGTTAGCCGACACGAGCCGTCAGTGGCGTTTGCTGGATCTCCAGGCGCTGGACACGCGCCTGAGCCAGATCGCCCACCGCAGGGCAACCCTGCCCGAGCTTGCCGAGCTGGTCGAGCTCGACGCGCAGGCGTCCAGCCTGGACGGCGACCTGGTTCGCGCGCAGACGGCCTTGGGCGACATCCAGCGCGAGATCGTCAAGGCGGACACCGACGTACAGCTCGTCCGTGAACGAAGTGCACGCGACCAGGCACGCATGCTGGCCGGTCAGGGGACCGCCAAGGACATGCAGGCGCTCCAGCACGAGGTCGAGTCGCTCGCCAACCGGCAGTCTGCACTCGAGGACATTGAGCTCGAGGTGATGGAGCGTGCCGAGGCGCTGACCGCCGAGGTCAGCAGGTTGAAAGCCGCCCGCGCTCAATTGACTACTCGCGTTGATGAGCTGAATGCGCTGCGCGACAAGGCTTTTGCCGAGCTGGATACCGAGGTCGCGGAGATCGGCCGATCGCGTGCCGACGTCGTTGCCGGCGTCGGCGAGGACCTGGTGGGCCTCTACGAGAAGATCCGTGACTCCAGCGGTGGCATCGGGGCGGCGGTCCTGCGCCAGCGCCGTTGTGGCGGATGCAACCTGGAGCTCAACCAGGTCGAGATGAACCGCTTCACGGCGGCGGCGCAGGACGAGGTGCTGCGCTGCGAGGAGTGCCGACGGATCCTGGTCCGCACGTCCGAGTCCGGCGTCTGAGGGCACTCGTGGCTGGGCGTCGACTCGTCGTTGAGGCTGACGGCGGGTCACGTGGCAACCCCGGCCTTGCTGGCTATGGCGCGTTGGTCCGAGATGCGGTCTCGGGCACGGTGATCGCCGAGCGAGCCGAGTCGTTGGGCATCGCAAGCAACAACGTGGCGGAGTACTCCGGGCTGGTGGCCGGGTTGAAGGCGGCCCTCGACATCGATCCGGCTGCCGAGGTCGTGGTCCGACTGGACTCCAAGCTCCTCGTGGAGCAGATGTCCGGACGGTGGAAGATCAAGCAACCGGACCTGCGCAGGTTGGCCCTGCAAGCCCGGGACATCGCGGCCTCCCTCAGCGACGCCGGGGGATCGGTGACCTACACCTGGGTCCCGCGTGCCGAGAACTCCGCAGCCGATGCGCTCGCCAACTCGGCCATGGACGGCAAGCCGGTGAGCTGGACCAACACCGCTGAGCTCGCGGCGCAGGAGCCGTCCCCGCTTGCGGTGAAGGAACCGTCGACGCCGACGGTGCAGGAACTCTCGACCGATGCGGTCGGCTCCCTCGCCGGCCTCGGCACACCGACCAGGATTGTGCTGGTGCGTCACGGCATCACCGACCTGACCGCCGCAGGCAAGCTTGACGGGCGCGGGGGACCCGACCCCTCGCTCAACGCCGAGGGCCGTCGCCAGGCTCGAGCCGCCGCTGCCGGAGTTCGCGCTTTCATCGGAGACAGCTCGGCGCACGTCATCACCTCGAGCCTCAAACGCGCGATCGAGACGGGTGCCGCAATTGCCGGAGAGCTCGGAGCTCGCGCGCAGATCGACGCGGACTGGGATGAGCAGAACTTCGGTGACTGGGACGACGTGAGCATGGGCACTCTCCGCGCCCACCATCCTCAGGAGCTCGCGCGCTTCCGCGAGGACCCGCACTACTCACGGCCCGGTGGCGAGGCGCACGCCGATCTCGAGGCTCGTGTGCTGGCCGGCTTCGAACGGGCGAGGACAGCTGGCGGCACCGTTGTGGTGGCCAGTCACCGCAAGCCGATCATGACGGTGCTGGCCCACGTGCTTGGCATCCGGTACGACCGGATCTGGCGGCTGGCGACGGCCCCTGCGTCCCTGACCTGCGTCGAGGTATGGGCCGATGGCAGCGCGTCGGTGGCATTCGTGAATGACACCAGCCACCTGCGCTGACCAGCCCCGTTACCTCCGCATGCCGGCCCCGTCACCCGCGGTCGCCAGTGCGTTCCACCCCCTGAACCAGCGTTCCCGCAGACGCCTGGCTGTGGAATCCTTCTCGAATGGATGAGACCTACGCCGGCGATGTCGACCCGGCCGACTCATACGCCGCGCTGCAGGCTTCCGCCGATGCGGTCCTCGTCGACGTGAGGACCAAGGCCGAGTGGAGCTACGTCGGGTTGCCTGATCTGTCGCACATCGGCAAGCGCGTGATTCCCATTGAATGGCAACGGTTTCCGGATGGCTCGCCGAACAGCAGCTTCCTGGAGCAGCTCCGCCACGCCGGTGTCGCCGCGGGTGCGCCCATCTTCTTCCTCTGCCGCTCGGGCGTGCGCTCGGTGGCCGCCGCGAAGGCCGCCACGGCGGCAGGTTTCGGTCCGGCATACAACGTCTCTGAAGGCTTCGAGGGTCCGCTTGACCATGACGGACACCGGACCGTGGCTGGCTGGAAGGCCGCCGGGCTGCCGTGGAGGCAGGGATGAAGGAGTTGCGTCCTGACACGCTGGCGGTCCGCGGAGGCCTGGCCCGCAGTAACTTCGACGAGACCTCAGAGGGTCTGTTCCTGACCTCGGGCTACGTGTACTCCTCGGCGGAGGAGGCAGAGGCGGCGTTCAAGGACGAGATCGACCGCTTCGTCTACTCGCGCTATGGCAACCCGACGGTGCACATGTTCCAGGAGCGGATGCGTCTGCTCGAGGGCACCGAGGCGTGCTTCGCGACAGCGTCCGGCATGGCCGCGGTCTTCGTTGCGCTGGGCGCGTTGTTGGGCAAGGGCGACCGGGTGGTCAGCTCGCGGAGTCTTTTCGGCTCCTGCTTCGTGGTCCTGGATGAGATCCTGCCGCGCTGGGGCGTGGAGAGCGTGTTCGTCGACGGGACCGATCTCGACCAGTGGCGCGAGGCGTTGTCGCAGCCGACGTCCGCCGTCTTCTTCGAGTCGCCCAGCAACCCGATGCAGGAGCTCGTCGACATGAAGGCCGTGTGCGAGCTTGCTCATGCTGCGGGGGCCAAGGTCGTCGTCGACAACGTGTTCGGCACTCCCGTTTTCTCCAAACCACTGGAGCAGGGCGCTGACGTCATCGTCTACTCGGCGACCAAACACATTGACGGACAAGGGCGCTCGATGGGTGGAGCCGTTCTGGGTACGTCGGATTTCATCAACGGCCCGGTCAAGAACCTGATGCGCCACACGGGTCCGTCGATGTCGCCGTTCAACGCCTGGGTGCTGCTCAAGGGGCTGGAGACGCTCGCGCTCCGGGTCGAGCGGATGGCCGCGTCTGCGCTGGAGCTGGCCCGGGTGCTGGAGGCTCACCCGAAGGTCGCACGCGTGCTCTATCCCTGGCTCGAGTCCCACCCGCAGCATGACCTTGCCAAGACGCAGATGTATGGCGGCGGGACGGTCGTGACCTTCGAGCTGCTCGGCGGCAAGGCTGAGGCGTTCGGATTAATTAACGCCCTTGGGGTTGTTGACATCTCGAACAACCTGGGCGACGCCAAGTCACTGATCACGCATCCGGACACGACGACGCATCGGCGGCTGGGGGCAGAGGCGCGGCTCGCTGTCGGCATCACGGACGGTGTGCTGCGCGTCTCGGTTGGGCTCGAGGACATTCGCGACCTGGTTGAGGATTTCGAACGCGCCCTCGGCTAGCCACCGTCACCGAACGCTCGTGTCGAGGATCCACGGTTGTCCGGGGCGGACCGGCCTGGCCAGCGTGGTCTCGAAACGCTGTGCCACCACGCGCTCCAGAGCCTTCGGAGTCCGGGCGTCAACGCCGGACTCGCACAGGTGCCGGGCCACGAGGCCGCGGGTGTGCTTGGCCATGTGCGTCGCGCCGGGGACCCGGATCTGCACCCAGCGCGCGGCGAGATCTCCCTGGGGAACCCAGGCTGCGGCATACGTGCTCGATCGGCAGTCGACGATGGCCCCACGACCTGCCGCGATCGGCAGGACAATGGCGAGTGGGGCACGCCATAAGGCGGCGAGCGGACCGAGCTCGCCCAGGTTCACGCTCATCGAGAGGCGGTAGGGGGGCACCTTGTCAGTCGGGCGTACGGCACCGAACAGGGCCGAGACGACGACGATCCAGCGGTTCGCACGGCGTCGGGCGGCGGAGTCCAGCGAGGCCAGGTCGAGGGCGTCATAGAGGACGCCGGTGTAGAGGTCCGCGACGGGTACCGCCGGCGCAGAGGCCAACCGGGTGTTGTGGGCGATGTCGGCACGGAGGTTGGCGCTGACCCCGAGCCGCTCCGGGGCGTCAGGCTCTGCGCTGATCAGGGACAACGCGGCAGCCACCTCGGCCCGGGTCGCGGCGAGCTCGGGGAACGACAGGCGCGCAGGGTCGGCGGACCTCCCCCTGCTGCGTCCGGTCTTGGTCTCCGACGGCGGAAGCAGGATCAGCACGCCACAGAGCGTAGGCCGGATGACAGGGGAGGTGTTCCAGGGGTTCTGGCTAGGGTGGCTCCCATGCCGAAGCGTTGGGTCAATCTTGTCAAGGACAAGGCGCCACAAGGCGGTCCGGCGGGCGAGCATGCCCAGCTGGGCCGGGCCTTCGATGCCATTCGGGCCGAGCTCAACGTGCCTGGTGCCTTCCCGACGGAGGTCCTTGCGGAGGCGGCCGCAGCTGCCGGCGCGGCTGTGCTGCCGCGGCGCGATGAGACCGCAGTCCCCTTCCTCACCATTGACCCGCCCGGGTCCATGGACCTTGACCAGGCGATGTTCATCGAGCGTTCCGGCAAGGGCTATCGGGTGCGTTACGCGATTGCCGACGTCCCAGCCTTCGTCGCGCCCGGCGGAGCCATCGACGTCGAGACGCGCAGGCGTGGACAGACCCTCTACGCCCCCGACCGACGCACCCCGCTGCACCCCGATCTGCTCGGCGAGGACGCTGCCAGCCTGCTCCCGGACAGGGTGCGGCCGGCCTTCGTGTGGGACATGCAGCTCGACTCCGATGGAGAGGGCACCTCGGTCGACGTCTATCGCGCCATGGTGAGCAGCAAGAGACGGCTCAACTACTTGGAGGTCCAGGCAGCGGCCGACAACGGGTCTTCCGACGAATGCCTCAGCCTGCTGCGGGAGGTCGGCGAACGCCGCATCGCCCTGGAGCGTGGCCGCGGAGGGGCGAGCCTGCCCATCCCCGAGCAGGTGGTCAGCATGGCAGGGGACGGCACCTACGTCCTGGCCCTGCGTCCCCCGGTTCCGGCGGAGGACTGGAACTCTCAGATCTCGCTGTTGACCGGCATGGCTGCCGCCGAGATGATGCTGCACGCCGAGGTCGGCATCCTGCGCACCATGCCCGACCCGGACCACAACGTGATCCTGCGCTTCCGCCGTCAGGCGCGTGCGTTGGGCGTCACCTGGCCGGCCGAGATGCTGTATGGCGACCTGTTGCGTTCCCTGGACCGCAACAACCCCAAGCATCTGGCCCTCATCCACGACGCAACGTCGCTGTTCCGTGGCGCCGGCTACACGCCGTTCGACGGCGGGGTGCCCGAGCTGACGGTGCATGCAGCGCTCGCCGCTCCGTATGCGCACGTGACGGCCCCCTTACGCCGGCTCGTCGACCGCTTCGGCCTGATCGTCTGCGAGTCGATCTGCCGTGACACCCCGGTCCCGGACTGGGTGCGCCACGCGTTGCCCACCTTGCCGGAGATCATGGCCGCATCGGAACGCGTGGCCAACACCATGGAGCGGGAGTGCACGGACGCGGTTGAGGCGGCAGCCATGCAGCACCGCGTGGGTGAGACCTTTCGCGCCTCGGTCATCGACGTCACCGCCACCGGTGGCCTCGTCCAGCTCAGCGATCCCGCGATCCTGGCTCACGCAGACGGGCTCTCCCTGGCCGGCACCGAGGCCATGGTCGAGCTCGTCGAGGCCGATGTCGCCACACGTACCGTCCGCTTCAAGGTCGTCGGCGGAGTCACCGCGCCATGACTCCAGACGTGACACCTGACGTGATGCCGAGACTCGTGGCCACCGACCTCGATGGGACGCTGCTGCGTAGTGATGGCACGTGTTCGGAGCGGACGCGGGCATCGCTGGCTGCGGTTGAGCTGGCGGGCATCCAGGTGGTGCTCGTGACCGCGCGTCCGCCTCGCTGGCTGCATGAGCTCGTCGATGTCGTTGGTGAGCACGGGGTCGTTCTCTGCTGCAACGGGGCGTTCGTCTACGACGTGCGTGCCCGCAAGATCCTGAGCGAGCGGTGTATGCCGGCCGAAGTCGTCGGGCAGATAGCGGAAGACCTCAGGGAGGCGCTGCCGGGTGTTGCGTTTGCCGTGGAGAACCGTTTGGGTTTTGGCAGGGAATGGGGCTTCGGTGACGAGCGCACGACGGCGCAAGATCTGACCGCCGCTTCGCTCGAGGAGCTGCTCGATCCGCTGCCGGGCAAGATGCTCGCCCGGTGTGACGGCGTGCCCGCCGCGCGCTTCCACCGCGTGGTCGAAGAGGTCGTCGGTGATCGGGCTGTCGTCTCCTATTCGGGCGCCTCAGGGCTCGCAGAGATCAGCGCACGGGGTGTGACCAAGGCAGCCGCGCTGGGGGAGTGGTGTGCCTCGCAGGGCATCGACAGAGCCGACGTATTTGCGTTCGGCGACATGCCCAACGATCTGCCCATGCTCACCTGGGCGGGCCGGTCCTTCGGCGTGGCCAACGCCCATCCAGATGTCCTCGACATGGTGGACGAGGTGTGCGCCTCCAACGACGACGACGGGGTTGCCCAAGTGCTGGAGACGGCGGTGGGCCGGCAACAGGCGGGATGACGGAACGTCTACGAAGTGGGGTGTGGTGTTGCGGGCGCGCTGCCCGCTTTGGCCAGTTCCCCACCGAAGGCCGCACGGTACTGCTCCGCCAGCGGCGCCGTCACGCCACCGAACACCCGCAGCACCTCAACACCGCGGACATAGTCATACTCGCCGCCCACAATCGCCCCGGTCTTCTTCATGCCCAGGAGATACTTCGCGCGAGCCGCAGCATCAGCCACCGACCCGTACACCTCAAGCTTCGCACCGCACCCGACCACCAGCGTGGTGCATGTGCTGGTCTTCTCGTAGATCACCGCGGCCGAGATGTACGACCCGGGCTGGCCAAATATGGGGTTCGGGTCGTTGTTCTTGGTGATGGTGACCACCTTGACCACTGAGGGGACCAAGGCCGCAATCTTCTTCGCGCTCGCCGTAGCCGCATCTCCGCCCAGCGGCGTCGTAGGCGCTGCCGTGGTGGCAATGGTTGCCGAAGGGTTGGTCGACGGCTTGGACGCCGGCGTAGTGCTTCCTCCACATCCGGTCAGTGCCAAGACTGCGGCGGCGATCAGCGTGGTCGGAAGTCCGACGTTCATGGTGTGTCTCTCGTGGTGGTGGTGAGCCGAGCGCAGTGCGTCCACGACCGGCGGCGTCGCAAGGATAGGCGACGTCCCGCATCGGTCAGAGGCCGCCCACGGTTTTCGGATCACCATGGTCCCGAGGTCGTTCTCCCTGAGAACGTGCGGTGCCCGCCGGGCAGTCGCGGAGCGCGACGTCACGGCATACGGCTCTATGCTTGACCACGGATGAGTCGGTCAGACGGCCGCGTCGATGCTGAGGTCCCGGGTTCCGGGTAACGCACATCGCCGAGGAACGTCCGGGCTCCACAGGGCAAGGTGATGGCTAACGGCCACCCGGGGTGACCCGCGGGACAGTGCCACAGAAAATAGACCGCCACGACGAACCACCCGGCTTCGGCCGGACGGGCGTCGCGGTAAGGGTGAAACGGTGGTGTAAGAGACCACCAGCACTCCAGGTGACTGGAGTGGCTAGGTAAACCCCACCTGGAGCAAGGTCAGACAGCAAGCGTTTGAGGGCGGCCCGCCCGAGCTTGCGGGTAGACCGCTAGAGGTGCTCGGCAACGAGTACACGAGATGGATGGTCGTCCGTCGCGTGCTGGCAACGGCGCGCGATGACAGAACCCGGCGTATCGACCGACTCATCCACTTTTAGGCCGCTGACCTGCGACGATACCTTCAGTCGGTGCCGCTAGTCCGCAAGGAGTCCGCAAGAAATCCCGTCAGGACGAGATCCACGGCCTCACGAGTGCGGTCGTCAGAGTCCGGCCATAGGTGCGAGTAGGTGTCCAGAGTCTCGGCAGCGTTGGCATGACCTAGGCGCGCCTGGACCGTCTTGACCGACTCCCCGTGACGTATCAGCAGGCTCGCGTAGTAGTGCCTCAGGTCGTGGAAGTGCAGCCCGTCGAGCTCGACCGACTTCGTGACCCGCCGCCACATGGTGCCGAAGTTGGACCGCCGGATCATGTCGCCGGACTCGTTCATGAAGATCAGGTCCTCGGTGGGGAAGGCGGCAAGGTGAGCCGCGAGCCCGTCCACGATGACGGTCGGCAGCGGGATAACCCGGACGCTGGCCGCAGTCTTGGGAGGCCCAAAGAACGGCACCCGTCCCGAGATGCCCACGAGCTGGCGATCGACCGTCAGAGTACGTCGCAAGAAATCGACCCGATCCAACGTCAGACCGAATACCTCGCCCTGGCGCATCCCAGTCCCGACCGTGAGCAGGACGAGCCCCCGGTAACGCTCCGGCATGGCCGCCACCAGCGCCCGAACCTGCTCGGTGGTGATCGGCTCCACCTTGCGCTTTTCGACCTTTGGCAGCCTCGTCCCGACGCAGGGTGAGGACGCCAGGCGTCTGTCGGCAACAGCAGACTTGAAGATGGCAGACAGCACCCGGTGAGCAACGCCCACCGTCGCGGGGGAGAGGGGGCGACGAGATCCAGCCCTTGGGACTGTGGACAGCCGCTTCACGAGCGACTGCACATCGGACGGCAGCACACTGGAGATGGGCCGATCACCGAGCACCGGGTAGACGTGCCGACGCAGGATGCCCTCGACCTGGACGACCGTGCCCTCACGGTGGACCTGAGCGGCTCGCCACTGTTCGGCATACTCGCGCACGGTGACCCGACCGGCCTTGGGGTCCACGTACTGCCCAGTGACGACGCTGGCCGTCGTCTCGTCCAGCCAGCGCTGAGCATCCACCCTGCGAGTGAAGTGTCGCGAATGCTCCCTGCCACCCTCGTCGCGATAGCGCGCTCGCCACTGCCCGTTTTCGCGCTTCTTGATGCTCGCCATGTCGCCTCCTGAAGGATCTGTGGCGCGGAGTCCCGAACGACGAGATCATCCGCTTGATCACTGGCGTCGCGCAATGCTCAGTCGCCGGCCCGTGGATGACGGGACTGTTCTTCAAGCCAGTGCACAACCTCGTTTCGCCAGTAGCGGACCGATCGGCCAACCCGGAAGCCGTGCGGTCCTGTGCCGAGGTGGCGCCAGTAGCGCAGCGTCGCTTCCGGGACCCGGACGAGTGTGGCCACCTCCTTGAGCGTCATCAGCTCGTCGTCGGCGTGGGGGCGCTCTCGGTGCAGGGAATGCGATGTGGTGCTCATGCTGGTTCTCCTTGGTTCGAATCTGTAGGGGACGACTGGGGCTGGTTTCAGATTGAGCCGCGAACGTCTCCGACTTCGTTCCCCCAGGTATCGAATTCCCGGGGGGTGCGTCAAATGGGGCGTGCGTTGTTGCAGGTCAGCGGACGTTCCCCCGAAAATCGAGAATGTTCCCTGTTTCCGAATCTGAAGGGCCAAGATGAGGGGCTCGACGGGGCGCTGCGAGAGAGATAAGATTGTCTTATGACCCTGCTGGCGGAGTATCGGGATGCACGACGCGACGAGGATGTCGCGCGGCTGCGGCGTGTCATTGCACTTCGCGCGATGGTCGCCACGGGGATGAGCCAGCAGCAGGTCGGCGATGCGTTGGGTATCTCGCAGCCCGCGGTCAGTCAGCAGCTCCGGTACGCGCCTGACCTTGAGGCCGTCCGTCCCGAGGAGCTGCTTGCTGCGGCTGCTCCTGTCCTGAAGGCGTTGGCGGCGGAGGATGGCTACCAGCGGCTGGCAGTGTTTGGCTCGGTCGCTCGCGGCGAGGCGCGTCAGGACTCTGACATCGACCTTGTCGTGGACGCGCCGCCAGGCACCTCGTCGTTCACGTTCATCAGGTTCAAGCAGCTGATTGAGAAGGTTCTCGGCCGGGAGATCGATCTCATCTCGTACGGCGGCCTGAAACCGAAGTTGGACGATGACATCCGGCGTGACGCGGTGCTGTTGTGACGGATCGGGCGGCTGCTAAGGAACTGCTGCACATCGAGGGCTGGCTCGATCGGTCTGCGCAGATTGTCGAGCGTGGCAAGGATGCTTACCTCGCTGATGACCTCCTGCAGGAGGCGGGGGACTCGCTGATGATGAAGCTCGGCGAGGCCGCGAACCGGTTGTCACGGCTCGACGTGCTCGCCCCCGACGGCGTCGAATGGGCTCTGGCCGTGGCCAACCGGAACTTCATCATTCACCAGTACGACCAGATCAACCGCGAGCTGACCTGGCTGACGTTGTCGGTTGATCTGCCAGCCTGGCACAAGTCGCTCACGCCGCTGGTCGACCAGGCGCGGGCCGCGCTCGACGCAGACGCCGGCTGACTGTCTCGGGTCAGAAACCGATGCCCGGGCCGGCCCCGGGAGGGCGCGAGAAGGTTGGAATGGGCTCGGGCCGCCGGCGAGAGACCGGTGCCGGGTCGTCGTAATTGTCGAGGTGGTGCGGTTCAACGTAGGGCTCGTACTTGGCTGCCTCTTGGGCGGCGAGTCGGGCGGCATGCGCGGGGCCCAGGTCTGTGCGGCTTCGGGCGAACGTGAGAGTCCACTGCTGTCGGGCGTCGTCGAGATCTTCGGCGACCAGGTGCGCAGTATTGGCCTCGCGCCCGCGGGTCATGGCCACGTAGGCCGATGCCACACCGGTGTGTTCGCCCAGAGCCAGGTGGGCGGTTTCGGTGGTCTCTCCTTGGGCCCCGTAAGCGGTCGAGGCGTAGGCGAGTTCGACATAGTTGACGGCGTACCGGAGCGGAAGCTCCCGCGTGCCTGCCGTGCCGACGAGATGGGTGGTGCCGTCGTCGCGCACCCCGGTGACGGTCCAGGTGTCGCGATTGGCCACGCCGAGGTCGTAGTCGTTGCGCCGGGTGGCGACTCGGTCGCCGACCCCGATTCGCTCGCCGCTGTCGGTGAGCAGCACACGGGAGTCGTCGACCCGTCCACCTGTGACGAGCCGGTCGCGGATCGCCTGATTGAGATCGGCCACCTGTTCGCGGGTATCGGCCACCACGAGCGCACCTGTGGCAGCTGCGTCGTCGGCCAGCGCGGCGGTGCGTGACGCCTCATCGCTGTGGACGACGATCTGGCCGCGTTGGACGAGCAGGTCGAACACCGCTTCAGGATTCTCCCCGGAGCGCATGGCGAGGCTGAGCTTGGCGTAGTCGGGGTCGGTGAACCGGTGGACGTTATCCAGGGTCAGGCGCGCGTCGGGATCGGCCCAGTGCGCAGCGAGATCGAGGACACCGCCTCGTCCGACGGCGGGCAGTTGATGGCGGTCCCCGACCAGCGCGAGACGCGCGCCAGTCTCGTCGGCAATGGTCACCAGTGCGCGGGCGGTGTCCTGGTCCAGCATCCCGGCCTCGTCGATCAGCAACAAGTCGCCCCGACACAGCACAGCATCGGAGGACGGGACGGAGAGCTCGCGGGTCCAACGGCCGTCGTTGTCCCAGGAGAAGCCGTATTGGCGCGCGAGCCACGCGGCGGAGTGCGCCTGTGAGCCGATCTCGGTTGCCACCACTTGGGCGGCCTTCAGCGTTGGCGTGACGACGATCATTCCGTATCCGGTCTGAGCGATAACGGTCCTGGTACCGGCCAGTGTGGCGGTCTTCCCCGCGCCTGCGGCACCCTCCACGACGACCAGCCGGTGCTTGCCGGCCAGCGTGGCAACGGCCCGCATCTGCTTCTCGTCGAGGTCTCCGCCGGTGATCGTGGCCGGGAGGCCGGGCAAGGAGGCGCGGACGGCGAACGAATTACTCAGGTCGGCCTCGACTCCGAGCACATCACGGGATGTCAGTGCTCGGATGTGCTCAGGGATGGTGTCGCCGAGCAGCGGCACGCTCGCAGCGACGGCGCGGGCGCTCAGGTCTTCGGCCAGTTCGATACGCACCGAGGGATCGGCGATCATCCCCTTGCTAGAGATGAGCAGCTCGACTTGGCCGCGGATGTCGGCGGCGTTCCAGGCGGATCGCTTCGCCCCGAGCCGGGACAGGACTGTGTTGACCGCCGCGTCACGGTCCAGGGCGCCCGTGCGTGCTGCGTGCAGTGCCGTCGGGTGAGTGGGGGAGCGGAATCCGAGCCGATGTAGCTCGTCAATCCAGCGGTCGGTCAGCACCGTGCCGTCGGTCGGGACCACCTTGTCGGGCCGTGCCTCCGACCACGCACGCCTGTCCCAGGTGCGTAACAGGTTTGGTCCCGGTTCCTCGCCGGGATGGGTGTCACGCCATGCGGTTTCGTAGCGCTCGATGTTCTTGCCAATCTGGCGCGCTCGAGCCGAGAACGGCCCGACGAACCCAGCCAGCTCGTTCACCTCGCCGGTCAGGTTGTCGAGCGTGAACCCGCGCTTAGCCAGCACCTGCCGGAACTGCGGATCGCACATCACCGCCGCGTGACCGATGCCGTTGATCGCGTCGATCATGTCGCGGACTCCGACAGTATGTAAGCCTCGCCACTTGCCCGCGGCCCAGACCCGCGCGTTGATCTGAAGGTGAAGGTGTCGATGCGGGTCGCCGGCTCGGGAGGTGTAGTGGCGCACAGTGGCGGCGTCGATCTTTTCGACCGGCACCTGCACTTGTCGGCCCCGGGGACCGATCCGCGTCGTGGCGTGTTGGGCCAGCCACCCGATGATCTGCTGGGAGGCTCGGTCTTGGGCTGCGTCATACGCCTCGGCGATCCCCGGATCGAGTGCGGCTGCCAGTGACCAGGTCTTCGGACCGTTGACCACCACCTCGACGAACCGGACCGCCTGGTCGTCGGTCCGCAACCTTCCCTTCGCCGCACCCGTGTCCGGGTCGTACCCGCCGACCCACGCCTCGTAGCTGTCACCGGTGAGCGTTCCCCCCGCTCGGACACCTTCGGCAGAGGCGATGTACCGCTCGGCGATACCGGTGCCTTCGGCAAGGTAGTAGTCGTCCGCACGGCCGCGATCGGCCTCCACGTAGTTCCGCGCAGCAGCCGGCGAGCCGCGATAAACCTTCAATCCGCCATGCATTTCCAACGCCAATCAATAGCTATCATAAATGCCTTCCGGAATCGCGGGAAGGACGATTCCGACTACCTACATTGGTAGCATGCGTGCCGCTAAAAGATAAAGAGTTGGAAATGGCTACTTCGTGTTGAAAGTCGTTGGTAGCGTTATTCTTTCGCGTTGGAGGCCGTATTCTTTCGTGAAATCGGCGCATTCGTCAGTGACGACGTCCTATTCCAGTGAGGGGATCCTTGTCGGCGGGGTCGACCAGAGCACGAGGCGCTCGAGGGTTCGATGGTGACCCAGCTGGAGCGAAACCGAGCATCGGCGGTCATGAACATCAACGAGTCCCACCATTCGGCGCGCCCTTGAGACGAGGAGGGTGAGGGATCGTGGGTCTTGGGCGGCCCGCGACTATGGAGACGCAGCGCCCGGTGGAGGATCCTCAAAACGAAGATCCGGTCGCGTCAGCCCGAGCTGAGACCTCGGCCAACACAGGTTGCCTTGCCGGAACATTTGATTTCGGCCGTCGACTTTCTAGGCTCAGTCCGAACGGTGATCTGCCGCAATCGGTGTCAAGGCCGCAAGAACCAGCTAGAGATCGCGGATGAGCTCAGGCGAGGCGGAGGGTCATCTGAGGACGGCGCCGGACCGCGATCCACGCGAGCCCGGCAGCCAGCAACGGCACCCCGACACAGACCGCTACCAGGGGTAGCCAGGGGATGACGATGGTCGGGGGCAGCGAGCCGCGAGCCGTCAGTGGCCAGGCGCTTGCGACCCCTGGGATCAGGCCGACGGCAACGCCGAGCAAGGCGCCGCACGCCGCGACGACCAGTGCCTGGGAGGCGGCAATGCCTCGACGGGTATGCCGGGTGGCCCCCACTGCGGCAAGGGTCGCCATGTCGTTCTGGGACTCGGCCAGCGAGAGGGCCGTGGAGATGAGCGAGGCGATCAGCACGAGCAGCCCAGCGACCAAGAACGCGATGATCAGGATCAGCCTGAATGGGTTCTGGTAGCCGCGCTCGACCAGGAAGAAAGTGCCGTCGCCGAGTCGGTCGGCCACGGCACTCTCGACCTGCGGGGAGATCGTGCCGGTGGGCGAGGTGAGGTTGAGCGCCTGGGTCCGGACCGGCCAGCCGAGTCTCTTGGCCGTGTCCGGCAGGATCCAGGCACCGTCCGGCTCGCCGTAGAAGGCCGTCGCCCAGACCCGCCGGTCCACCACCACGGCTGGAATGTCGGTGCGCCGGGTTATCGCGTACCCCGCGATCACCTCGGAGGCACCCAGCGTCGCGGTGCCGCCGACAAAACGAACCTGGCCGCCCTGTACGAGCTTGGGATCTGTGATGAGCATGCCCCCGCCCTCGAGCACCGCCCGCTGAGACATCGACAGATGCAGCGCCGCCGGGTAACGGGACAGGCTGCCTACGTGGATTCTGCCCTGGTTGGTCAGGCTTTCGCAGCGGGTGGGCGCGATGTCTCTGGAGGCCGGCAAGCCGGCCAAGATCTGGGCCTCCGTGCAACCCGGAGGCACCAGGTTGGCCCACGGGACATTACCGCTGTCCGCCATGGCGGCGGCGTTGCTATAGACGTAGCCCACCGGATTCACCTCGAGCTGTGGCGCGAACCGGGCCAGCACCGCAAGGGCGTCGCGCTGGTTACTGTCCTTGCCATCGAGGAAGATCGCCCCGCTGCCCATCGGCCCTTGGGGCTGGTAGGTGTCCTGCTCGTGTTGCGTCAAGCTGGCCGCGCTGATGCTCAGCGCTGTCAGGGCGGCGACCGCGGCCATGATCGCGGCGACCGCGGGTGTCGAGCGTCCTCGCTGGCGGGCCGTATCACGCGCGGCCAGTCGCAGGGGCAGCACCAGGCGGGTGCCAAGTCGCCCGACGAAGGCCAGTACCGCCGGGATCACCATGAGGCAGCCCACGACCAGGCCGACAGCGCCGACGACGATGAGGGGCGCCTGCGTACCCGGACCGGCCTTGCCGAGGGCAGCGACGCTCAAGATAAGCCCGGTCGAGCTGAGAGCCATGACGACGACTCCGGCAATGGGCAGGCCGCGATGAACGGTGTGGTCGCCGGTGCGACCGGCGAGGACGGAGACGATGTCAAGGCGGGCGATGCCCTTGGCCGGGAGCAGAGCGGCGACCACGGACGCGACGACCGCACTAATAAGCACCCCGACCACGCGGGGCCAGGAGACCTCGAAGGGCCCTGTGGCGAAGTCGGCGTGGCCAGCCTGCCACCAGGTAAGCCCGGCAAGAGTCAGGACCAGGCCGGCGACCACGGCAACGGCCGCCGACGCGACGCCCAGAACCACAGCCTGTCCCAGCACGTATCGCCGCAGCTGGCGCGCCTCCGCGCCGTTAGCGGCGGCAAGGGCCAGCGAGCGGCGCTGTCGGGCCGCACTGACGGCAACGGCCGGACCTGCAAGCATGGTGGTCTCGATGAACATGCCGACCGCGGCGAGGAGTACGAAAAGGTCCTGGCCCCTGTTCGAGCCGACCATCTGCGCGATCTGCGGATCCAGCTCGGCCTGTGGTGGCGGGTTCAGGAAGACCTGGCGGCTTTGGACCAACAGTCCGTAGTCGTTTAGCCGGCGCACATCCGCCCAGGTGACGGGGTCGCGCCCGACCAGGAAGGCCGCGGATACCCGTGACTGGTCTCCCACGCTCGTGACCAACCCTGGCAATGCGACCAGAAAGGGCGGCCCCTGCTCGGTCTGGCCGGTGGCCACGCCGACCACGCTCAGCTGCTGCGGTCTGCCGTCCCCGCCGCTCGTCGTCAGAGTGCCTTCGCGAGGAAGGCCATTGGCGATCCCGGCCTCGGTGACGACGATCTCGGAGGCTGTGCTCGCCCACCTGCCGGAGACAAGCTCAGTCATCCCCCGGGCGAGTGGGTCTCGGGCGTCGATGCCCAGGACCGCCATGGTCGGCCGGCGGTCGCCAAGGGTGACCCGCAGCCATCCGTCGAGCGTCTGGATGACCCGACCGCCCGTGACCTTCTGCACCTTGCTCATGGTCCAGGCCGAGTCCGGCGCAAATCCCGGGATGGCAAGCGCGCCTGCGCTCAGGTTGCGGTTGGACTGGCTGTCCGGTGATTGAATCTGGCGGCCGGGGCCATTGATGTAGATCCGGGCCTGGGCGGAACCCATGACGCGCGGCACCGACTCGGCCATGCTGACGTCAATGGTGGCCATCAAGGTGATGCCGCCGGTCAGCAGCAGGACCGGGAGTCCCACCATCGCCACGATCAGGGCGCTGCGCCACTTGTAGCGTCGGGCGTCGCGCCGCGCGATCCGGATCGCGACCCGCCAACCGGCCAGCCAGCGCGCGAAACGGCCCGTGGTCGAAGGTGATCCGCCGGAACGGTCCGTCATGGCGTCCCCCGAAACTGCCATATCAGCGCGCTCTGGCGGCGTCGAGGAGGGACTCCGCGGTGGGCGGGGTCCCGGTGGTGTCGACGACGACACCGTCACGCAGGAACACCACGCGATCGGCCCAGGCCGCATGCCGGGCCTCGTGGGTCACCAGCAGCCCACCGGCACCGGCGTCACAGCGCGCCCGCAGGACCCGCAGCACGGCCTCGCCGGTCTGGGAGTCGAGCGCGCCGGTCGGCTCGTCGGCCAGGACCAGTCTCCGATTTCCCACCAGAGCCCGGGCGATGGCCACGCGCTGCTGTTGACCGCCGGACATGTGCTCGGGGTAGCGATCGGCCAGCTCGGGGATCCCCACAGCCTGCAGGGAGTCCAGGGCGATCCGCCGCGCCTTTCTGACTCGCATCCCGTCGAGTTCCAAGGGCAGCGCCACGTTCTCGGCGGAGGTCAGGGAGGGGATCAGGTTGAAGTCCTGAAAGACGAATCCGAGTGACCGCCGGCGCAGGGCGGCGAGGTCGCGCATGCTCATCGAGCCCACGTCGGCTCCCTCGACATACACCGTGCCGCCGGTCGGCTGGTCCAGCCCGCCGGCCAGGTTGAGCAGGGTCGACTTGCCGGAGCCGCTCGGCCCCATGACGGCGACCAGCTCCCCTGCGTGCACCTCCAGGGTCACTTCGTCGAGGGCGCGTACCGCGGTCTCGTCATGACCGTGGACACGAGATACATTGTCCAGCAACAGGATTGGGCTAGCAGTCATCGCGACGCTCCCTTGGTGGACCGGTTCCCATGCGAACTTTCGGTGTCGCGGGTGAGAGCCTCGGGAGCACGGGTCGCCTCCCGAGCGAGCCGGGACTCGACGTGGTCGAGCCATCGGATCTCGGCCTCGGCGGCGTAGACGAGGTTGTCCAGGACCAGCAGCCAGGCCAGCTCATTTCGTTGGTCGGGTCCGCGTCCGCCGGCTTCGTCGGAGGTCGCGCGCTTGAGCTTGGTCAGGTCTTGCAGGTGACGCAGCGTCGCGGTTCGTTGAGTCTGGACGATGCGCTGTACGTCGACGTCCGGCACGGTGACGGCCAGGGCTAGCTTGATGACGAGCTCATCGCGGGGGGTATCGCCGCGATCGACCGGTGCGACCCACCAGCGCTGGACCTCGGTCGCACCCAGGTCTGTCAGGCGATAGTTGATCCGGCCCTCGTCGTCCGCAGCCCCGGCGGCTTCGACCATGCCGTCGCGCTCCAGCCGGGCCAGGGTCGTGTAGACCTGTCCGACGTTCAGCGGCCAGGTGCCGCCGGTGCGCGACTCGAACTCGCTGCGCAGCTGTGCGCCATACATCGGCTCCTGCGCCAGCAGCGCCAACAAGCCCCGTCGGATCGACATCTGGTGTCCCCTCTGCGATGTCCCGCAATACTGAGTATTCATCCCAACAACGGGACGGTATACCGAGTATGTGGCGACGTCAAGCTAGTCATAACAACCTTGGACCTGGCCGATCTCACCACCAGCTCGTTATGTGCACACAAACGCTCACCCTGGGGTTCACCCCGGATGGCGGACACCTTGATAGCGGGATTCATGATCCCGCAGGCAGGATGTCTTCATGTCGGGCAAGCGCAAGCGCACGAGTTACACACCGGCCTTCCGTCGCGAG
>JABBOX010000153.1 GCA_012927555.1 Phycicoccus sp.
TCCAGCCAGAACTCACCGCACAACAGCAACAAGTCCTCGACCTACTCGGACTGCCCGCGACCGCCTACACCCAGCCCAGCAAATCGAGGCGATAACCCGCCCGAGAAGTGCGGAACGTCAGCCAGAAGGGCCCGCGGGGGTATCCCGGTTCGCGTCGCGGAGTTGTTTGAGTCGCGAGGGAGGTGCTGCCGGGGAGGCTGCTCCGGCATCGGTCATGGGTCCAGAGCGAGTCATCGCGACTGGGTCCGGGCGCCGGCCGGTTCCACGGTCCCGTCCCGAATCAGGTCCTCGAGTGCGGACAGCGGGATGCGGACATGGCGGCCGACGTGGATGAAGCGGACTCGACGCTCCGCGACGAGGCGCCGGGGAAAGCGAACGGTGGTGCCGAGCAGTTCGGCGGCCTGGTTGACGGATAGCAGTTGTTCCATGATCGGGCCCTCCTGTGGCGCGAGATGGGGAAGCGCCACGTTTGGGTGCTTCACGGGTGTCTACCGCGCGTCAGGGGCACCATCAGGCGCGAGCGGGACGAGCCGGGCATCGTGGCTCCTGGGTCGCAGTAACCATGAACCGAGATGCCATCGATGTGTGCGCTGGCATCGGCGACCGCCTGAGGATGTTGCCTTCTGGTTCGAGGCAACGTAACTTATATGTTACGCAGCGGCGAAGTGTGAAGCGCAATATCGGAGGCTGAGATGGGAACCAGCAAGAGCGTCTTCTGGGACGACTTGGCGCGCGACCTGGAGGATCCCGAGTTCCTGCGCGAGTACGTCGTGGAGTCAGTTCGCATCTCCACCATCGACCAGGTCGTCAACGCCCTCAATGACGCACGAGAGGCCGCCGGGCTATCGAAGGCGGCCCTTGCTCGCGCGATCAGCGCCCGGCCAGCCGCCATGCGGCGACTCTTTTCGGCCGGTCAGGTCAATCCAACATTGGGCACGCTGGCCGAAGTAGCTGCCGCGCTCGGCATGCGCATCACGGTCGAACCGTTGCCCATCGCCGATCGCGAACAGGTCACCACCCCGCTCCTGGAAGGACGCAGCGCAGACACACAGACGCTGGTGGAGCACTTAACTGGGATGCGCACACCCCGACGCCGGGAACCGGCCCTTATCTGACGACGCCGCCTACGGTCAGGCGAGGCAACGCGGGTTGCGGGACAGGTACTCGTCACCCAAGCGCCGCACCTTCGCGTAGTCCGCGTCACTCAAGACTGTCCGGAAGGGCTTGTCCAAACCCGCGACTACCACCAGCAGCGGCTTGGATGCGTGCGGAATCCTCGGAAGTATCTTGCTTACGCCTGACGATACGGAGGAGGCCGAACTCATCCTGGCCGGCATCACGGATCTCAAGCGCGTTCACCTGCAGGTGCTGCGCATGCTGGGCGAACCACCGAAGGCACGGGTGAAGGTCGATGACTCCTACGACTTGGTGGAGAGCTACGAGGCGAGCCTTGCGGACGAGGGCCCCTGCTTCGCCGGCGCCTACGACCGGGCCGTGACAAATCCGACGGACGGACGCGGACTTCGGGTCGGGATGGTGAGCCAAAGTGTCACCGACGCGGAGTACCTTACGAGCAGCCCGGAGGCGCCATCCGGTGCCAATTCGGGAGGGCTCGTGAGCATCGACGACATGAACGACTACGAGAGCAAAGCTTGGGCAGAGGTCGTGACCTGGCGTGACAAGCGCCTAAATGCTGCGCAACGGCACGTGCTACCGAAGGCGGCCCGCGAGCGACTCGCCAAGGTTGGAACGGCAGCGCAGGACCGGCTGAAGCAGGTGCCCGGCGCGGAGGGATTCCAGGAGCTGTTCTTCAAAGCGCTTGACGGTCTTGTCGGCACGGTCAACCGGTTGTCGATCGCGAGCGTTCGCCGCCAGGCGGTGGTAGATGCCTACTCCAAGCGCGGGTACACGGTCACCGAGATCTCGAATATTGGCAAGCTGGAGTTGCGAGATATCGACAAGGTCAAGCCGCGCCTCGACCTTCACTACACACTCGCCAGCACCGTTGAAGGAGCTGGCGCTGGGCTTGCAGTGTCCGGCGGTGAGATCGTCGCTGCCGGAGGCACGGTATTCAGCGCCGGAGCCGGTGCGCCACCCGCAGCCGGGACGGTGATCGGCATAATGGCCGCCGATGCGGCGGCTGTCCTCGTAGCCGCAACTCGGGCGGTCGCGCATACTGCCGCCTACTACGGCTATGACACGGAGCTGGCGGACGAGCGACTCTACGCACTCGGTGTGCTGAACTTCGGTCTGGCGGAACAGGCCGGTAAGACGGCCGCCTACGTCGAGCTGAACAAGATCGTCCAGGCCCTCGCCAGGAGAGCCACCTGGCAACAGCTCGACAAGAACGCAGTCGCCCAGGTCGTCAAGACCATCTATGCGACCCTGGGCATGAAGATCACGAAGGGGAAGCTCGGACAGGCGGTGCCCGTCGTCGGCATCGTCATTGGGGCCGGGCTCAACGCTCGCATGCTGGCGAAGGTCACGTCCGATGCGGAGCACCTGTACCGCGAGCGGTTCCTGCGGGATAGGTACGGCATCATCGCCGTATCTCCCACGGCTGGCCCATCCGGCGCAGCGAGCGATTCGGACAGCATTGCGATCGTTGACATAGTCGATGCCGAACTCGAGTCAGAGACCGAGGACGACGGTGACGCGCCACCCGCCTGATTTGGGGCCAACGTGAGTGCATCGAGAGCTACAAGCAGGGCGGTTAGCATACTGAACGCATGGCTGGCGGCATGAACCGAGGGAGGGGAATCCCCCTGCGCGATCGGCCAGTCGCTCCGCTCAAAGGGCGACCAACCTCCACGGTCTCAGGTCCGGCACTGTTGGGTCACAGGGCCCGCGGAGGACCCCGGTCCGTGGCCAGGGCTCATCCTTGAGTCCGCGACTCGATTGGTTGGTCGGCGCTGGTCGTCTACGTGATCACTGCCGAGACTGTCACGACCACCGTGCAAACCTGGGTGCCGGCCGGCCACCTGCGGCCGTCGTAGCGCCTGGCCGCAAGCGTTACCCCCATCGATGGGCATGGGTGCTGTCGATGTCACTTCATACTGGTACTGGTATGATCATTCCATGGATGCGGCGACATTGATCCGAGCGACGCGGGAGAGCGCAGGTCTGAGTCAGGGGGCGCTCGCTGCCCGCGCGGGCACTTCCCAGCCGGCGGTCTCCCGATACGAGTCCGGAGCCTCGTCGCCGTCGGTAGAGACCCTGGACCGTCTGCTCGCGGTCATGGGCGCCCGGCTCGACCTCGTCGCCGAGGCCTCACCTCGTCGCCTTGACGTGCGCACTCCGAGAATGGTGAAGCTGCGCGAGAACCGGGAGCGCATCCGTCGGGCGGCCCACCGGCATGGGGCCAAGAACGTCCGGATCTTCGGATCGGTCGCGCGCGGGACGGACCAGCCCGACTCCGACATCGATCTCCTAGTCGATTTCGACGTGCGGTCCAGGGGCCTGTTCCCCTTGGCCGGGTTGCAGGACGAGCTGGCCGTGCTGCTGGGTGAGAGAGTCGAGGTCGTCCCCGAGGACGCGCTCGCCCCGCACGTCGCCAAGAACGCCCTCGCCGAGGCGGTGCCCCTGTGAGCCGCTCGGACAACGAACGCCTGCGCGACATCTTGGAGTGCATCGAGGCGATCGACCGCGCCGAGGCGACCGTGCGGCGCTACCCGGGCGACCCCGATGTCGCGAAGGTGGCCATGGATGCCGTCCAGCGTCGCGTCTTCACGATCGGGGAGGCCGTCAAGGCCTTGTCGCGGGGGCTGCGTCAGCGCCACCCAGATGTCCCTTGGTCCGACATAGCGCGCATGCGTGACCTGATCGGCCATCACTACTACAAGCTCGATCCCCAGATCGTTCGCGCCACCATCGGCGCGCCCGTCGAACGCTTGCGGACCGCGTGCGAAGCGATCCTCGCGGAGTCCGTCGGGGAGGATGAGGACAAGGCGTAGGTCGCGGTTACGCCGGCGGCGACTGGGCCACCTACGCCTCAACTGGTCATTCCTGAGGCGGCGGTCGAGTCCTAGAAGCAGAAGTGTTCCAGCCACGGGGTCATGGGGTGCGACACACCTGGACGGGTGCCGGACAGGTAGGGGATATGACCACACTTCAGAGCCAGCGCGAGGAGCGGTTCAGGGCGCTCTTCGCTGACGCGTACGGGGATGTCATCCGGTTCGCGCAACGGCGTATCCATCCGACCCACGCCGAGGATGTCGTGGCGGAGGCCTTCCTGGTGGCGTGGCGGCGCCTCGACGACGCCCCGAGCAGCCACGGCGACCTAAGAGCGTGGTTGTTCGGCATCACCCGAAACTGTCTGATGAACGCGCGACGCGGCCAAGACCGGCGAGGGGCGCTGGCGGTGCGGCTCGCGGAGGTTGCGACCTCTCAGGAACAGGATGGCGGCCCCGACCCGGACCTGATCTCCCGGCGCATCGACCTGGCCAGCGCCTGGAGGCGCTTGAGTGTTAGCGAGCAGGAGGTGCTCGCCTTGACCGTCTTCGAGGACCTGACCTCGCCGCAGGCGGCGCGTGTCATCGGGATCAGCTCAGCGGCGTATCGCCTCCGGTTGATGCGCGCTCGACGCGAGCTGCGCCGCCACCTCGACCACGCGGACTCAGCGTTCGCCTTCGACCCCGCGATTCAGGAGAGTGCATCATGAGAATGCCAACCGACCTCGACCTGCTTTCCCTCGACGCCGCCGACGCCGCCCTCGACCCCAGTCAGCGGTTGCGGGCAGATGCCATGCTCGAGCGCATCATCGCCGCCCCAGTGACCCCGGAGTACGCCCCTGTAGGTGCCCGGCGGCAGCAGCGCTTCTCTCGGAAAGTGATTTGGGTTCCGGTCGTTGCGGTGGCGGTTGCGGTCGGCAGCATCGTTATCCCGCCGGGACGCGGCGGCGGCTCGGCCACGGCATACGCCTCCTGGACGTCGACCCCGTCGGCGGTCGCAGCCAGCGACCTGGAGGCCGTGACTCAAGCATGTCGCGACAAAGTCGCTGAACTGGGAGACCACGGTCCGAGGTTTGACGCGGCCACCATCCCGGTAGCCATCGCCGAACGCCGTGGCGACTTCGTAGCCGTCCTTTTCCTACTGGACAACCCGGATTACTCCGTGTCCTGTGTTGCCAGGAGCCGGCCCGGGTCGAGCGACGTCGACGACCTCGCCGTTGCTGCCGGCGGCAGCGACGGCCCGGCACTGATCCCTCCGGCAGGTCGGATCACCCAGGGCGGGTCCTCCCAGTTCGGCGACCAGCCGGCAGCATCCTTCACGAACGGCTCGGCCGGCGCAGGCGTGGTGGGCGTGACGATCCACGCGGGCCCACAAGTCATCACCGCCACCGTGAAGAACGGACGCTACGTCGCATGGTGGCCGGGCAAAGCATTCGCCGACGGACCCCAACAGCCCAGCGGGAAAGGCGGGCCCGCAGTCATCCTCACCTACGACGTGACCCTCACCGACGGGACGACCAAGACCAACGTGAGCCCTGCTCGACCAGCTTGACGCAGCTGGCTTTCACGCTGTTGCAACAAGTCGGTCCACCAGTCCGCGACCCGACGGGGTGGTCAGCGCTGGTCGTGTACGTCATCCCGGGGGAGCCGTCGGCGACGACCACGCAGACGTGGTTACCGCGGACACGTCTGCGTCCCGAGTAACACTCAACTTAGTGAATGTCGATTGGGTGGACGTCGAGGCTGGGCCTGCTTACGCCAATGGAGCTTTCCTCCCGGCCTGGCACCAACGACTTCAGCGCACGCCTACTTGGGTCAGTGGTCTCCGGGAATGACGGCCGCAGCCAGGCGCCGTGCTCGAGGGCCGCAGCTATCTGAAAGCATGCGGCCATGAGCCGCAGCTGGTTGTCGATCCGCGTTGACCTGATCGGCGGAGGGGGACAGGACCTGTGGCCAAGACCCGGCAGGATCCTCGCAGCCGCCCGTAGTCACACCTTCGCCCAGCTGGCCACTGCCATCGATGACGCCTTCGCTCGATGGGACCGCGCTCACCTGCACCAGTTCGACCTCACCAGCGGTGTGCACATAGGTCGACCCGACTGGGACGACGAGGCCGAGAACCTCCTGGACGGTCGGCGGACCACGCTGGCTCGGCTCAAGAACGACGAGCAGTTCGTCTACGAGTTCGACTTCGGTGACAGCTGGACCCACCTGTGCACGGTGGGCCCTACCCGCATCGACCCCATAGAACAGCTCGGCATACTCCCCGACCAACCACTGCCGTACTGGGGCTGGGGAGACATCCCCGACCAGTACGGCCGGCGTTGGGACGGCGACGACGGCGAGGAACTCAGGCGCCCAGGACCTGATCCCGAACTGATCGACCTCCCCCCGCTGCGCCCCGAATGGGGACCACGCCCAGGCCGGTAACGCGAACGATCACAGGCCGCGGACATGTCTCCGGACAACAGCCGGGTGTCGCCTCCCGCAGGCACTGCTTTGCACTCAGGTGGTCCATGGACCGACCACTGCGCGGGCCAGAGAAATCCTATTCGGCGACCGTGGCCCACTCGGATCTGGCGAGCGGATCAGATTGAAGGCGCCCTTCAAGCCGGACGAGAAGCCGCATGTGGAAGCCCACCTCAGGGACGTTGGCCTGCAAGACGGAAGTCTCGATATCTGTCATCTCGCTGACGAACTCCAAGAGCGGGTCCGGCACGTAGCCGACGGGGAGCTCGCCGGAGTCCGTCACGAGTACGGCCCGGGCGTTCACGGTGTTCGCCGTCTCGGGGCGAAGGTTGAGACGCTCGCCCACAGCCAGCGCAGAGATCCGGTCCTGGGACTCTTGCGTCATGTGCCGGACGCCATGGACGAGGAAGTCGAGCTCAGCCCAACCGTCTGCGCTGACGTCCGGCACCGGCATGAGCTCGATCTGGTCCTCCACCCGTCGACCGGCGGAGCGCCTGAGGACCTCGAAGGGTCCAGCTTCCAGAGGGAGGCCTAGCGCCTGCATGGTTTGCGGTCTGTCGGGTCGTCTCGGTGAGATCACACGCTCTGCGAACAGTGGAAACAAGGAAGCGGAGCGAGAGGGTCCATCCGTGCGTGAGAGTCCGGGCAGCGCGACGAACCACGGCGCCTCAACGGTTGATCGAAGATACGCGAAGCTGTATCCCCGCTCCGCCTCATCGGCGAGGAAGCCGAGGGGGCGGTACGTCAAACTTCCGGGGTCGCGCTGGGTCACCAACAACCGGCGCGTGGCAGTCCTGGCCTGAACGGCAGTCGTGATCGCGTTCATGAGCACAGCCTCCTCTGGTTCTCTGTGAGCACCTTGTCCATGAAGGTATGCGTGTCCACTGACTACACGCGCCCGGGCAACGCAGACTTCTCATACGCCTCGTGACCCAGCGCCTAACCACGTCAGAACGCGTCTGGGCGCCATGGAACGTGAGGGAGACGGGCTGACGACCGTGTTGATGTCATCAACACGGTCTGGGTAGTCCGGCAATCAACAACAGCTCTAAAGACGGGACGAGGGTTCACGTGCGGTAGCTGGCCATGCGCCTCGGTCACGGGGATCTCCCGATCGGCCAGTTTGGAGGGCGGTCGGTCAGCTCTTGGTCTGGTTGGGATGGTGGGTGTGCACGTCGATCAGGTGGACAACCTGCCCGTCGATGAAGAACCAGACTCGGGCTCCACCGGTCAATTCGTGCTGCCATCGGTCGTGCGTCCGGCCGGCGTGGGTGACCGTGGCGAGTTCGCCCTTGAGTCGATGATTCCGGGGGGACTCTAGGTCGGGGGTCTTGGTGAGGAAATCCCACGCGTCGACGATCGCGTTGTGTGTGGTGGCGAGCAGATCCTGCCATCCCTTGCTGGCTTGCCGGGTCGCGAAGAGAATCTCATACTCGGCCTTCTTACGCGGTCGTGGGACAGCTGCCGCCTTCTTGCTCATGAGTTGTGCGGGTCTGCCACCGGCTCGGCCACGTCGAGCCATTCCAGGTGCTCGTCGTGCGTGTACCCGTCCGCGATGGCCTGGGCGGTCGAATGCCAGGCGGTCAGGGTGATGAGCAGCCGGTCGAAGCGGGACATGGCGGCACAGGCACGCGCCACGTCCACAATCTCTTGAGCAAATGCCTCCCGGTCGGCAGGGCTGAAGAACTCAACCCATGGAAACGGCCCCCGCAGGCGGTTCACGAAGGGAACGTCATCGGGGGCCAGGGACGCAGCCACGAGGTGCGCGGCGAGCTCCTGACGCTCGTGTGCGAGGTCGCTCTCCTTGGTGAGGATCAGGGTCTCGCCGTCGCGACGCGTGATGGTCACCGGTCCCTGATCGACCGCCTTGAACACGGCGGCAGAGTTGCGGGAGAGCTCGGAGGACTGCACGGTCCGGGAGATGACGGCGGGACTCATCTCACCAATTATTCAGAACGTATTCTGAATAGTCAAGACGTCGAGGTCTCTCGATGAAGCGCCCGCATGTGGCTCGGTGGTGGCCTCAAGCCCGAAGTACTCCCCGGGCGCGCCGCGGCTGTGCCATGGCTCTCATCGGTCAGCAGGTCAGCCACGTCAGCTGCATCTCGTCACTCCCAGAACTTCTCCATTGGGACCACGAAGCCTCTCGTTGGACCGCAACCCAGATGACTCCACCGAGGACACCTCCGCAAGCCCGAACCAGCGACCTCCGCAACCCACACGCCGCCAATCCCAGAAACCCTCACCACGATTGACTACACGTCTGGCACCAGAGGCCACCTCAGTGGCGATAGTGCCCCGTCCGGGCGGTATGCCGTGTGGCTCGGTCGGCTCCGCGACCGTCGCCGCCGGGACGTTGGTGAGGGCCGAGCTTGTGACGATGTCGATCCGTCGGATGAGCTTGGGGGCTGGGTACCGGTACCTGATGTCGTCGGTCGCGCGGGCCGACGGGTCAGGGCATGCGGCGTCTGCGCTGACCCGGTACTACGCCGAGTCTGGGACCCCGCCGGGCCGGTTCCTAGGCCAAGGACTGGCCGGGTTGAACGACGGCAACGGCGTCGCGGGGGGATCGGCGGTGACCGAGAAGCACCTGTTTCGGATGCTCGGGATGCTGCAGGACCCGATGACGGGGGAGCAGCTTGGCCGGCCCCCGCTTCGGGGCGGGGCGGCGTACGTCCACTCCCGGGGCGTGGCGCGGAAAGGGCCGGCGCCGGTGGCTGGGTTCGACCTGACCTTCAGTGCCCCCAAGAGTGTGAGCGTGGTGTGGGCGGTCGCGGACGAGGCGACACAAGGGCAGATTTACGCCGCGCATCAGCGCGCGCTGGAGCACGTCATCGCCTACGCGGAGGAGCGCGTGTTCTCCTCCCGGTCGGGCAGGGGTGGGGTGGTGCAGGAGGACATTCGTGGGGTGGTCGCGGCGGCGTTCGACCATTGGGACTCCCGCGCGGGGGATCCGCAGCTGCACACGCATGTGGTGGTGATGAACCGGGTTCAGACCACGGACGGGGTATGGCGGACGCTGGATTCCCGGGGCCTGTTCCGGTCCGTGGTGGGCCTGTCGGAGATGTACAACGGGGTGCTGTCGGACTACCTGACCGAAGCGTTGGGGTGGGGGTGGGAAGGGTGCGCGCGGCGTCATTCCGACGTCCCGAAGTACGAGGTGGCCGGGGTGAGCGAGCGGTTGCGGGAGGAGTTCTCCAGCCGCAGCACCGACATCGAGGCGGCGAAGGAGGTTCTCGTTGCGGGGTTTGTGGCCTCCCGCGGGCGGCAACCCTCGGCGCGGGAGGTGCTGCAGCTGCGCCAACAAGCAACCCTGTCGACGCGGCCGGACAAGCACGTCCGCCCGCTCGCCGAGCTGGTCGAGGGTTGGCGTGGCCGGGCCCGCGAGGTGCTGGGGTCGGATCCGATCGCCTGGGTCGTGACGCTGGCCGGACGTAACGACCTGCCGTTGCTGCGGGCGGGTGACCTGGCCGATGAGATGCTCGTCGAAGCCGCGAAGGTGGCGGTGCACACGGTGGCGGAGAAGCGGGCGACGTTCGCCCGGTCGAACGTGTTCGCCGAGGTGCTGCGGCAGTTTCATGGGGTTCGGTTCGCCACCGCTGGCGACCGGATGGCCGTCGTGGAGCGGACCTGCGACCTGGCGGTGGGGGAGGCGCTGCTGATCAGCGCGCCGGAGCTGGCGCACACGCCTGTCGCGTTCCAGCGCCCGGATGGGAGCTCGAGGTTCCAGCCGCGTGGGTCCGAGATCTACACGACCCAGGACCTGCTCGACGCCGAAGCCCGCCTCCTGGACGCGGGCCGGGCCGTGGGTGGGCCGAGTGTGTCCCCGATTGTCGTAGCCGATGTCTGCGCACGGGACTTGCCCGGGAAGGGCCATCCGTTGTCGGCCGGCCAGTCCGCGGCGGTGCAACAGATCGTCGTCTGCGGGAGGGTCGTCGACGTCCTGGTTGGTGCCGCTGGGACGGGGAAGAGCACAGCGATGCGCGGGGTCCGCGAAGCATGGGAGCGTGAGCATGGGCCCGGTTCGGTCGTCGGTTTGGCCCCGTCTGCGGCTGCGGCGGAGGTGCTCGCCGACGTGGTGGGCATCGCGACGGAGAACACAACCAAGTGGCTCACCGAAGCTGGCCGCCAACCCCGGCGCCTCGCAGAGCTCGACCAGTTGCGAGCCCAGCTGCACCAGGCCAGTCCGTCGTTGCGTACCCGCACGCTTCTCCACCGGGCCAGAACGATCAGTGCCGAGGTGCAGCGGTGGTCGCTTCGCCCCGGGCAGCTGGTGATCGTGGATGAGGCGTCCATGGCCGGCACGTTCGAGCTCGACGCCCTGACCGAACAGGCGAGGAATGCGGGGGCGAAGGTGTTGTTGGTGGGGGACTGGGCCCAGTTGTCTCCGGTCTCCGCGGGTGGGGCGTTCCACCTGCTCGCCAAGGACCGTGACGACGTGCCGCAGCTGCATGACGTCCGTCGGTTCCGCCACGAATGGGAACGAACCGCGTCCGTCGAACTACGCAACGGCCGCGCCGAAGCCGCCGACACCTACCTGGCACACGGACGGGTTGAGGGCGGGGACCGGGAGTCCATGCTCGACATGCTTTACGAGGCGTGGCGGCAGGACACCAGTTCTGGGAGACGCTCGCTGATGATGGCGAACGACTCCCAGACCGTGCTGGATCTCAATAGCCGGGCGCGGGCTGACCGCGTTCTGGCCGGTGCCGTCAGCCCGACGGGGGTTGAGACTGCGAGCGGATCCGTTGTGGGAGTGGGCGATTCAGTCGTCACCCGCCGCAACCAACGAGGCCTGGCTGCCGGCCGTGGGTGGGTCAAGAACGGCGACCAATGGACCGTGGTCGGTGTGCGCCGTGACGGCTCGATCGATGTTCGACGCATCAATGGGAAGGGGCGAGCGACCTTGCCCGCCACCTACATTCGGGAGCATGTGGAGCTTGGCTACGCCACCACCGCCCACCGCGCGCAGGGCCGAACCGTCGACACCGCCCACGCGTTCGTCTCAGCCACCACGCTGCGTGAGCCGCTGTACGTGATGGCCACCCGGGGACGAGACGGCAACCGCTTGTATGTCGACACCATGTACGACCCCGACGTTGAGACCTCCCACGAACCAGCCGAGGAGCTCGCCCCGGCCGACGTGCTGCGGTACGTCCTGGCCAACTCCGGGGCCGACAAGTCCGCCACCCAGACCATCGCCGACACGTGGACCGAAGGCCACAGCATCGCCCGCCTCTGGGCTGAGTACGACACCATCGCCCGCCACGCCAACGAGGACCGATACGCAGCACTAGCCACAGCATCCGGTCTCACACCTACCGAGGCCGACACCGTTCGTGCCTCGGCGGCTTGGGGGCCACTCATGGCAGCATTCCGCGAAGCCGAATCGTATGGCCTCGATCTCGGGCGTGCATTGCCAGCTTTGGTCCAGGGTCGAGCCCTCAGCGATGCGGATGACATCGCAGCCGTCATCCACGGCCGAGTGACCAAGTGGGTCAAGGCAGCCGGCGCCGGACGCCATACAGACTCCGTCGGCGGCATCGGACCCGCGGCCGTTGGAGTCACCGACGCCGACATGGAGCAGGCGCTCCAGGAACGGCGCACACTCATCGAGCAACGAGCGCGATCCGTTGCGACGAGGGCCTTTGATGACGGCCAAACCTGGGCTCAAGAGTCTGGTCGATCGCCTTCAGACCCAATTCGTCGAGAGGAGTGGCTTGGACCCAGGCTTGAATTTCGTTGACGAAGAAGGGCTTCTGACCAAGATCCAATCCCGCCTGAGCATTGCGACGACGGTCAGTAGACTCGCTGGGGTGCGAGGTCGAACCGCAAAAAGGGGAACTGAGTACTGGGTATCCGCTTAAGTGCAGTTGGCTTATGGCTCGTCGGGGCGGATCAGTGGCGGGAGGGTGGTGGGCCGTGTTCACGGCTTGCTGGAGCAGGCGGTAGAAGAGCAGGCCTCGGCTGCGTGAGGTGCGGCGGTTGAACCTGAACGTGTACTCGTCGAGGTAGTACGGCAGCTGGCTGTCGGCGATGCCGTAGTGCAGGGTGCCGATGAGCCAGCGGAGGTTCTTGCCGCAATCGTGAGACTACAAGAGGGCGTTCGAGCACAATCACTCGTATGACAGCCGTAGTTACCGCGATTGACCTGGCCAGACGTCTCCACATCGATCCCAAGACCTTTCGAAGCTGGCTACGTCGCCACGCTGCTGCTGGCCATCATCTGCTACGAACGAACCAGCATCAGGCCAGTTGGGAATTCACAGTCGACGAGGCGAATCAGCTCGCCGCCGAATACAGGCGCATCGACAGCCAGGTAAGTCGCATGGTGGTGTCTGCATCGTCGAGCCCGGTGCCTGACAGAAGCGCGCGCAGCGCGCACAGGCAGACACTGGAGACGCCACAGTCAACGACCGAAGGCTCATTCAACAGGACCGGTCACACGATTCAAATCGATTGGCTCGGATCGACCGTGACGACGCTTGCGGATCTGCTTCGTCCGGGGCTGGCAGCTGTGACGGTGGGCGTCAACCCAGCGCCGATCAGCGTCGCGGCGGGTCATTACTACCAAGGCGCGGCCGGTCAGACCTTCTACCGCCGATTGGCAGCAGTCGGGCTGCTCCCACCGGGATCCGGGTACGAGGACGATCGTGCTTACGCCGGAGGCGTCGGCTTCTCCGATGTGGTCAAGCGACCGACAAGGAAAGCCGAAGAAGTCGACAAGAGCGAACTGGCATACGGACGAGCATTGCTGGAGGACAAACTGACGCAAGTAGGGACGCAGCTCGTGATCTTCACCTTCAAGAAGGCGGCGACCGCGCTGTTAGGCGACTTCCCGGGACACGGTCTGCTCTCACCAACACGGCAACTCGCAGGCGCGCGCGTGTTCGTGATGCCGGGTCCCTACGAGAAGAGCGACCGGACCGCCCGAGCGCTCGAGGAACTGAAACACCACCTCCTGACCGAGAGCTCATGAAAAGCCTGTGCCAACGTCGGAGGCCGTCCGTCGCTAATGTGACGTGATGTGACCCCATCCACGCGCGAAGCTCACCTGGAACCCAAGCTCGTCGGAGATATCAGCGGCAAGTTCTTTGTGCCCCGCTACCAGCGCGGCTACCGATGGGGCGAGGTCGAGGTACACCGACTACTAGAGGACATCTGGGAGAGCCGAGACAAGCCGTACTACCTCCAGCCTGTGGTGGTGAAGCGGCAGGGCGACGAATGGGAGCTGGTCGATGGCCAGCAGCGACTCACGGCGCTCTTCCTGATCTTCCAGTACATGAAGCGTGAAGGGCTGCAGAGCTCCGGTGCCGGCTACTCGATGAGGTATGAGACGCGGGGGGAAAGCGCCGACTATCTACAAGACCTCGACCCCGATCAAAGTCAGAAGAACATCGACTTCTTTCACATCTTCGAGTCCTATCGGTGCATCAGCGAGTGGTTCGAAGCGCACGACGGCCGTCGGCAGTACGTTGCGAACAAGTTCTATGGCGCGCTCTTTGAGCAGGTCAGGGTGATCTGGTACGAGGCTCCCGAAGTTCTCGACGCGACCACGCTCTTCATCCGGCTCAACGTTGGTCGCATCCCCTTGACGGACGCCGAGTTGGTCAAGGCCCTGCTCTTGTCACGAAGCCGCGGTGGGACGGGAGTGACCGATCGCGCGCTGGAGATTGCCGCTCAGTGGGACGCCATCGAGCGCGACCTGCGGGAGCCGGAGTTGTGGTCATTCATCACCGGAAAGGCGTCGGAGGACCCGACACACATCAGCCTGTTGCTGGACACGATCGCTGGGGGTCCGACGGGCCGGGATCGGCCACCGTTCTATACGTTCGAGTCGCTGCGTGAACGGATCGCAAGGACCCCGGACGAGTTCTGGGAGGAGGTTGTTGGCTTGCACTCCTTGGTGTTGGGGTGGCACGACAACCGAGACCTCTTCCACAAAATTGGGTTCCTGGTCGCTCAGGGCGCATCGTTCGGTGAGCTGATCAAGCGCTCCCAGGGTAAGTCCAAGTCCCGATTCGAGGCTGAACTTGATGGGCTCATCCGCGACAACCTCAACTTGTCGGACACAGAGCTCCGAGATCTCACTTATCAGAGTTCCAAGACCGGCCGAACGCTGCTGCTCATGAACGTCGAGACGATCCGGAAACGGAAGCACTCGACCGAGCGGTACTCCTTCAGGGAGCACGCCGCCGGCCGCTGGTCCTTGGAGCACATTCACGCGCAAAATGCCGAGCGTCTCAACCGGGCCGAACAGTGGGAGTGCTGGCTCACGCTGCATCGCAAGGCCCTCGCCACCTTCGATGGAGTTCACGAGACCGCAAAGACGGCCGTGCTGGAAAGGGTTGACCAAGTACTTGCGAGCCCTGCCATCAGAGAAGCTGACTTCCGCGCACTCGAACGCGAGTTCATCGAACTTCTTTCGGCAGGCAGCGGTTCGAGCAACGGCGACGTGGACTCGATCGCGAACCTTGCGTTGCTCGACGGTGGAGACAACAGCGCCCTTAGCAACTCTGTTTTCGCGGTCAAACGGGCCGAGATCCTTGACCGTGACCGCCAGGGCTCTTACATCCCCGTCTGCACCCGGAATGCGTTCCTGAAGTACTACACGCCCGCCGACGAGCAACAGATGCACTTCTGGAGTGCCATCGACCGCGAGCACTACCTCAACGCGCTGACTGAAACTCTCCGCGAGTACTTGCTTGGCGAGGAGGTTCCGTCGTGAAGGGCTATCTGGCCTCGTACGTTGGCCTCTTCCAGGCTCATCCGACAGGTGCCCCCGGCATCGGCAGGATCGAGATTCCCCTCATCCAGCGCGACTACGCGCAGGGTCGTCCGGGGCCGTTCGTCGAGGAAATCCGTACCAGCTTCATCGAAGTCCTCCTTGATGCAATCGCCGGCGGGGAGCCCGTCGGGCTCGATTTCGTGTACGGCAAGGTCGAGGCCGGGACCCTTCATCCTCTGGACGGTCAACAACGCCTGACCACGTTGTTCCTGCTCCACTGGTACCTCGCGTCCAGGGCCAACCGACTGGATCCCGATGCGGCGTGGACCCGCTTCTCCTACGCGACTCGCCCCAGCGCCCGCCGGTTCTGCCAGCGGCTCGTCGCGAACGCCCTCCCCAAGGACGAGGCAGTTCCGTCAGCGTGGATAACCGATCAGGAGTGGTACCTCCACGTGTGGAGGAATGACCCAACCATTCAGGCGATGCTCGTGATGATCGATGCGATCCACGATGAGATTCAACGACTCCACCCAGAGATAGATGCATCCACCGCGTGGGGGCGCCTCACTGAGGAGGATTCCCCCGCAGTCTCGTTCTACCTACTTCCTCTGGCTGACATGGACTCCGATGAGGACCTCTACATCAAGATGAACTCCCGCGGGAAACCGCTCACCCCATTCGAGCACTTCAAGGCCCGGTTCGAGCAGGACATCAAGCACTCAGACCGCGATGGAGACTTCGCGCACAAGATCGACGGCGCCTGGTCAGACCTTCTTTGGCCAATCCACGGTGGTGACAACATCGTCGACGACGAGTTCATCCGCTACATCGACTTCATCACCGAGATCTGTGAGTGGCGCGAGGAAAGGGTTGTCGCCGCCGAACGCCTCGGCCCGCGGGCGCGCGCGATATTCGGACCCGACAACCAGCGAGCGCCGGAACACCTGGACTTCCTCTTCGACGCGTTCGACAGGTGGGAGGACGACGAACACATCAATTCCATCTTCGACAGTCTGTTCTCCACCTCATTGCCAGGTGACGAGATCTACGACTGGCAGAAGGTTGCCCTCTTCGGCGCCACGAGCACGAACCTGTTCGAGCAGTCTTGCCATCTATTTGATAGCCAACCAAGCGGCAACCGGCCCTTCACCCTGCAGCAGAGTCTTCTGCTGTATGCAGTCCTCCTGCATCTGATTCGCGGCACCGAGGACTTCATACGCAGACTGCGCGTTGTCAGAAACCTCATCGCTGCTTCCGAGGACGAGATGCGCCGTCCCAACATGCCGACGCTGCTCAAGGACGTCGAGGAGATCATCGTCAACGGTGACCTCGATGCGGTGGGCAGGTTCAGCAGCAACCAGGTGGAGGACGAGCGCCTCAAGCAGCAATTCCTCGAAGCCAACCCGCACCTTACGCAGACACTCTTCCGGTTGGAGGACCATCCGATCCTCCGAGGAACCCTGAGCTGCTTCGAGTTCGGGCACGAGACCTTCCGTCAACGCGCCGAGGCATTCGAAGCTGCCTTTGCGGACCCCGCGAAATGGCAACGGCTAACCGGAGCCCTCCTGGCAACGGGCAATTATCAACGTCAGCGGCCCAAATCAACGGGATGGCAGTTCGGCACCAGTTCAACCGCCAACGAAGCGGTGTGGCGTTACCTCCTCACGGATGCCCCACGAGCGAACCTCTCTGCAACCCGCACCGTCCTGGGCGAGTTCCTCGATGGCCTTGCAGCCTCCGGCAACGCCATCGAAGAGCATCTCGAGGCCGTGGTGAGCGCCTGGCTGTTTGAGCGAGAGGCGTCGAGGACCTTCGACTGGCGCTACTACCTCGTCAAATACCCGTCCATGCGAGAAGGCGCCACGGGCATCTACTTCGGCGCCGATGGCAAACTCGGCTACTCCATGTGCATGCTGCGCACAAAGACACTTGGCGGGTGGTACCGAGACCCGATCCTGCTGGAGCTCTGGCGATCAAGCGGAGTTGGCGACAAGGTCGAGGATCCATGGTTCGTCGGGTACGAGAGTGGCCCTCGTTGGCTCCGCCTCGTGCGGAGCGGGGTCGGCATCCGGAGCATTCCCCTCGGCTTTGCGCTCCAACGTCCAGACGACGAGCAACTCGCATCGGTGTTCGACCGTATCTGCGACCAACGCGGAGACGTTGTGGCGGAAGGCGAGGAGATCCTGCTCACGATTCCCCAAGAACCCAGCGGTGGCGAGCTGGTCGACTCGGGGGATCGAGTTGAGGCGTGCGCAGCGCTTCTCAGGGACTTCGTTGAAGCCGGCCTTTAGGAATTGGCCGGACGTTCAGTGGCGAGTCTGAACGACCGAACGACGCGTGTCCACGACAGTCACCTCGTCGCCGCGGGCCACGATGAGGCCTCGGCTCGCAATTTCAGCGAGTCCTGCGATGGTGTCATCGTCCAACCTGTCCGCATCACTGAGCAGTGCCGTAACGATTTCGAACTGACCCGGGGTGAAGAGCCACGCGGCGAGTGCCTGTTCGATCCGCATTGGGTAGACAGCCCCGACGTCGGGGTGCTTGCGGACTAGCTGGTTCAACATCGGCTGGCTCGGATCCACCCCCACGTACCGGTCGGGCGTGGTAACACCGAGATCAAGAACCCGACCGGTCCCGGCACCAACGTCGAGGACCGCAGGCGGGAAGTCGCCACTCAGTGAGGCGACCGCGCCACGGAGGGTCTCGGTCATCTCGTCGGAGGCCGGATGCAACTGGTCGTACGCCGTCGCGAGGCTGTCATAGGGAGTCTCGACACCGGAGTCGGTCGACGGCGCGTTCTGCACGCCATACAACCTGTCGCTAGTTGCCTGGTTGATGAGGTTCGTCTCCGTGACTTCGGGGTCCATCGTCCACCACTTCAACCGCCCGTCAGGGCTCGTGAGGTAGATGCTCGTCACGCCGTAGAACTTCGCAGGCCTGCCGAAGGTGTGGATCACTCTTCCGGCGCGCACATAGTCGTCCTTGGTCATCCCGGCAGTGCGTCCAAGCACCACGTAGCTGTGAGGTGCTGTCTGGGCGTAGGTGCGCGCGAAAGCCCAATCCAGCGCGGGTGCTAGCCCCACCCACCAGCCGAGGTCTGCCTTCGCAATCCGGTCCTGTGTCATCGTTCTCGCCCTAGTCTCATTCGCCCGGTTCAGTTCACCGAAAGCATGCCATTGCCCTCCGACAGAAGCCGGCGGCCGAAGTCTCATCGGCGAGCGGACTCCCTGTTATAGCCGCGATGGGTGCGTTCGCGTCCGTAGACCGATCCGCCTGGGCGACGGTCGAAGCCACATGCAACCCCGCCACATCTAATGGAACCCAGACTCAGCCGCTGCAACTTGGATGCTGTTGTCGTTGTGGACGCCCGTGCAGGCGGCGCCCCCCGACCACTCCCATCTAGGCCAGTGTTTGGTGTAGGCAGCCGGCCTGGAGGCGACCACCGTTATTTGGATCTCCCGACTGTTCCGGGACGAGTTCCGCCGCGCGTTTGACTGGCTCAACGAACGTACCGACCGTGGGGTGCAGTTTTTCGGGGTCGAGGTCGGGTAGTCCAGATCGGCGACGAAGGCCCTCGGGCGCCGGTGTTCGAGGTCGTGTCCCGACCCAATGACTGGCAGAAGGACATCAAGCCAACACCGCTCCCGATATCCACACCGTTGAACGAGGCGCGTCAGGGTCTGTTCGCTGAGATCCTCGAAGGCGTCAACGCCCAGCGTCCAGCCATACGTGTGCCTGCCCGCAGCCGTGACAGCTGGAGGACGTTCGGATCTGGCCCTTTCGGCTCATGGTCGATCTCTCAGATCAAAGACGGAAGGATCCGGGTCGAGGCCTACCTGGACTGCGGTGACCGGGACCGCAACAAGTCCCTCTTCGACGAGATGGAAGGAGACCGCGCCAATTGGGAGGAGAAGGTTGGGTTCGATCTTTCTTTCGAGCGGTTGAATGACAAGCGGGCCTGCCGGATCGCGTCGCATCACCCCGCAGTCGACCTCATCAGTGACATGGATTCGGTCCAACGTGCGCAGGTTGTGAATGGGGGTTCGCGTCCTTGGTCGCGATGATCGACGCGCTCAACGTCCACCTTCGCGAACGAGCCAAAGAGCTTCGCGGCCACATTCAACCAGCCAAACCACTTGAGGACGAGGTCGAGCTGGACTCGACCCCATGGGCCGATTCGCACTGAGGAGCGCGACCGCGTTGGTAGCCCCTATCGACGACCTCGAGGGTGCCGACCGATCGTCCGGGTGGAACGATGATCCATCAGGTCGTCCTTGGTGAGTGACGCTGTCACCGTGCGTGCGGCCTCTCTCAGGACGCGAATGATTGTTTCTCGGTTTGGCGTGCCATCCGACCCGATCTTGTTCCATGCCAGCGGGCTGGTGTGGGGACAGCGATACAGGTTCAGATCACGACCCAGTGTTCCTCCGGGGGCATGCGTGGCACGGTCCCATGCGAGTTGCGCCTGGAGCCCAACCAGAACTACCGACTCCAACTTCGGCAACAGTTCCAAGGTCTGTGCCAGGTACGGCGCGGCACGGCGAGACTCGTCTGCCAACGACCTCCGTTTGCCGGGGGATGGGTTCTTGGCCGGATCTTGAGCCCACCACGGGATGACGTTCCAGTGGACTACGTCTTTGTAATCCAGGCCCGCCTCTGCGCAGGCTGCGAAAGTGTTCCCTGCCGTCCAGTCGTTGTTGTGACGGCTGATGAACCTCGACCCATGCGCTGCGATCCGGGAGGGGTCCTGAAGGAGCAGGAGGACCTGGGCGTTGCGGCCTCCCGACTCGGGGTCGAACAGGGGAACGTGCTCGTCTTTGTCTCTGGCGATCTTCCGGGCGAACTCGTTCAGCTCGGCGACACGGGGCTCGCCGACGCGCGCGTGCCTGGCCGCGATCGAACCGGGAAAGTAGAAGTCGTCCAAGAGGAGTCCGGCGGCGTATGCGGGTTTGTTGAAGATCGTCACGACCCACATGTTGTCGCACCGGTCCGACAACCGCCTATCTGCTAGACACTCAATATGAACGAGAGTCGTGTACTCGGAGTTGACGCGTGCAGCAAGGGTTGGATTGGGGTCTCCATAGGGCGAGGCGGCACCGATGCGTTTTTCGCCAGCACGATCGGTGATCTTGTGGTCATCGCCGAGGTCAATGGAGGGGTTGACGTCGTGGCCATCGACATTCCTATAGGGCTCCCGGACCAGGGTCGCCGGCAGGCGGATGTGCTCGCTCGATCGGCGGTCGGTCCCAGGTGGCAGTCCGTCTTCATGACCCCAGTCCGGTCGGCGCTTCTCGCCGACGATCACGCCGCCGCCGTCGTGATCAACAGAAGGTTGGCAGGGGAAGGAATCTCGCAGCAGGCCTTCGGGCTGAGGACGAAAATCCTCGAGATCGACGACTGGATCAAGGAGAACAGCCACGCTGTTGTCGAGGTGCACCCCGAGGTCTCTTTCGCGGTTATGGCACAAGGCCCCCTGCTCAGCCGAAAGAAGACGTGGGCTGGAGCAGAGCAACGACGGCAGCTGCTCGAGGCGGCCGACCTTCGACTGACCAACGAAGTCGGACGCGCAGGAGAGATGGCCGCGGTGGACGACGTCCTGGACGCTGCGGCTGCAGCGTGGACCGCCCGGCGGTATGTCAATGGGCAGGCAAAATCCATGCCTGGAACCCCGGAGGTGCTGACGTTCCGCACTTCTCGGGCGGGTTATCGCCTCGATTTGCTGGGCTGGGTGTAGGCGGTCGCGGGCAGTCCGAGTAGGTCGAGGACTTGTTGCTGTTGTGCGGTGAGTTCTGGCTGGA
>JABBOX010000282.1 GCA_012927555.1 Phycicoccus sp.
CCCATGACCTGGGAGGGGCTTGTCACCGACCGAATGTATGTTCGAGATGGAGGTGTGAGATGCCAAATGTCTATCTCGACTACAACGCGACGACTCCGGTGGAACCGGCCGTCATGGAGGCAATGCTGCCCTGGTTCACCGACCAGTTCTGGAACGCCGCTTCGGCACATGGTGCTGGCGTGACGGCTCGAGGCGCGATCGAGACGGCACGAAGTCAGGTGGCGGAGCTGATCAACGCTGGGCCTCGTGAGCTCGTGCTGACATCGGGCTCAACGGAGGCGAACAACCTTGCCATCAAGGGGGTTGCGGGACGCGCAAGAGGTCAGCGAGACACCGTGCTCGTGGCCGCCACGGAGCACAAGGCTGTCCTCGACTCTGCTGACTGGTTAGCCGTCCAGGGGATTCGTGTCGAGAAGATTCCGGTGGGCTGCGACGGCGCTTTGGATGTCGCTCACCTCACCAGTTTGTTGAGCGACCGGGTGCTGTTGGTCTCAATCATGTTGGCAAACAATGAGACCGGGATCATTCAGCCATTGAAACTCGTCTCGGAGCTGGCTCACCGGTTCGGCGCTCTCGTTCACACCGACGCCACGCAGGCTGTGGGCAAGATCAACGTTGATGTGCAGGATCTCAATGTGGACATGCTCTCGCTCTCCGCGCACAAGTTCTACGGGCCAAAGGGTGTGGGCGCGTTGTTTGTCCGTCGCGGCATCGACCTTGAAGCTCAGCTCCATGGCGGCGGTCATGAGTCGGGCCATAGAAGTGGAACATTGAATGTGCCGGGTGTGGTCGGAATGGGCGCCGCGGCGCAACTTGCCGGTGAGTCGATCGACCGCGACGCAGCCTCGGCACATGCGCTCACCACCAAGTTGATCGAAGGGCTGCGCGGCCGACTCGACCGCGTGGAATGGATTGGCCAGGGCCCCGCGTGCCTGCCCAACACGGTTAGCCTTCGGTTCGTCGGTGCTGACGCTGAGGCCGTGATGGCGAATGCGCCTTCAGTTTTCGTGTCCTCGGGCTCGGCTTGTTCATCTCGGATTCCCGAGCCGTCATACGTTTTGATCGCGATGGGCCTTTCACAGGACGAAGCCTACGAATGCTTGCGATTTAGTGTGGGCCGTCACACCACTGGTGATGAAATTGCCGCCGCCGTCGTGTCGATCGCAGAGGCCGTCGATCGGGTCCGTGGCCTTGCGTCAACGGAACATTATGCCGACCAGACCGAAGGGGCAATTCGTTGAGACTCGATGAGGCTTGTAGTCCGGCATTTGCTCGCCACGAGACGTTTCAACCGCGCTACGGGTGGCTGAAGAAAGCGGTTGACGCTGCGGAACAAGAAGGGGACATGTTCAACCGAGATGATGCAGTCGTCAAACTTGGGGTCGGGAAGAACATGGTCCGCTCGATCCGGCACTGGGGCCATGCATTCAAGTTGCTTGAGCATGAGGAGGTGTCCGGCAGTCGCCGACCACTGTCACGTCCTTCGGCCATCGGGCGTGACATGTTTGGAGATGAGGGCGTGGATCCCTACTGTGAGCTTCCAGGCACGCTCTGGCTGCTTCAGTGGTGGCTGCTGGCTCCACCCTCTATCTCGCCTGTATGGTGGCTGGCGCTGAATGAATTCCCTGGGATCGAATTCACCGAAGAAGAACTGCAGCAGTTCGTTCTTGACCGCGTCGGAGACTGGGCAAGTCCCCATGCCTCTTCAGTCAAGAAAGACGTCAGTGTTCTCTTGCGAATGTACTCTTCCGGCGAGGCGGTGCGGGCAACATTCGAGGAACGAATTGACTGTCCATTCAGAGACCTCGGGCTCATTCAACCGAGTACCGCTAACCCTGGTGGTTATAGGTTCCTTCTCGGACCAAAGGCCACTCTTCCAAGCCTTGTCTTCGTAGCATGCATTCTCGACTTCACTATGCGAACAGACAACAATGCCCGGACGATCAACCTGAGCCGGGCTTCGACCGAGATCGGCTCTCCCGGACGCGCCTTCAAGTTGTCAGACAAAGCCGTTCTTGAACTTCTTGAGGACGCCGTTGGGCGCACCGACCACGTGCGATTGACCTCAGCCGCTGGGATGCCTCAGTTGACGATCCAAGGGTCAGCGAGGGTCGCCCTAAGAGGGGTACTCAATGACCACTATCTGACCTACGGCCGAGGGCTTCGAGCCGGCGAGTTCGTGACGGGCCAGGGGAGCGCGGCATGACAAAACTTATCGATCTCAAGCGTCCGAAGCCACGTTTTGCGCGCTCAATCAACGTTGAGCGAGACAGCGGTACATCGGCCATTGATGGCTATCTTCCGGTCGGTCGCGCTATCGAGTCCATCGATCGACTCGCGCGAGCGATGCTGAGCGAGAGCGCAGAGGTCGCTCTCTCGGTGACAGGGCCATATGGCTCCGGAAAATCTTCCCTCGCCTTGGTAATCGACTCGCTCTTCGCCCCCGAATCCGATCCAGCTCGCGCTTCCGCCGAGGCGATGCTTCAGGCCGCCTCCCCGAGCAGCATGGCCTTGGTCCGCGACGCATTGTCGAGCGCAGGTGCGTTGAAGAGTGGCTTCATCCGAGCGGTCGTTACCGCTCAGCGGGAGCCGATCGGACACACGGTGGTGCGTGCCTTACTCCACGGTTCCGAACGCTTTGCACCGCCTGCCAAGGGGCGCGCCGCTTTCAAGAAGACCCTGTCCACACTTCGTGAACTTGATCACACTCTTCGCGCAAGCGGCGGGCGACTCGATGTGAGAACGATCCGTAGCCTGGTCTCGGATCTCAGTGCTGCTGGCCCCATCCTGTTGCTCATTGACGAGTTCGGGAAGAACCTGGAGGCGTTTGCAGAGACGCCTGGCGAAGGTGACTTGTTCCTTCTTCAGGAACTGGCTGAATGGACGCGAAGCAGTTCAGGATCACGCCTTGCATTGGTCACCCTTCAGCACATGGCTTTCGGGGACTATGCGGATGGTGCGAGCGCGGTGCAGCGCCGTGAATGGGTCAAGATCCAAGGACGCTTCGACGACATCCCGTTCGTGGACACGCCGGGTCAGACGCTGGCACTGGTCGCCGCCTCGTTTGATGTTGCTTCGCCCGAACTCACAGAGCGTCTTAGGGCGTGGACCAAGTCGCATGTACGTGATCTACGCGGTCTTGGCCTGACCGAGCTCGCCGGAGACACCTCGTTGCTCGAGTCGTGCTGGCCCCTGCACCCCTTGGCTCTTGCCGTTCTACCCGACCTCTGCCAACGGTATGGGCAGAACGAGCGCACCATGTTCTCTTTCCTTGCCGGCAGCGAACCGCGAAGCGTCGGATCTTTCATGCGTGGCACCGATTTGGAACCCAAGGGCGCGCTTCCGTCGGTGCATCTTGACCGGCTCTACGACTACTTCCTTGAGTCGGCTTCGAGCATGGTGAGCGTTTCTGCGGATGCCTCTCGTTGGCTTGAAATCGATACGCGCATTCGTGACGCTCATGGACTCAGCGATGCCTCGCTGCGGGTCCTCAAAGCCATCGGTCTACTCAACCTCGTCTCGGCAGGTGGCAGCCTTCGGGCAAGTCGCTCGATGCTGACATACGGGGCCGCGGATGGCCGACGCGGGACGGTCACGCCGGCTCAGGTCGAGTCCGTGCTCGCCGAACTTGAAACTGCGGGTCTCGTCACCTATCGAGAGTTCGCAGATGAGTATCGCATCTGGCAGGGAAGTGATTTCGATCTGAAGAGCGCCATTTTGGTGGCTCGTCGGCGCCTACGGGACGAACCGTCTCGCCTGATGATGCAGCGCGTTATGCCTCTCGGACCCATAGTGGCGGCCCGTCATTCACACACGTCCGGCACACTGCGAGCATTCGAACGCGCTTGGGCCGACGACAGCTTGCGCGCAGTCGCACCGCTGTCGCCTCGTGACAGAGGCGACGGCCTGGTGTTGTACGTCGTCGAGGGCTCGGTCCCGACGAAGGCCGCCAAACTGACAGAGTGCGACAAACCTGTCGTCTTTGTGACTAGCTCTGACCCTGCGCCGTTGCTCGAGGCCGCGCGAGAAGTCGCTGCGATCGATGAGGTACTCAACACAAATGAGGACGTACGCGGAGACTGGGTGGTCCGCAAGGAGCTTGCCGAGCGACGCACGGCTGCTGCTTTCAGCCTTCAGATGGCATTTGAATCCGCATTCGGCGCCACTTCTGAGGGGGCACGGTGGCATTGGGTCAAGCCTGAGACCGTCGAACACAAGAGTGGGAAGTGGCCATCGACCTCCCACAGGAGTCCCTCGACGGTGATCTCAGATGTTGCAGATGCCTACTACCGACAAGCCGTTGTGGTGCGCAATGACCTTGTCAACCGTCACGAGTTGTCCTCACAGGCGGCAAAGGCGCGTCGTGAGGTTGTTGAAATCATGGCCACCAACGAGTCATTCGATGGACTCGGGATCAAGGGCTTCGGGCCTGACCGCACTCTGTATTTGTCAGTACTGCAGGAACTCGGATTGCATGGTAAAGGGGCGGACGGCTATGGATTCCGCGCTCCGAAAGTCGGATCCTTTGTGTACCCGGTTTGGTGCGAGCTGGTCGGGCGCATTCGTACCGCTACAGCGGCTCGGCTGAATGTTGCAGATCTTTACCTCGACCTCGCGCTTCCTCCGTTTGGTCTACGCGAGGGGGTTGCCCCGGTTCTGCTTGTAGCGGCGCTGCGCACGCACCAGGACGAGTTCGCACTGTATGAACACGGCACCTTCCGGCCGACCTTCTCGGGTGATGTTGGTGAGCGTCTCTTGCGCAACCCGGGCAACTTCGAGGTGAAGTCTTTCGCAACCGGTCGTGGGGCGCGCAAGGAATTCGTGAAGGCGCTCGCCTACGAACTGGGTTCTGGCGCTGTCTCATCTCGGTCCCCCAGCCTCGTAGGCGTGGTCTCGCTGATGGTGGCGCGAATAAACATGCTCCCGGCTTTCGCCACAAGAACCCATGACATCTCCACTGAGGCGGTCGAAGTCCGAAGAGTTCTCTTGGGCGCGACCGAGCCGGACGTTCTGGTTTTCGAGCACCTGCCGCTGGCACTTGGTTGTGAGGCGGTTCTCCCAGACTCCCGTGGCCGCGGCGGTCAACTTGAGTCCATGGCCAGCAAGCTTGCCCAGGTGATGGCGGAGCTAAGCAGCGCCTATCCGCGGCTGCTCGACGGGCTCAAAGCCACCGTCGCCACGGAGCTACGTTCTGAGGGCGATGGGTTTCGCGAGTCGCTGCAGGCGCGGGCGACTGAGATTGCTGACAAGGTAATCGACCCGCGTGTGAAGGCGATGGTTGCGGCATTGCGCGCTGGGATCCCTGATGAGGAACCATGGCTCGAATACATAGCGATGCAAGTGACGGGGGTCCCACCGCAAGCGTGGAGTGACGACGACAAACGCAGATTTTCTGCCCTTGTGCGCGACATCGGTGGAACATTCCGCCGAGTTGAAGCACTGAATGCCGACATGCGAAGTCACGATGGCTCCTTCGATGCCGTGCGGTTTCAAGTGAACTGGACCCACGGCTCAGAGACCGTGAAGTTGGTGATGTGGGACGAGGCCCGGAGGCGGAGCACGCGAGACGTCGTCGTCAAGGCAGTGAACGCCCTTGAGGCTGAGGCTGGCAGCCGCGCAGCGGCGTTGGACTGGTTAATGGCCGCTTTGGCGGAGGAAGAAGTTGGGCAGGCAAGCCAGACTCATGTTCCCGGCCCTCGCATTGATGCAGAGATCAACAAGAAAGTGGAGACGGCATGACCAACAAGACACGTCACGTATGTGGGATCTCGGGGGGGAAGGACTCAAGTGCTCTAGCAGTGCATCTTCGGGATCGTTTTCCAGATATGGAGTACTTTTTCTGCGATACGGGAGCCGAGCTGCCTGAGACATACGAATACTTGAATAAACTTGAAGTTGTGCTTGGGAAACCGATTGCCCGACTTAACTCAGATAAAGGCTTCGACCATTGGTTTGAAGTTTATCGTGGAACCTTGCCATCACCACAAATGCGCTGGTGCACTCGTCAAGTCAAGATCAAACCACTTGAAGATTGGCTTGGCGATGATCCCGCCATAAGCTACGTGGCTATCCGCTCCGATGAGAAGAATCGGAAGGGCTACGTCTCGACAAAACCCAATATTCAGGCGGTCTTCCCCTTCATCGAGGAAGACATCGACCACGCGGGCGTTCTCCAGATCCTGGAAGATGCCGGAATCGGGCTCCCGGACTACTACGAATGGCGCACGCGCTCCGGGTGCTACTTCTGCTTCTTTCAGCGCAAGGCCGAGTGGGTTGGACTAGCCGATCGGCATCCTGATTTGTTCGAACGCGCTAGGGCAATTGAGAACAAGGTGTTGAAGGATGCTGGCGCCGATGGCGACGCCAGCTACCAAGATGTCGCGATGCAGGGGCGTGCCTACACGTGGTCGCCCGGCGAAACGCTCGATGAGCTGATAGGGCGCCGGGACGAGATCCTCGAGAAGCACGACGTCGCGATGGAACGTTCTCGTCGAAACCGACGCAATCTGCCCCTGGTGGAGGTACTGTCATCGGCACTAGATGAAGATGACGATCAAGAGCCATGCACCGTCTGTTCGTTGTGACGGGCCGGAGGTGGGGCGGGATGGTCGAGGACACGGACGCTCTATCGGTCCAAGGCGGTACCCACTCATCGACGGACGCAACGAGGGCCGCAAACACAAGTCTGCGTGAATACCTCGGTGCCGAGACAGATCCATTGACACCGCTTGAATTGATAAGCTTCGGACCCGGGTTGTCCAATTGGCGTGTCGATCTGACGTCACCTGCAGACACAGCGGAATTGACCATCTATGCGCCGAAGTCGAAGGTACTTCCGGCAGATGCTCGCATCCTCGTGAGTTCCATTCCGGAACTCTTTGCTTGCGAACGCATCGAGATCGCGCGCAATGCACAAAGACGGAAGACGAAGAATCTCGTAGTCTGGTTGAACAGAACCACAAGGGCCACAGAGGTCGGCAACCCAATAAACGTGCACCAGTTAGGGCGACGCGCCCCGGTGTCCGTTGAGAGACTGCGGCGACAGGGCCAGGCATGCCTTCTGTGATGGCAGCGTTGCGATTCCACGATCGCTTGACTCACACCTCCGCGGGAGTGGTCGCAATGCACTGTCCGCGCCGTAGGAGGACGGGTGTTACATAAACCAACAATAGGGCAAGGCGATTCGACCCTATGGAAGCGTGCCAGTGGGTCGGACCTTCAGGCGATGCTGCAGAATGAAGAAAGTCTGTCCTGGGCTCTTCCCGAAGGACCGGGTGTCTACATGTGGAAGCTCAGCCTACGGGTGCCGCACCATCTGCAAACCGACCCGGCGTCGATGACTCAATGGCTCAATCGGTTGTGTCAACTCCCCACGGCCAAGATCGGTGAATGCAGACTAGGTCATTCCGTGCTTCTCGCTGGACTGGAAATACGAGGGGCGGGACTCCCAACAGACAAGATTGCGGCACTCCTTTCCTTCCTAACGGAGAAGCCGCGGAGGAGATGGATGACACAGTTCCTTCAAGAGTTGTCAGCAAATCTTCCGGCCATGTACGTCGGCGAGACGGGCAACCTCGCTGCACGAACGACGCAGCACATGACCGGTCTCAGCGACTTCGGTAGTGCGATGATAAATTCGTCAGAGGTCGAATGGCCCGACTTGGATCTGCAATACCTCGCTGTGGGATCTAAGGATGCTGAGGCCCGTCAGGCATCTTTTCGCAAAACGCTCGAATACATTTCTGCAACGTTAACAGTGGCGGGATACACTCGCCGCCCCGGTTAAGAGAAGGAATCCTTAGTGCCTCGATATGTAGCCAATGTTCCCGCCACTTCCCACTTCAATTTCCTGAGTGGCTCCTTCGCGCTAAACAATTTCGCTATTCCCTATTTCGTGACTACTATTGGCATCCTCGATGCTGCGAGGGATCTTCATCTCACAAGCGAGATTCCAGGTGGTGAGTCAATCGCTTGGAGTCTGGACGAACTTTATCAAAGGGACATTGACTGGAAGAGGGTTCAACGCAATATTTTGCCGTACCTGCGCAACGCTAGTGCTCCGCAATTTTTCAACAGCATCACCATCGCGTTGTTACCCTTTGACAGCAAGAAGGGCGAAGTCGTGCAGCGGTTTTCGACTGGTGGAGAGTGGGTCGCGCCCACTTTGGAGAAGCCCGAACGATTCGGCAAGATAACAAACCTTGGTCCTGTTACTTTTGGGTTTTGGGACGACTGGGCCGACTTCACTGACGATGGCTTTCAAAGCGGTCAGTTGCGCTGGAACACACAGCAAGTCTTTGGTGTGGCCATCGATGGTCAACATCGTCTTGCGTCTATTAAGGAACTTGCCGAGTCCTCTAGCGGTTCTTCTCTCGACAATACTCAGTTGCCGATCATCTTCTTGATCTTCGACGAAAAACTGGGGTTCAAGTCGCCATCGAAGGGGCCAATTGTAGATCTCCTTCGTCAATTGTTCATTGATCTCAACAAACACGCGCAAGGCGTGAGCCGAGCCCGACAAATTCTACTTGACGACCGCGACCCTCATGCAGTGTCTGTTAGGGCTATTCTGCAGCCTGAACTTTCGGATTCATTCAACTCGCTTAATGCCACCCCACCCTTACTTCCTCTTTCGCTCGTGGACTGGCATTCCGAGCAAGCGAAGTTCGATCAGGGCCCCTACCTGACAACCGTCCTGGGATTAGATTGGATTGTAGGCGAGGTGCTGCAGACTAAGCCAATTGGTGATTGGACGGACTACCGTGCAGTAACGAAGCAGATCATCAAGCTTCGGGATAGGCTTGGAATAGATATGTCTGAGGCTCTCAATCGAGTGGAGGATCTCCAGAACGTCAAGCAGAGCCCATTCAGTTATTCGGATGCCGAACTCGAACGCGTTGGAACTGGCTTTTCGTCGGTGTGGGGTTCTTCAATGCTCCTTATTCTAACGGAATTCCAGCCGTACGCCGACATGATTAGCAAGCGTATTCACGAAGGGTCGGTGAGTCTTGAGTTTCAGCATTGGTTTCAACTTCACCAGGCACACCTTGCAGATCGCCAATTTGAAGGGAAGGCAACCCAGGAGTATCGGAAGTTCCTTGGTCGTATGCTGGATCGAGAGCATCCTATCTCGGAAGCATTCTTCAAATCAATGCAGGATGCCGTCGATGGTACAAAACTCGAATCTCTCGCTTTCAACGTTGTGTTTCAGCGCGCTCTTTTCAGCGGCTATCTCGAGTATGTGAAACTTGATGCTTCTGACATCAGCGAACTTTCGGAGTGGGGGATCGAGTACGATTTCACTGAAATGACAGATGATGATTTTGCCAACCATGGAATCTTGGATGGCGATGTCGAGGACACTGCACCCGACGACGTCTCGGAGATCATTGAAGAGGCGACCTTACCCAGCGGTGGGCATCCGAATCCGCGGATGGGACAGCGGAATCATAAACGGGCGTCGGAGTTTGTGGACTCTCTCAACCGGGCGTTGACTATCTGGCCTGAACTTCTTAATATTGACTGCGAATTCACGAACAGCGAAGATCAGCGAACGTATTTGTGGCAGGGAACCTTGCGCAAGCCCGAGGGGGGGATCGATTTCACTCAAGGCGCATCGATGAGAGCCCGGGATCTCCTTTTCATGGTCGCGGCTATGTGTCTATACGATGATCTAAGGGACCCCGACCAGGAGTCGAACTTCGAAGTCTTTTGGGACGACTGTCTATCGACGGAGGCGCCGGTCATCTGCAAGGCTGTAGGGCGTGCCATTAAGCGATACTGTGACAGGGAGGGTACCAGCTCAGCAGCCGGACGGATCCTCAGCGCAGCCGGTGTCGCATATGAACTAAACGATGCCAGGGCGGAACTGCAGGAGCGTTTGTCGGCGCTGTGGGTGTTTCTAGAGTTGTGAGGTCGTCGCATGCGAGACGTGACGCAGCCGTGTTGTGGTCGTTTCTTCGTAAGCGTTTCCCATCCCTTTCGAACATCCCTCCTGAACGCGTCGCCGAAGAGGCGCACCCCCCGCGCCACACGCGCACCAACGTCACCCTTGCGCGAAAGGACCAGCGTCCCCGACTTTTCGATTACCAGCGAGATCTAGCGGATGGAGCACTAGCGTTGCTCGAGGCGCGTGGCCGTGCCCTTCTGTCCTTGCCTACTGGGGCAGGCAAGACGCGGACTGCCGTAACTGCGATTCTGGATGCACTGGCGGGAAACATGGTCAGTCGCGTCATTTGGTTAGCGCCATCAATCGAGCTCCTTGACCAAGCCTGGGACACGTTTGTTGACTGTTGGAATGCCCATGGGTCCTGTCCTGATCTTCGTCTTTCGCGCGTTCTTGGCTCGAAGGGCCCTTCGATCACTTTCTTGACGCCGCAGGCGGTATTTGCCGCGAGTAAGTCGGGGCGGGATCTAGGCGCATTCCAGATGGTGGTGTTCGACGAGGCACACCAACTCGGAGCCCGGACATTTATAGCTAGCGTTGACGCGCTGGTGGCAGCTAGCCTCCGCGCTGAAGGTAAAGAGCCGGCCTTGCTCGGTCTTTCTGCGACGCCTGGGCGCGGGGATGACGAACTTGAGACGGAGGCTCTGGTTAGATTCTTCAATCATAATCTGCTCGTCAGCTCAAAACTAGGTATCAACCCCGTCCTTTCATTACAGAAAAGCGGCGTCTTAAGCAAACTTGAGTTTGAACCCCTCTCCCCGATGGCCGTCACAGGGGAAGGGAGGCGCCTTCTTGTGGCGATCGATAAGTGTCGAGAATTGGCAGCTGATGGCAGTCACACTCTGGTGTTCTCCGGTTCGGTGGGCGGCGCTATGGTCCTAGCCGAGGTTCTACAGATGGAGGGCATCTCGAGCGAGTGCGTCCATTCTGGACTTGAAGACAGCGTGCGTAGACGCATCCTTGGGGACTTTGGGGCGGGCAAGATCCGCGTTCTAACTAACCAAAGACTTCTCGCGACTGGCTACGACTGCCCAGCGATTTCAGACGTGCTGATCTTGAGCCAAGTCACGAGTCCTACCCTATTCGAACAGATCGTTGGTCGCGCGGCGCGTGGTCCGGTGACCGGGGGGTGGGAGTCGGCGAGGATATGGCAGTTTGATGATCACCTCAAACTCCATGGTCTGCCTCAATCATACTATCGCTACCAAATGTATGACTGGCGTTGAGCACAGGCACGCTGCGGCACTTCGATCCGCCGATAATCTGTCAACGGCCAAGTAAAAGTCCCCACTGGTGGCCAAGTAAAAGTCCCCACCCCCAAATCATTGGTTCGATTAACGCTGGCGGAAGTGCTCCCGCTCATACGGTCCCACCTCATCCACACCGAAGAGCACAGTCGCATTTCCTTGACGCACGTAGAAGCGGGCCCCAGTCGGCTTGCCGGCTTCATTGACGTATTCGAACACGGGCGCTGACGCGCGACCGCACCTGACGATGCACACTTCGTGGTCTTCGATGATCTTCCACTCGATGGAGACGTGAAGGTTGATTGCTGGTTTGTTCTTGGTAGCCGTTACTAATGCTGCCAGTAACCACCGCTCGTAGGCATCTCGGTCACAATTGGGTCTAGCTGTCTTGTACTCGCGCTCGACGCCAACAATGGTCCGGTCGTCGGCCACGCCGATTAGTAGGACACCGCCATCGGCGTTCAAGAACGCTGCCGCCGTCTTGAAGACTTCAAGCTCGAGCGATTTGTTATTCGTCCCCTCCGGAACGTCTAATCGTGCACTTGATTTTCGCTCGAGAGTTTGGTCTTCGTCGCGATCCGGGAGATCTTCGATGGCTTGCTGGCGCCTTGGCTCATCGGTCGGTCCCTTACCACCGCTCCACTGTCGGTCTTCTTGCGTTCGCAGCACAAATTTCTCGAGCAATGCGCTGATCCATCGAGCATTGTCTGGGCATTCATCGACCACCGTGTCATGAGTGATAAGTGCCCCGATTATCGCGATGTGGCCAAATCCAGCCTGTCGGACAGACGCCCAAGGGAACCTGAGGCCCTTTTCGACTACTACGTCGGACTCCAGGATCACCGTGCTCGTGTTTCCGGTGGCGAGCCAATCGCCACCTTGGACAAGCAGGGTGATGGGATTCTCTACAAGGACATGATCTATGCCGGTAAGAGCAGACTTGGGCCAGCCTTCGACTCTCATCTCTGAAGCGAAGAAGGAGTACGAGCCAGTGTGAGGATCTCGCGCGGCTTCGTCGTGCTGATAACGGGGAAACGAACCCCGCCCGTACTCAGGAAGGGCAAGGGTTATCCCTGCCAGTTCAGTCAGCAGGGCTCGATCGGAACGGGCGACCTGCCGCGTCACGTCGCATACCAAAACTTGTCCTCCTGAGCGGACGAAGCCCTGAATGGTACCGATGGGAATACGAGGTTCCCCGTCAGAGAAAGACAGTCCCCCCTCAAGGATGAGCGCGTCATATTCGGAGACCGTGACATCTTCAGCCGCGATCACCTCGTTGGCGTAAGGGGACCTTGCCCAGGCATCCGCGGTGTCCATGCTTACTGCAGCGACTCGACGAAGTAGGGAGTTTTCGGATGCTAGGTGTCGGACCAAGGAGCGACCTGTGAAACCATCTCCCCCGAAGTTGTGTGCTAGATACAGGACGCGCATGCCGGCAGCCCCTTAGTGGTCAGTTGGGACAGCCGATCATCCTCCGTGAAACGCTCTCCATGTTTCCACGCATCCTCCGTGAAACGCTCTCCATGTTTCCACGCAATCTTCCGCGCAATGAGCTTGAGCGCAGCATGTTTGGAGGCGTTCCGGCCATTCTCGCCAAGCACTTCGATCAACCAGCGACCGAGCGTCTCTTGTGGGGTCGGGTCCATACCGCGACGGTACTGACCGGAAGGTTCGTCGGGGCGAGAATGGCGTGAACCCGGTCAGTTCAGCGCACTCCATGTTGGTGAGGTGGCGCGCCGAACCCCCCGGACAGCCCGCTCGGTCCACGCAATCGCTTGGCCGGGCACTAGCTCTTCAACACCGTCCTCCCAGGCGATCCAACTATTCACCGGCTGGCGGACCGGCGGGGGTGCAGACGGTGAGCATGCCGCGCTGCTCCGGCTGCAGGCTCCCTGGCTGCCCTAGAGCGATGCGGGGGCGTTCGGTCACCACATCAGGGTATCGAACGTCTGTTCTGGTGATAGCGCCAATCGCAAGAAGAAGATGACCAACGCGGCCCCAAGGGCTCTCAGGAACGCCGATGTGTCAAGGGCTTCTGGCAACCATTTTTCGATGAATTGCGACGCCCGGCCGGCACGATGCGAAACCACATCACCGCAGGTAGACACGCTAGATAACTATCCGAGCCTGCCTTGCCACTATCAGCCCACGCAATACGCAGCGGCTCCAACATGTTCGGAACATGGCCCACCCTGACGATCGAGACGAGGATCGAGGCGCCGTGCCCCGTCCGTAGAGACTGTAGAGCGACATGAACAAGATGGACCATGAGGCTCCGATCGGTAGCCAGGATCGTGAGCGTGACGACGACGAGCGTCGGAAGAAGGACCGCACTGCCTGTGTGGTGTACGGGATGCCGACAGAACTTCGCGACGGCTGGTCGGGAGCGCAGTGGTGGGCGTTCAAGAATCGGCCGTTCATCGGCGAACGTATCAACGGCCTCACGTATTCAGACGATGTTCCCTGCGATAGGCCCGGACTTGTTCGGCTGGTCATGTCCACGAGATTTGGCCTGCCGGGCGGGGTGCTGGTCGAAGAGCCGCCCCACCGCGTGGACCCCGTTTCGCTCGCGGTCATTGCCGAGTGCTTGGCAGAGGTCAACAGCGAGTTGAGATTCGGCAAGTACCGCACGCGCAGCGGTCCCATCGTTTCGACCGCCAAGGCCAGGGCCGACTGGACCCAGCTTGCTGGCGGTTCGGGAAGGGTCGCCGAGCACGTCCAGGCGCCAAAGGATGCTGTCGATCTGCTGATAAGCAGTGAGTCATCGGCGATCCTTGTGGGAAGAGGTGATTTCTCAGAGCCTGGCCTTGCCGGACAGGTGGGAGGCGAGATCTCGGAGTTCCTGCGGTTGGGACATGGCCCGCAGCGAGATGCCGCGATGGCCCGAGTTTCGGCAGCGCACCTCAGGAGTGAAGGATGGAGCGATGCTCGGATCCGTCGCTACCTGGAGCTCTACGGGATTCATCAACCACGCAGGGACGGTCGGCGTCTGGGGGCATGAGCAGTTCAAGGCGCTCGCGCTGGGGACGCCCAGGTGAGCCGCGTTCTCCAAGCGACCCTGGGCTGGAGGCTGACGAGGCACGCCCGAGCAGGGGCTACGTCGCGAGGGTTCACGGTTGCCGAAGTTCTCATAGCGGCTACTGATCCTGATCTTCGCTACACCAGTTACATCTACGGGCAGGGCCGTGAGGTGCGTTGCATTGGGGACGTTTGCGCTGTCGTTCACGCCCCAAGCCAGACCGTGCTGACGGTGCTCTGGCATCACGCAGAGGCATGGACTGACTCGCAGGTGCGAGAGGTACGGCAGGCTGGTTAGGCGGGCCAGCTGATAACGCCTCCAGTCAGCAGAACGCTCTCGGAGGTTTCGTCTGACGCGGCTCCCACGCAGAACCTCTCGCCACGTGTGCGGCGCTTCGACGAGATTGCACCGAACAAGCAGCGGCCCCGCCTCAGACACCGAGGCGAGGCCGCTGCTACTCACTCTGTGGATCGGATGCGGCGGGCTAGCTGGGCATAGGTCGATCCGGCTGGCTCGTACAACTCATCGCGGAGCTCCTGCAAGGTCATCCATGCGCCGGCTTCTCTATGGCAGCGACCGTAACTTCCTTGCCCTTGTGGTCACCGGATGGAAGTACCGGTCGGGAGTGCAGGAGGCCAGCCGTCACCTAACCAGCAGTTGGCTCAGGGAACATAAGGATCCGGACATCTGCATGGTGTGGGATCTCGCTGAGGCGTTGGTCCAGACCTGCACGGCTGTATCTGTGGGCGGCGTTGTTGTCGAGGATCCCGACGTAGGCCAGTGGGGGCTGTATCTTGAGGCGCTTCGCCTGTTCCAAGAGCATGCTCAGCTTGTAGACATCCTGCGCAACCTGCCGGTGATGCAAACCGCCTCCTGTGATGACGCTCATCTGAAACTCCCCAGACCTGCTCACTGAAACTCCCCACCCCGGGTGGCTCCGTCAACGCGCGGAGCCCCCTTGAGACTGGCTGCATCTGACAGTTACCAACTCAAGGGGGCCCCTGCCGTTCATGCTCACACGGGAGGACGACATCGACGTGCATGCACTGCGTCGCCAGGGTTGGACGATCTCCGCGATCGCCCGGCATCTGGGAAGAGACCGTAAGACCATCAGCGCTTACCTCGCCGGACGGCAGGCTGGGGTCCGCGCACCCCGGGGCCTGCTGGACCGGTTCGAGGTGTTCGCGCCGTACTGCGCTCAGCGCCTGGCCGATGACCCGCACCTTTGGGCCAGTACCTTGTTCGACGAGCTCGGCGACCTGGGTTACGAGGGGTCTTATCCGACGATGACCCGCCAGCTGCGGGTCCGGGAGCTGCGCCCGGCCTGTGAGCCGTGCCGGCCCGCGAAGGGCCGCCCGATCGCGGTGATCGACCACCCTCCGGGGCAGGAGACCCAGTGGGACTGGGTCGAGCTGCCCGACCCGCCGCCGGGCTGGGGGTGGGGCAAGAACGCGCACCTGCTGGTCGGGGCACTGTCCCACTCGAGCCGCTGGCGCGGGGTGTTGTGTGAGTCCGAGGACCAGCCCCACCTGATCGACGGCCTGGACCGGGTCACCCGCGCCTTGGGCGGGGTGAGCAAGGACTGGCGCTTTGACCGGATGTCTACCGTGGTCAGCCCGGGCACCGGCCGGGTCAGTGCCAGCTTCGCTGCCGTCGCCAAACACTACGGCGTCACTGTTCGGCCCTGCCCGCCTCGACGGGGTAACCGTAAGGGTGTCGTGGAGAAGGCCAACCATGTTGCCGCGCAACGGTTCTGGCGGACCCTGCCCGACGACGCCACCGTCGAGTCTGCCCAAGTCGGCCTCGACGCGTGGTGCGGGCGCCACGGCGACGCCCGGGTCCGGTCCAGCCCCGACGGGAAGACCACCGTCGGTGCCCTCGCCGCAGCCGAGCCGTTGCGTCCGGTACCGGCGCCGTTCCCGGCGACCCTGAGTGTGGAGCGGACCGTCTCGGCGCAGGCGTTGGTGTCGTTCCGGGGGAACAGGTACTCGGTGCCACCGGAGCTGACTGGGGCCCGGGTCGTGGTCACCGTGCGCCTGGGCGCCTCCACCCTGGACATCGCCACGACTCCCGGGGCGGCTACCGGTGCCCGCGGCGGGATCGTCCTGGCCCGCCACCGCATGGCCCCGGCCGGGTCCGGGGTCATGGTCCGTGACCACGGCCACGTCCAGGCCCTGGAAGCGGCCGCGATGGCCGCCTCCACCTTCGAGGCCCCGCCCCGCGGCAAGGAGCGACGACCACCGAGCCCGGCCGCCCTGGAGTTGGCCGCACACCTACCCGGGGCAAGCCAGATACCCCCCAAAGCGAGCACCGCGGCCGTGGTCGACCTGGGCGTCTACGCCGCCGCAGCCGCCGGACGCAACACCCTCCACCAACACCACCACCTATTCAAGGAGAAGTGAAAACCCTATGACGCCAACGAAGACCACCCCTGCTCCCGCCGCTGCGCCTGTTCCTGCCACGGCCGCCCAGGCCAGCCTCTACCAGCAGCTCCGCTCCCACCTGGGCGTCCTGAAACTGGCTGACGCCGCCGAGCACCTGCCCGCCGTCCTGGACCAGGCCACCGCTGAGCACCTGTCGGTGACCGCGGCCCTGGAACGGCTGCTCGCCATCGAGGTCGACGCCACCGTGGCGCGGCGCCTGGCCGGGCGGCTGCGGTTCGCGTGCCTACCCACCCCGGCCACCCTGGAGGACTTCGACTACGACGCCGCCACCGGGGTCGACCCCCACCTGATGGCCGACCTGGCCACCGGCCACTACCTGGAATCAGCGACCAATGTGTTGATGATCGGCCCGCCGGGAGTCGGGAAAACTCACCTGGCTGTGGGGTTGGCCCGCAAGGCCGCCGAGTCCGGGTACCGCACCTACGTGACCACAGCAGCGGACCTCGCGGCCCGCTGCCACCGCGCCGCGATCGAGGGACGCTGGGCCACCACCATGCGGTTCTACGCCGGCCCAACGCTCCTGGTGATTGATGAGCTTGGCTATCTTCCGTTGCAGGCCGAGGGCGCCTCAGCTCTGTTCCAGGTCATCGCCCAGAGGTACACCAAGACCTCGACGATCGTCACGACCAACCGGCCGATCACTTCCTGGGGTGAGGTCCTGGGCGACACCACCGTCGCGGCCGCCCTGCTGGATCGTCTTCTGCACAGGTCGGTGGTCCTGGACATCAGCGGGGACTCCTACCGGCTACGTGACCACCACGCCCGCACCCAAACCCTGCGAGCAGCGGCCCACCATGGCTGAAACCCCGCGCCGCGACGATAGGGCGACGACAGTCTCCTCAACGGAACCATGCCAGCCGCTACCCCAACTGCTCTGTCCGGTTTGCTGGACCCCGTTCACCAAGATCGGCCGCCAGCTCTACTGCACCCAGACGTGCCGCAAAACCGCGTGGAAGCGCCGCAACGCCACACCGGTGGAAGTCACCGAACCCGTTGTCCCACAGGGGATCCGACGCCTTGACGTCACCATCTACGAGTGTCCGACCTGTAACACCCGCTACCACGGCGAGCAATGGTGTCACGACTGCAACCAACCCTGCACCCGCGTCGGCCTCGGCGGCCTGTGCCCTCACTGCGACGAACCCGTCGCGATATCCGACCTCATCGACACCCTCACCACCAGCAACATCCGCTAACCTGCAACACCACCAGGGTGGGGACTTTCGATGAGCAACACTGGGGATTTTCGATAAGCGGCATCACCTGCGATGGCCGCGACCTTGAGCTCGCTGATCACCGCAAGATCCGCCAAGCTCATCATCCCCGTCAGGCCCCCATCCTTATCCGGTGCGCGAAGGATGTAGTGCGGCAGGTTCACACCAGGCTTCCGCATTACGCCAGCGTCCAGTTTGACCTCGCCGCCCGGAACCAGCGCCTGCCACTGCGAGTCTGGGTGCAGGTGCTTGAAGATCGGCTCCCTGGCCACGCGGTCAATCCCGAAATGGCTGATCAGGTAGTGGGCGAACCACGCTTGGAACGTTGCCTCGGGTGCCACTGCGTTCGCACACGTCCGTGCGAACACTTCCCACGCGGCCTCAAACTTGGCTGCTACGTCTTCCATGTGCAGGAGCGTAAGGGCTTCGTCACCGTCTGGCCGACTGGTATCTCATCGCCGGGAGGTTCGAGCCGGCATGAGCAGCCGGGACGGCACTACGGTCTGAACCGGCCCTCGCCGTAGCCGTCCAATCCGAACTTGTCATACCGGTCTCGGGAGGGAAGCACCGAGTCGTGCATCAAGGCCGCGTCGGAAGGGGAGAACATCTGGTAGATCTCCCGCCCGGGACCATCGGAACAAAACTCGAGGCTCTGCGAGGTTTGCACCCGCCAGTGGACCATTGGCGTGGGCACCCCGCACTCGGGACAGAACGTGGAGCCGACCCGGTGACGGTTGGCCCGCCACGAGAAGACCACGAACTCCAGGTCGCAGATCGAGCACTTGAAGGAGTGAGCGAAGACTCCCTGACGGTCCTGCAGCGTCACCGGCCCTGGCCTCTTGACGGGCATCCGAGCAAGGTCCTGCGCCGAGATCGTCGTCAGCTCGAACGGGGGGTACTCGCCCAACAACGGCTCTTCTCCCTCCGCTGCCAGCCTTGGTTCTGGCTGACCGTCGGAGTCAGTCATCGTCGCTCCCCAGATGAGTCAAGGGCCTCAAAGGACAGAGGCGGACCCGATTGCCAGCCACCCCGGCGTGAAGGTACGAACGATGAAACAATCGAGATCGGTCGGCCATTGCCATCGACGACGCCTCCCTCACAGACGGTGCAGCCGAGTGCGGAGACGAGCAGGGCACGGTGGTTCTCCCAGGATGCACAAACCGCTATGGCCCGGCTGCCGAAAGGTCCGCCCTGACGTTTGCACACATCATCCGCGCCGAACCGCATCGGGCACCCGAGCAAAGCCGCCGATGTCATGACCGGCACCGGCGGACCGGCGACCACGTCGTCGATCAGTCCCGTCGGGATCGTGCTGACCCCGTACTTGTCCCACAGCAGGACCGCCTCCTGGCCGTGATACAGAGCCCTCGCCACGATCTCGTCCTGGCTCGGTCCCATCACGAGAGCTCCGGTCTCAACCCACTCCCGGCCCGGCGCCATGAGAACCGCCGGGTGCCAGGCCCACCCCCGCCGCTCGAGACGCTCGTACAGGACAGCGGTCGTTGCCGCCTGGTCCTCCGGCGTGGACAACCTCCCATACGCGTTACAGCCACTAACGATCCACACCGGTGACTCAGCGCCGAGAATTGTTGAAGGGTCCACCGACGCCTGGCCTTCTGGCGCTGGGATGACATCGACCGTCGCTCCGCCCGGGAGCGTCACGCGGATCGTGTTGAGCCGGTAGCTGTCCTGGACCGAAACCTCCGGCTCCTCACGGAACCGTCGCTTCCCCGGGTCGTTGCGGCGCGGTGGATGCGGAACCTTCACTTGCTGGGACGTTGGCTGTGGTTGCGCCTGCTCGGGCATGACCGTCTCCTTCGACCAGGACCCCAGTCGAGGTCCGCTTGACCACATCGGCGTATGCCGTGCGGCCGGGTCTTCCCTAAGGGGCACCCAGGCGGAACCGGGTTGCCGGGCAGCTAGCTCAGGGGCTTAGCGCTGCCTCTCTTGACCTACAAAGAACTGTACCGGGCACCTCTGACATCCAAGAGGAATCTCAGGAAGCCATCGCATCTACGCCCGTTCAACGGCCCCAGCCCAAACCCACACCTCGTGCTGGTGGGGTGGGGCTCCGAACCTGACACGGACCGCGCTTTGTCCACGCAACCGCGTATCCGGGCACCAGCTCCTCAACGCCGTCCTCCCAGAGGATCCACGAGCTGACCTGCTGCGGGACGGCAGGGGTGCACACCGTGAGCTGGCCGAGCTGCTCCGGTTGCAGGCTCCGGGGCTGCCGTAGGGCGATGCGTGGACGTTCGGTCATCACATCAGAGTATCGAACGTTCGTTCTGCATATCTGCTTAAGTGAAGTCCGGTATGGGCGATTCACCGGGTCCGATGAGTTCACGCAGCGGGTGGGGGTCGGTCTCGACGGCCTGCTCGAGGAGGCGGTAGAAGAGCAAGCCG
>JABBOX010000244.1 GCA_012927555.1 Phycicoccus sp.
ACACCTGAGACGATTCTTGGTCACGGATCTGGTTACGGCCCACACCCTCCCCGGACATGAAAACGGCCCGCAAGCTAAGCTTGCGGGCCGTTGACCTGCGATTATACCGCTGACACGTTGGTAGCGGGGGCAGGATTTGAACCTGCGACCTCCGGGTTATGAGCCCGGCGAGCTACCGAGCTGCTCCACCCCGCGTCGATGAACCAACCCTAACGCGAACCGGGCGGGCACACCTAATCGGCCCGGTCCGCGCTCTGGAAGCCAGTCTCAGGGAGTGGCCGTCGGGGTCGGAGTGGGCGCCGTGGGGGTCGCGGTGGCACCGGGCGTCGGTAGGGCTACCGATCCCGACGGCTGAGCAGCAACGGCCTTGCCGATCGCGGTCTGCAACCGCTTCTGCGCCTCGCCGTATGCCACCCAGTCGCCCTTCTTGAGCGCGTCCTGCCCGTCGGTGAAGGCCTTCTGGACCTCGGCCAGCGCGGCCTGCAAAGCCGGAGGCGTGGTTGCCCCGCCAGTGGGTGTCGGCGTGGGTGTCGTCGTATCAGTACCCGAATCCCCAGCAACGGCACCGGCGTTGCCGCCAAAGAGACCATCCAGGGCGCCGGTAAGGGTGTCCGACCACGCCAGCTGGTTGCCGAAGGCCACGACGATCGCCCGCGACAGCGGGTACGAAGATCCGGTCTTGGCGCTGACGTAGATCGGCTCGACATAGAGCAGTCCACCGCCGACCGGCAGGGTCAGCTGGTTGCCCAGCTGGATCTGGGATCCCTGGGTTCGGTTGTTGTTGAGGAACTGCGAGAGCGTCAACGTGAACCGGGGGGAGCCGATGTTGGAGGACTCGATGTCGTTCTGGACCTGTCCTGGACCCTTGACAGTGGTGTCGCGCGGTAGTTCGAGCAGTCGCATTGCGCCATACCCCTCTCTGCGTTTGCCGGCCACGTCGCCGGCATTGGCGTCCACCGCCATGAAGCCAGCCAGAACCGGCCGGTTTCCGACCGGCATGAACGTCGTCGTCAACGAGAACGACGGCGTCGACTGGCCCGGCATGGCGATGCTGAGGTAGTACGGAGGCTGGTCAACGGTTTGCGTCTCCTGTGCCGGGTCATCAGGAATCGTCCAGAAGTCCTGTCCGGTGTAGAAAGCGCCGGGGTCGGTGACGTGGTACTTGGTCATCAGGCTGCGCTGGACCTTGAACAGGTCCTCGGGGTAGCGCAGGTGCGCCATCAGGTCCCCGCTGATCTCGGACATGGGGCGAACGGTGCCGCCAAAAGCCTTTGACCACGCCTTGAGCAGCGGATCCTTGTCATCCCAGGAGTAGAGCTTCACGCTGCCGTCAAACGCATCAACGGTCGCCTTGACCGAGTTCCGGATGTAGTTGACCTGCCCTGCCTGGAGGGCTTGGACACTCGCGGCTCGCTGCGTGACCGAGTCGACGGTCGCGGTGTCGATCTGCTGCAGCCTGGAGTACGGGTAGTCAGCCGACGTGGTGTAGCCGTCGATGATCCACTGCACCTTCCCGTCGACCACCGCGGGATAGGAGTTGCCGTCCAGGGTGAGCCAGGGAGCGACGCGCTCGACGCGCTGACGCGGCGAGCGGTAGTCGAGCAGCCGTGAGTCGGAGTTGACGGTGTCCGAGAGCAGGATCTTCAGCTCCCGGTACTTGATCGCGTAGGCGACCTTCTGCGCGAAATTGCCGATCTTCACGCCGCCGTTGCCGGCATAGGTGTTGTTCTGCTGGCCGGTCGGGCTCGAGTCGGGATAGTCGAGCTCCTTCTTCGGTCCGGTCGCGGGACCGCCGACGATCGAGTACTCCGGCGAGGACTCACCGAAGTAGATGCGTGGCTCAAAGGCACCCAGGGGTCCCACCGGCGGAATGTTCTGCTCGTAGAAGACGGGCTGCCCGTCCGCACCGGTGCGATTTCCGTGGGCCGCGACCAGGCCGAAGCCGTGCGTGTAGACCGTGTGGTCGTTGACCCAGTTCCGCTGGGCGGGTGGCAGACCGGCCAGATCCAGCTCACGCACCGCCACCACGGTGTCGTTGACCTTGCCGTCAAGGGTGTAGCGGTCGACGTCGAGCGCATCCGGGAACTGGTAGTAGGTCTTGACGGCCTGCAGCTGTTTGAACGTCGGGGACACCACGCTCGGGTCGACGATCCGAATGCCCGGGATGGTGGCGGCATCGTTGCGGAGCTGACCCGCGCTGACCGTGGTCGAAGCCTTGTATTCCGAGGCTTGCGTCTCTGCCAGCCCGTATGCCAGCCGGGTGGCCTTGACGTTGCGATCGATGTAGGGCGCTTCGAGAGACTTCTCGGACGGCTTGACCTTGAAGCTCTGGATCGCCGCCGGGAAGATGCCGCCGACAACGACCGCCGTCACCACCAGCAGCCCGACCCCGACAACCGGCAGGCGCCAGGAGTGGGTCCAGATCGTGGCCACGAACAGCACGGCGCACATAATGCCGGCGACCGCGAGGATCGCCTTGGTGGGCATGACCGCGTGCTGGTCGGTGTATGTCAGGCCAGTGATCAACCGAGAGTCTTTGGTGGTCAACGAATAGCGGTCCAACCACCAGCTTGCCGACTGGACCAGGACGAGCAAGGCCAATAGCAACGACAGGTGGATGCGCGCGGCGGTGGTGGTCCGCTCGCCCTTGGTCTGCAGCTGTAGTCCGCCATAGACGTAGTGGGTCGCGGCCGCGGCGAGCGCCGCAAGCACGAGGGCCATGGTGAGGAATCCAACGATGAAGCGGAGCCACGGCAGCGTGAAGACGAAGAAACCGATATCGAGGCCGAACTGTGCGTCCTTGGAGCCAAAGGGCACCCGGTTGGCCCAGAGCAGGAAGGTCTGCCACTGGCTCGCACCCGCCGATCCGGCAAAGATGCCCAACACCGCAGGTGCGGCGATCGTGGCCATGCGGCGCAGTGGCTCGAGCAGCTCACGATAGTGGTCGAGGTTCTGCTGTTCCGCCGAGATCGGCGGATAGACGGGACGGGTGCGATATCCGATCAGCAGGCTGGAGGCGACGACCACCGCCGTGAGCAGACCACACGCGACGAAGAGCCCGATCTTGGTGATCAGCTCTGTCCAGAAGACCTTCGTGAAGCCAACACTGTCGAACCAGAGCACCTCCGTCCACCACTGCGCAGTGACGGAAACGAGCACGATGATGATGGCCAGGACGACCAAGGTGGGAAGCAGCGGACCACTGCCGCGCAGGTGGATCTGCGGCATCGGAGGGCGGGGCCCACCCGGCCCGCCCGGCATACGGCCTGGGCCCTGACCAGCCCCTCCGGGACCGCCAGATCCCGCGTCGCCCGAACCGCCGAACCAGTCTCTCTGACTCAAAACATCGCCCGATCTCGCCGTTGCCGCGCACGAGGGCGCGGACCTATGGAGAATCCAACCTAACTCACATCCCCGTCCGATTCCCGTGAGGCCACAGTGATGCGGCAACATGGACCCGTGACCAGTGCCTTCCAGCCGATCTTCAGCCCACTCGTGACGTGCGCCATCGAGACTGAAAGGCACGTCGCGGCAGCGGGTTGGGACCAGCCGCCACGCTTGTTCGCCCTTGTCCGAACCAGCGGCTTGCTCGAACGGGAGCCGCATCTACGGGCCCACGTCGAACAGGGCGACGAAGAGGGCCTCACCGCGATCGAGCAGGAGGGCCTGCCCGAGGCCTCGTCCCTGGAGTCCCTGCTGGCCCAGCTCGCCTGGCCAGACGATGTGGACGGTGTGGCGCTTGCGGTCGAACGGCTCGTTGTTCCCCCGGAGGCCGAGCACGACCTGCCCGAAGACCCTGATCGAGCAGCCGAGGCCCTCGCCTCACACCCTGACCGCAAGGACGTCCGCCTGCTCGTGGCGGTGCTGCGCGACGGCGAGTCCACCTGCCTGTTGCGCCAGCGCGACCACGACACCGACGACAAGGTCGCCTCCGGCGCTGACATCGCGCCAGGACTGGTTCAGGCGCTCAGCGCCACGCTCCAGGACTGATCAACGTATGCCGTTGTGCCACAGGCCAACTGGCGTTTAGGCCTGTCGGCCTAGGTGCACGTCGGCAGGGACGCCGTCTTCTTGGCCGCGATCGCCTCGACTGCGTCGCGCGCCTGGGTGAACGTCGACACCTTGATGACCCGCAACCCGTCGGGGACATGCCCGACGACCTCCTTGCAGTTGGCCGCGGGAGCAAGGAACCAGATGGCTCCACCCCGCTTGGCGCCGACCAGCTTCTGCTGGATGCCGCCAATCCCCCCGACCGCGCCCACGGAGTTGATCGTCCCCGTGCCCGCGATGGCGGCGCCACCGGTCAAGGCCCCGGGTGTCAGCTTGTCGTAGACCGCGAGGGAGAACATCATCCCGGCAGATGGCCCGCCGACGTCGCCCGCGTTGATGGTGACCTTGATAGGGAAGTCGAAAGAAGTTTGCAGGAAGACGCCGACCACGGTGTGGCCCTCAGAGTCTGCGGTCGTGACGCTGAGAACCAGCTTCTTGCCGTCCCTGTTGACGGTGAAGACTGCTTTGTCGCCCGGCTTGTGTGCCCGGACCGCCGCACGAACCCCATCAGGGGTGGTGACCGCCGTGCCATCGATCGAGACCAAGATGTCACCGGCACGCAGGACACCGCCGGCCGGTGAGTCCTTCGCCAGCTCCTTGACGATGACGACCTCGGGAACCGTCTGACCCAGCCCGCGCAGGGCGACGGCGATGGCCTCTTGCTGCGAGTCGGCCATCTCAGCGGCGTTCTGCTGGTCGACCTGGGTGCTGGTCACACCCTTGGGGAACAACAGGTCCTCGGGCTCGACGCTGTTGGTCTGGTCCAGGTGGCCGGTGATCCATTCCCACACGTTGACCCGGTTGTTCGGGCCGCCCAACACCGAGACCGTGGTGAAGTCCAGAGAGCCGGTGGTCGGGTAGGTGGCCTTGCCCTCGACCGTGATCAGTGGCTTGCCGCCGGACCCGTTGCCCAAGGTGTTGACGACCGGACCCGGCTGGATGATGACGTAGGGCAGGTGAATCACGCCCATGAGGGCAGCGATCACGATCCCGACGAACACCGCAATGATCCACCCGCCCGAACGTCGGCTCATCGTGGTGCCCAGTCGATCGGCCACGTTGCTCTCATGACCTTGGCTCTCATGACCTTGTGTGTCGATCACGGCGTTCCGACCCACTCGTCACTTCCGTCATCGAAGACCTGGTGCTTCCAGATCGGGACCTCCGTCTTCACGGTGTCGACCAGCTCGCGACACACCTCGAACGCCGTGCCGCGGTGAGCCGCGCTGACTGCGACGATGACGGCCAGATCGCCGATCTCGAGGTGACCGACGCGGTGAACAGCGGCGACACGGATGACATCTGCCCCGTTGGCCAGCCGCTCGGCAATGTCGCGCAGGACCTGTGGCGCGCTCGGGTGAGAGGTGTAGTCGAGGGTTTCGACGCCCTGGCCATGGTCGAGCTCTCTCACGACGCCGATGAACGTGGCGATACCACCGGCCTGGGGGTGCCGCACAGCGTCAATGACCTCATCGACCGACAGCGGGGTCTCACGGATGTCGGCGAGCATCACCTGGGGAACGATCAGCGAATCCCGGGTTTCGCCAGTAGCTTTGCTCACGCTCCACCTCCCTTCCGACGGTGTCGTCGCATCATCGCGGCCGTGCCGACGAGGGCGACGGCTGCGCTTGCCGCACCAAGCGCCGCATCCTTGCGGTCGAGCCTGCGGGCCGCCACAGCATGATGTCCCCTGATGCTCTCAAGGAGGACACCCAAGCACGTCTCATTGTCGTATGCCGCTTGCCAACCGGCCGCGATCAGTGTCGCCGATGAGACGGCCCAGGGATAGACCGCATAGGCGAGATCCGTTGCAGGAGAAGGCAGTATGCCCACGCGGTGCAGCCGTTGCGCGGTCCCCAGCGCCGCACTCTCGCTGAGCTCAACCCGTCGCATACCGCTGACCACCTCAACCTCGCCCTGGGTCATCCAACCCGGCGAGGCAACGGTCACGACCGGCCCGAGTCCGAGCTCGACCGTGGTCACCAGAGCCGTCGCGAGATCCTCCACGTGGCAGAACTGCCATGCGGGGCAACCGCCCTTGACGGCCAACAGCCGAGGCGCCTCAAAGTGCCGGGTGATGACCGTGTCCACCTGGGGGCCGGCCAGAGCGGCCGGACGCACCACGGTGATGGCGAGCCCTGGGTGGACCTCGGCGGCGGTCCGTAGAATCTGTTCGACCGCCAGCAGGTCGCCGACCTGACCCTCGTCCGGGTCTGCCGACAGGGGGGCGTCCTCGGGCAGCGGCACGAGGTTGGCCGGCGACGCGCCATACGTCATGGCGCTCGTGACCACGACCAGCCGCGCGACCCCGGTAGCCGCTGCGGAGACCACCACGGTCTGGATCTGGCGAACGGCTCGCTCACGCCGGGCCCGAGCACTCTGTCTGAGGTCAGCCGCAAGGTCGGTGCTGGCCGCCACGTGGATCACGGCTTTGACGTCTCGGAGGTGGGCGGCCAGGTCGGGCGAGCCAAGGTCGACCAGGCGCCAGTGCACGCCATCGGCCGCACCACGCTCGGTATCCAGCCCAACCACCGTGCCAATGGCACCCCCGGCGGCAGAACGCGCCAAAAGCGCGCGCACGATGTGATCGCCCAGAGGCGTTGCCGCGCCCGTGACGGCGACCGTCATCGCCTTGCGACTGGAACGAACCCTGACCCGGGGGGAACTCACTGCGACCTCCGCATGTTTATCTATGAGACGACATCCTCTCAGGAGGCCAAGGAGCCCGCGTGTCCGATCACCCAGAAGAGCAGCCCGATAACCCTGACGAGCCTGATTTCGAGGCCATGCTCGCCTCGTTGCTGGAGAGTGCCGACAATCCCGAGGTGGCCCAAGCGCTCAGCGCCATGGGCATCGACAAGATCGACCCCGCGACCATGGGGATGATGGCCGCCCAGCTCAAGGCGATGTTCTCCGCCAGCGGGCCAGCCGAGTCGTTCAACCTCGAGCTCGCAACAGACGTAGCCCGGAAAACCGTTGCCGAACAGGGCGACTCGACCGTCGGTGATATCGCTCGCCGCCAGATCGAGGAAGCAGTTCACATCGCAGGTCTCTGGCTCGACGACGTGACGGACCTGACAGCTCGCAACATGGTGGTCCATGCATGGAGCCGGGCCGAGTGGGTCGACCGGACCATGCCCATGTGGCGGCGGCTCGTCGAGCCGGTGGCCGCGGGGGTGAGCACCGCGGTAGTTGCTGCCATGCGCGCTCAGATGGGCCAGCTTGGGTCGGGTGAGGGCGGGGCGGGGATCCCTGGCCTGCCTGAGGGCACGGACACCGCCGCGCTCATGGGCCAGATGGAGCCGATGCTGGCGCGGATCAGCGGATCGATGTTCGGCGCGCAGATCGGGCAGGCCGTGGGTGCGCTCGCCGGCGATCTGGTCAGCGGGACCGAGGTGGGCCTCCCCCTCGTGGCCGACCAGGGCATCGCCATGCTGCCGGCCAACGTCGACGCCTTCGCGGAGGGGCTCGAGGTCGATCTGGCTGAGGTGCGTCTCTATCTCGCGGTGCGCGAGGCGGCACGCGTGCGCCTGTTCGCCGACGTCGCGTGGCTGGGCCCGCAGCTGGTCGCGGCCGTGCAGGCCTACGCCCGCGACATCAGTATCGACACCGACGGCATCGAGGCGGCCCTTCAGTCCATCGACACCTCCGACCCCGCGGCGATGCAGGTGGCGCTGTCGAGCTCACTGTTCACGCCTGAGCCGAGCCCTGCCCAGCGGTCTGCCCTGGTGCTGCTCGAGACCTACCTCGCGCTCGTCGAGGGGTGGGTGGACGTCGTGGCCGACCGCGCCGCAAAAGAGCACCTGCCGCACACCGCAGCGCTGGGCGAGGCAGTCCGGCGGCGTCGCGCGAGCGGCGGCCCTGCCGAGCGGGTCTTCAGCCAGCTGGTCGGCCTCGAGCTGCGCCCCCGTCGTCTGCGCGACGCCGCCAACCTGTGGGCGGCGCTGGAGTCTAAGGGCGGTGCCGCGACGCGCGACGCCGCATGGGCTCACCCAGATCTTGCACCGACGGCGGCCGACCTCGACGACCCGCTCGGGTTCGTCGATCGATTCACGTCCAAAGGCACCCGTGACGAGATGGACGCGGCGCTGGACGCACTGCTCTCCGAGGGCGACTCGGACAGCCCCCGGGGTTGAGGACATGAGTCTCCCCACGGGCTACCGCCTTCTCCACGAAGACGCGGCCCGAAATCTTTCGGCGTGGAGGGCGCCGAACTTAGCCCAGGAGCGGCTCCGGGCCGAATACCTCGCGCACCTTGCGGCACATCCGGACGCCATGTCGAAGCAGGGTCCACCGGCCCACTTCACCGCCAGCTGCCTCGTGCTCGACCAGACCGGGTCACGAGCGTTGCTGACGCTGCACAAGAAGGCGCACGCGTGGTTCCAGTTCGGCGGACACTTCGAGCCGGGCGACACCGGTGCGCATGCGGCGGCCCAGCGAGAGGCCCGCGAAGAGTCTGGGATCGCGGCGCTCGTCGCCCGCCCTGAGCTGCTTCAGCTCGACCGTCACCAGCTGGTCGGAGCGTTCGGTCGATGCCGTGAACACCTGGACCTGCGGTTCGTCGCGGTTGCCGACGACGACGCGACACATGCGGTCAGCGAGGAGTCGTTCGCCGTCCGGTGGTGGCCGACCGATGCGCTGCCCGAGGGCACCCGACGCGACCTCGAGCCATTGGTTTCGCTGGCCCGATCCATGCTCGGCCTCGCCTGATCCTCGCGGGTCAGGTCTCGGGCCCAGCTGTGGTCGCCGGCTCAGCTGTGGTCGCCGGCTCAGCTGTGGTCTCCGGCTCAGCGGTGGTCTCCGGCTCAGCTGTGGTCTCCGGCTCGTCTGTGGTCTCGTCCTCAAGCCACTGGAGTCCAGCCGTGGCTGCGACGCCTTCGAGATAGCCGCGTGCCCGCTCAGTGCGTGGGTAGGACTCCAGCAAGGACCAGAACTCTCGGCCGTGCCCTGGCTGCAACAGGTGCGTCAGCTCGTGCAGGATCACGTAGTCAAGCACCCAGGCGGGCATCCCCTTGACCCGCGAGGAGATCCGGATCGTCCCCTCGCTGGGCGTGCAGGACCCCCACCGGGAACTCTGGTTGGTGACCCAGGCAATGCTGAGTGGCTTGGCCAGTCCGCCGAGATAGCGTCCGGACAGGTCGGCTGCACGCTCGAGCAGCTGCTGGTCGCTGGGGCGCCGGCGTTTGTCCCCCGCGGCCAGCTTGCGCATCATGGCGTCGACCCATGTGCGTTCCTCATCGGCCGAGAAGCGCGCAGGGATGAGCACGATGGTCCGGCCGCCCTCGCGATAGGCGCTGACCGTCCGGCGCCTACGCCGGCTGCGCCTGACCTCGATCTCGTCCCCGTCCACGATCAAAACCTAAGCCCCGGCGCCGACAAATCCCATCGCTGCGGCCTCCTGAACCTCACCACGGGCTGTTCTGTCCGCCACCGGAAAAGAAGGACACGCCAAACCTGAGCACGAGAAACGCGGCCCAATGCAAGACGTTGTGCTCAGCCTGGTCTAGGGTGAAACGAGTCCGGTGCCGCACAAAGCGGCAAGGAACGACACAGGAGACATAGACAAATGGCAGAGTCTGTAGAGACCGGCGAGACGTACACGGGCGACTTCTACTGCGTGAAGTGCAAGGCCAAGCGCGACGCCACTGGCAAGGTCGTCGAAACCAACGGTCGTCGGATGGCCAAGGGCAAGTGCCCCGTATGTGGCACAAACCTCAACCGCATCCTCGGCAAGGCCTGAACAAGCACCGAAGACGCAACACCGAACGAACAACACCGAACTGCGTAAGAGCGGCACCCGAGCATCACGCTCGGGTGCCGCTCTCTTGTCCGTCTCGGGTGGGCAGGCGCCGTCTGTCCCGGTTGGGCACGTTCAGGGATGGGCACCGCTACTCATCCCCTGTTGATGAGACCGGGCCCCGTCGCAGGCGGTGACAGATTCCTCGGGAAGACCCATCCCCGGAGGAATCTCATGCACGGCAGGCCCCGTCTCAAGAGCCATGTACAACTACTTCGGCGTGGCCCAGGATCACTCCAGCTCGGGGTGTGCCGAGACGGCGGAGTCGTTCTGGACGGGCTCAGCGACGCCGAGATCGCCGTGGTGAGAGGTCTCGACGGCAGCGTGGACACCCACACCCTGTATGCCGGAGCGACCGCCGCCGGGGTATCCGCCGGTCGGCTGTCGGCCCTGATCGCGGCGCTGGACGAGCACCACCTCCTGGTCGACGCGGCCACGGACCGCGCCTGCTTGTCCCCGATCGACGAGCCCAGGCGCCATCTGCTGCAGCCGGACGCAACGGCGGTTGCGGCAGCGTACGGCCTGCCCGGCGACGGCTTCGACCGCGTCGCAGCCCGATCCGCTCAGCACGTGGTCATCAGCGCCGAGGGCGACCTGCCCTGCGCCTTGGCAGATCTCCTTCGGATCGGAGGGATCGGCCGGGTCAGCGTGGGCGCCAACGCCGTGAACATGCTCGACCTCGATCTGCGCGGTCACCAGGGAGGCGTGAAACGTCCCAGGTTCGGGTCACCATCGGAGATGCCGGACCTGGTGGTCCTGGCGGCGATGGGAGCAGTCTGTGCCGACGCGGGCGCGCCTTGGCTGCGCCGCGGCATACCGCATCTGCCGGTGGTGGTTCAAGGTCACCGGGTCCAGGTCGGTCCCCTCATCACGGGCGGCGACGGGCCCTGTCTCTCGTGTCTGGATCTGCACCGCCGCGACCGGGACGCCGCCTGGCCAGCGCTACTGTCACAGCTCGCTCCGCCGGGGTCGTTCCTGCCCAGCGCACCGGTCAACTGTGAGAGCACACTCACCGCGATGACCATCGGCGCCGCGGCCATGATCATTCACACCTGTTTGGACGGTCAGCCGGTGTCGGACGACCTCTCGCTGGAGCTCTCGCTGCCCTGGCCGACGATCCAGAACCGACGCTGGCTCTCACATCCGATGTGCGAATGTTTGGTCGCGCAAGAGACAATGACAGGGTGAGCCAGCTCCCCCGCAAGGCAGTGATGCGCACGGCCAAGCTTGCGGCGCTGCCGTTGGGGTTCGCCGGGCGCACCGCGCTGGGCCTGGGCAAGCGGGTCGGCGGCCGATCAGCTGAGCTTGTCGCGGCCGAGGTGCAGGCGCGCACGGCCGAACAGATCTTCAAGGTCCTGGGTGAGCTCAAGGGCGGGGCGATGAAGTTCGGCCAGGCGCTGTCGATCTTCGAGGCTGCGATGCCTGAAGAGTTCGCCGGCCCGTACCGCGCCACGTTGACCAAGCTGCAGGACGCCGCGCCGCCGATGCCCGCATCGGTGGTCCATCGCGTACTGGCCGCCGAGCTGGGGCCGCGGTGGAGACAGAAGTTCGCCTCGTTCGACGACAAACCCGCGGCGGCGGCCTCGATCGGCCAAGTGCACCGAGCCGTGTGGAAGGACGGTCGCGAGGTTGCGGTCAAGGTCCAGTACCCCGGCGCCGGCCATGCACTGATCAGCGACTTCAACCAGGTTTCCAGGGTGGCTCGCGTTGCGGCAGGGTGGATCCCGGGGCTGGAGATCAAACCGATCCTTGAAGAGCTCAAGAGCCGGGTGGCCGAAGAGCTGGACTACGCGCTTGAGGCCAAGTCCCAGAAGACGTTTGCCGCAGCATTCGCGGGCCACCCTGACTTCGCCATCCCGGACGTGGTTTTTCACAAGGGCAACGTCATCGTCACCGAGTGGCTCGACGGGACTCCGCTGTCGGCGATCATCGCGACCGGCTCGCAGCAGGCGCGCGACGAGGCAGCCGCGCGCGACAAGGAGTTGCTGCTCGTCGGGCCACAGCTGGCCGGGCTGCTCCACGCCGACCCACACCCCGGCAACTTCCGGATGCTGGCTGACGGCCGACTCGGGGTCCTCGACTTCGGCGCAGTCAACCGGCTGCCCGACGGCCTGCCGGTCGAGATGGGGCAGCTGCTCACGCTGGCACTGTCCGGCGACTCCACGGGTGCGCTCGAGGGTCTGCGCCAGCACGGCTTCGTCAAGGCATCGATCGACATCGACGCGGACCAGCTGTTGGCCTTCCTCGAGCCGTTCATCGGGCCACTGCGCACCGACACCTTCACCTTCACCCGAGCCTGGCTGCGCGGTGTGTCCTTGCACCTCAACGATCCCCGCCGCGCCGACTTCGCACTCGGCTTCAAGCTCAATCTGCCGCCGGCGTATCTCTTGATCCACCGGGTGTGGCTCGGTGGCATCGGCGTCCTCTGCCAGATCCAGGGCGAGGTTCATGGCCGGGCGACCGTGGACCGTTGGCTGCCCGAAGCCAGCCTTCCGCCCGTGCATCAGGCCTAGTCAGCACCCGCCACGCCCTCACCAACAGGTCCTCACCACCACGGCGAGTCCAGCTTGCCCTCGATACTCCGGAGGTTCTCGCGGCTGCAGCGGTCGCAGGTCCAGACCTGGCGGCCGTTCTCAACGCCGAGAGTCCAGGTGAGCCGGGCATCGGACTCGTCGTCCGGCATACGTCCACACCTCAGGCAGACCGGCAGCGTCGCGTCCTGGCTCATTCGCCCAGTGTTGCCCTCGGCTGCCGACAACGTCACGGGTTTGCAGATTTGTTCAGTCGTCGGCCAGCAGGTAGATGAACCCGGGGCCTTCGTCGCGGTACGGAATGCCGAGCGCGTCCAGTGCCGGCCCCCACGAGCCGGTGACGGTGGAGTCCGATCCCTCGAAACCGTGGTCGGCGGTGAGCAGGAACGTCACCTGGTCGGTGATCCCAAGACCATCGAGGTGGTCCAGGAACGACACCAGGCGCGAGTCCGAGTCACGCAGCGAGTCACGTGCAACGTCGCTCCGAGGTCCACCGGCATGATGGCCCGCGTCACTCACGATGTTTGCCCACCACGTCAATCTGGGCGCCGAGTCCAGGCTCTGCCACAGCTGCTGCATCTGCTCCAGCCCGAGATCGTCGACCTGGCTGCACCATGAGAAGTACGAGTCCGCCAGGTGAGCCTTGTCATGGACGTGAACGGAGGCGTGCGCATCCGGCAGCTGCTCGTTCAGGCCGGCCGCCCCTGATGAGCTGCCGCTGGCCCGGACCATCGCCATGGTGGAATAGTCGGCGCCCCGATCGACGGCTTCGTTGACGCAGGCTGTGCGCGGTGAGTTCCCTTGCGGAACAACGCTATTGACCATCTCGAACATCGTACGAACTGCCGGCCGCAGCCACTCGGCGCTGCGATGCCAGGTCGAGCTGTTGTTGGGAACGATCTGCTCACCCGTCGCGCGGTCATAGAAGACGTTGCCGAGGACTCCGTGCCTTCCTGGCCCGAGTCCGGTCAGGATCGAGGTGTGGTTGGTCAGGGTGACACTCGGGAACTGCGCCACGGCCCCGCCACGCAACGCCATACCCTTGTCGATGAGCCGCGCAACCCCTGGCAGCTCACCGGACTCGGCCATGTGCAGCAGATCGCCGCAGTGCGCGCCATCCCAGAGGATGCCAATCACCTTGGGCCCGGCCAGCGCCTCGCCGTCGAAGGCCATAGCGTTGAAGGCCATAGCGTCGAAGTACTCCGTGAGCACGCTTCCGTCCAAGGTGTCACCTGCGGCGTCGCGCAGGTCGCCGTCGGGAACGCCTGCCAGAGCGGCCAGCGTGGGGCCCACGTCGACGAGCCTGACGTGCTCGTCCACGATGCCTCTCGCGGCAACTCCCTTGCCGGACAACAAGAATGGAGCCCGTGACTGGATGACATCCAGCGAGCCGTGCTCGCCAACGTGCCCTCCCTGTTCAGGGAAGAAATGACGGGGCGTGTGCAGGACCGCGACGTCCGGGCTTCGGGTCGGATCCGCGAACAGGGAGAGGATGCGCGCCGCGGCATACGGATAGGAGTTGTCCCGCGAGCTGAGCGGGCTCGGCGTGACGCACTCACGGTCGTAAGGAAGGAACGCCATCGGGTCCTCGCGGGCGATGGGGTCCGACCCCACCAGAACCTCGTGACGGCCGTCCTGGTGAAGCCGCACACGCCCGACATGGCTGGCGGCCATCGCCACCCGTCCGGCATCTGACAATCGGTTCCCGCCGAGCGACGCTCCCCCATCGTCGACCCAGACAACCAGGTCGACGATGGGGGCAAGGTCAGGCGATGTCAGTGCCGCAATGATGGACTCACGTCGGGACGACACCTGCGCGGCGGGGAGGATACTCACGACAACCGACCCTATCCGCCACCGCGGAGGTGTGCCGGTCGTCGCCAGCGTCCAGACCTCACCCGAACCTCACCCGACCTCACCTGGCCGCATTCCCAGCCGGGCCCGCCGAGCGTCAAGCTTGATCCGCAGCGCGCCGCGAGTCTTGACCGGGGCCAAACGAATGATCGTTGGCTCACCGGGATTCGTGATCTCCTCCATTCGAGCTCGGACGAGGATCATGCTCTGTAGCAGATACATGGTGGAACTCCTTGCAAACAAAAGGTTTGGGGCCACGGCCGTGGAGGACGTGGCTTCTGGAACGGAAGTCGCCTAGGCGGCAACCGAGTTCTTGCGGGGACGTCCGCGGGGGCGCTTGCGGGCGACGATCGTCCCTTGTACGAAGAGCTCGCCACCCCATACGCCCCATGGCTCCCCACGGTTCAAGGCGCCGGCCAGGCACTCGATGCGAACCGGGCATGCCCCACACAGGGTCTTGGCGAACTCGACATCGGCTGGGCTCTCGGCGAACCACAGCTCGGCATCGGACTCCTGACACGGGATGTCAGAACCGGCGTCTTCGGCCTGCTCGTTCAGGTCAATGAGTGCGGTGAGCTGCATCGGGTGTCACCTCCTTCGTTTCGTCTCCCCCGGTCAGGGGGCGAGCTCTCTGGTGTGTGTCATCACGCTGATCCGCGGCAATGCCCTGTGGGACTGGCTGGGGATCGATCCTGCTTTTCTTCATCTGGCTGGCGGTCTTCCTGTGCGGGCGGCCCATGGGACAACACAAAGGCCGCGGATCCCGGATGTCGGGTTCCGCGGCCTGGAGGTGGCCTGGTCTAAGAGCTAGACCGGTGGGCTCCAGGAGCGGAGGTACGCGACATCCTTGACAGCAGGTGCCTTGTGAGTCGGGGCGTAGAACGAGGGAACAGAAGTGGTCGCGGAGACTGCGATGTCCGCACCGAGGCCGGCGAGCTCGCCGGGGCCGAACGAGGACAGACCCGTCCCCCAGAACGCGCCGCCAACGCCGACAGTGAGGCTGCGGTCGGCGATCTGCGGGAACGCGAAGCGGACGCGGGTGATCTGCGTCGTCTTCGTCATCGTGATGTTCTCCATCAGGGCCAACCTCCTCACTGTTCTCGCGGGTCCGAGCACGGTCGCCTGGACCGGCTGGGCTGGACGTAGGTTCAGGTTAAGGCAGTCGCTTCATGCTCGCAACGTATTAAAGCGGATCTTCCTGCACACGGCAATCATGTCGAACGTCACTGCCCTCACCGACACCGGGGCTAGGCCTGTGAGACGTCGTTCGCCAACGCCGTTGCAGCACAGAAGATTTCGGCGGTTTCAACAGGATCGGCCCCACCCAGGATGGCCAACACGTCCCTGCCATAGCGCTCAAGCTTGCGCGCGCCGACCCCCGAGATCGTGGCCAGCTCGCCCGGGCTCGCCGGTGTCTTCTCCGCGATCGCCGTCAACGTCGCATCAGTGAAGACCACGTAGGCCGGGACCTTGCTCGCGCCCGCGACCGCAAGACGCCACACCCGCAGGGCCTCGAACGTCGCCTCGTCATAGGTGGGCGGGCAGTCCTGGCAGCGACCCACCTTGCGCGTTGCCGCACTGACCAGGTCCGTGCCACACCCGCGACACCTCAAGAGCTTCGCCGCCTTCGCCGACCTCGCAGACTTGCCGCCGTTCTTTCGAGCGGCCGAGCCGGTCGCCCTGGCGGATGACCGCGCGCCCTCGCCCAGGATGCTGGCAGCCCCGTCGAGGAACCGAGACGGTCGCCGGCTGGCCCGCCCGCCGGGGTTGCGGGCCCCGGACCACGACAGACGCAGCTCGCGCCGGGCGCGCGTCAGCCCGACATACAGCAGTCTTCGTTCCTCTTCGATCGCCTCGGGGCCCTCAGCCATGCTGATCGGGATCAGGCCGTCACTACAGCCGACGACAAAGACGCAGTCCCACTCAAGACCCTTGGCGGCGTGCAACGAGGCCAGGGTCGCACCCTCGACCGTCGGTGCATGCTGGGCTGCCGCACGCTGGTCGAGCTCGCTGACGATGTCGGTAAGTCGCGCCTGCGGGTTGCCGGACACGAAGTCGTCGGTCAGCCCGACCAACGCCTGCAGGGACTCCCAACGCTCGCGGGTCGCCCCGCCGGCTTTCGGTGCCCGCTCGGTCCACCCGGCCCCGGCGATGACATCCCGGACCAGCTCACCCAGAGGTTTGGCGCCGTCGTCAGCCCTGGCGGCCCCACGCATCAGCAGGATCGCCCCACGCACTTCCTTGCGGGCGAAGAACCGCTCGCCGCCACGTACGAGGTAGGCGACATTGGCGTCCGCGAGCGCGGACTCGTAGGCCTCGGACTGAGCGTTGGTCCTGAAGAGAACGGCGATCTGACTTGCCGGCGTGCCCTGGGCGATCAGGCTCTTGATCGACGTGGCCACGCCCGTCGCCTCAGAGGGGTCGTCGCTGTAGGCGGTGAGGCTGGGCGCGGGACCGTCCTGTCTCTGCGCGCGGAGCTGGAGGGTGTCAGCCGGCGAGGTGCCACTCGGCCCGTGAGCGGCACGCACCATGACGTTGGCCAGCGCCACGATCTGGGGCGTCGAACGGTAGTTGCGCACGAGCCTGACCACCTGCGCCGTGGGGTATCGCCGTGGGAACTCCAGCAGGTGCTTGGGCGTCGCCCCCGTGAAGGAGTAGATCGTCTGGGCCGCATCGCCGACCACACACACGTCATCGCGCTCACCCACCCAGAGATCGAGCAGCCGCTGCTGGAGGGCGTTGACGTCCTGGTACTCATCGACCACGAAGTGGCGGTACTGCGAGCGCACGACGCGGGCGATGTCGTCCCGCTCGGCCAGGATGCCGACGGTCAGCAGCAGCACGTCTTCGAAGTCGATGACCCCTCGTTCGGTCTTGACGTCTTCGTAGGTCTGCAGCACCCGGGCCATCGCGGTGGCGTCCAGGCCAGCGGGGTCGCGACCCGCGCGGCGGGCCGCAGCGGCATACGACTCAGGCGTGAGCATGCTCACCTTGGCCCATTCGACCTCGGCCGCGAGGTCGCGCACCGCCACGCGGTCAACCTGCAGACGAAGGCGCGAGCAGGCTTCGGCGACGACGGATGCCTTGTGCGGCAACACTTCTGGGGACGCACCGCCGATCGCCTGAGGCCAGAAGAAGTGGAGCTGACGCAATGCCGCGGCGTGGAACGTCCGTGCCTGCACCCCCGGGACGCCGAGCTCGCGCAGCCTCGTGCGCATCTCGCCTGCGGCCCTGGCTGTGAACGTGACGGCAAGCACGCGCTGTGGCTGATAAGCGCCGCTGTGCACCCCGTAGGCGATGCGGTGGGTGATAGCCCGGGTCTTGCCGGTGCCGGCGCCGGCGAGCACGCACATGGGCCCGGTCGGCGACGCTGCGACCTGACGCTGCTCCGGGTCGAGGGCGTCGAGGATGTCGTCGGCGGTCGGGGCAACCCGGGGCTCGCCGTTCGGTTGGCTGGGTGGAGGAGACATCACCGCCGATCCTCTCAGATCGCGCTGACAGGCCGGAGCGCGCTGACGGATCGGGAAGTATTGGAGGCCGGCCGCGGTTAGAGTTGTTACCCAACCACTGAACCTCGAGGAGATCTCGCATGTCCGCGGCCCCCACCCTGCCCTCTGCCGGCACGGTCACGATGTACAGCACGCCATGGTGTGGCTACTGCCGCGGCCTCAAGGGCGGGCTGGACCGCGCGGGGATCACGTACAACGAGGTCAACATCGAAGCGCACCCCGCGAGCGCCGACTACGTCATGAGCCTCAACGGTGGCAACCAGACCGTGCCGACGGTGGTATTCCCGGACGGAACCTCAGCCACCAACCCTTCCCTCGCCCAGGTTCGGCTTCGGCTGGCCTGAGCGCGTCACTCGATCCGTTGGTCGATCGGCCCGCCGTACCAGTTCTCGATGATCCGCCGAGCGATCGAGACCGACGGGGAGAAACCGAAACGACCGGCCGCGGCCATCTCGCGCAGCTCGTCACGAGTGACCCACAGCGCCTCGACGATCTCGTCCATGTCCAGGTGGAGCGTCGGGTCGGCTGCATGCGAGGTGAAGCCCACCATCAACGATGACGGAAACGGCCACGGCTGGTTGCCGAGATAGCGCACCTGGTCGACGACCACACCGACCTCTTCGAGAACCTCCCGGGCGACCGCCGCTTCGAGAGACTCACCAGGCTCGACGAAACCCGCCAGCACCGAGAGCCGCCCCTCCGGCCACTGAGGGCTGCGGGCGAGTAGCAGCCGGCCGCCATCGTCGGTCACCGCCATGATCACCGCCGGGTCGGTGCGGGGATAGTGCTCGCTCTCGTCCTGCGGGCAACGACGGATCCAGCCAGACTGGTCGGGGTCCGTCCTCGAGCCGCAACGAGGGCAATGGGTGTGCACGGCGTGCCAGTTGGCCAGCCCCAGCATGGTGGCGAACAGGCCCGCGTCCCGGTCCGAGAGCAGGACACCCACCGAGCGCAAGGTTCGCCACTGCGAGGCCCCCAACGGATCCAGGTCGTCACGCACCACCCCCACGTATGCCGTGCCGTCGCCGTCCTGCCCCAGGAAGACCGCCAGCCGGCTCGCGTCCTGCTCAGTGGGGGGACGTAGGAGCAGTGCGAGGTCATGATCGAGCTCGACCACCTCCGCCAGGCCGGCAGCCAGCTCCAGGACCTGGGTGGACGGGTCTTTCAAGAGCGAAGGCAGGAGCTCTGGGTCCTTGCGTCGCACGCCGGCGCGGTCCAGGGTGCCGCGTGCCAGAGCCAAATTCTGCAAAGTTTCCGAAGACCCGCTCACGCCTTCCAGCCTATGGGGCGTACTCGTCATACGGTGTGTTGGTGACCCGCACTCCCCTTGCCCTCGCGGCACTCGCCAGCGTCGCGGTGCCGGGGCTGGACCCCGTGGCTGTCGAAGGCACCCCGCACGTGCCCGGTCATCAGTTCGAGGTTGCCTTCATCGAAGACACGCAGCATCGCCGATGGGTCGTCCGCGCGCCGGTGACTGCCGCCGCCGGGGCACAGATGGATGTCACCATGTCGTTGTTGGGGCTGCTGTCGCGCCGGCTGCCCTTCTCGGTGCCGATGCCCAAGGGTTTCGTGGATCTCAAGGAGGGTGGCCGGGCAGCGGTCTACCCCTACATGGCTGGGCGGCCGCTGTATTTCGCGCACCTGCCGGCCGGACCGGGGATCGCGGCCGAGCTGGGCCGCGCGATCGCCGCTCTGCACAACGTTGACCGGGCGCTCTTCGACGAGGCCGGTCTCCCGACGTATGACGCCGACACCTATCGCACCCGCCGCCTCTCAGACCTCGACAGGGCCGCTGCGACAGGACACGTTCCGACTGCGCTGCTGGCCCGGTGGGAACGCTCGCTCGAAGACGTATCGCTGTGGCGCTTCGCCCCGACTCCGACCCACGGCGACCTGACCGGTGACCAGGTGCTCGCCGTCTTCGACGATGACGAGGATGCCGCCAGCGGCCGTATCCGCGGTCTGACCGGTTGGGAGGACGCCAAGGTCGCAGACCCTGCAGACGACTTCGCGGCGCTGGTCACCCAGGCGCCACCCGCGGCGTTCGACACGGTGCTCGAAGCCTACGCACATGCCCGGGTCGACCGGCCGGACAAGCACCTCGAGCGCCGGGCCCGGCTGGCTGGCGAGCTCACGCTGGTGTCCGAGCTGCTGACCGCGGTCGGCTCGAATGACCAGAGCGGCATCGAGGCGTGCGCCGCCAGGTTGCGAAAGCTGGACGCTGACACGTTCGAAGAAGACCTCGACCAGGAATCGGCTCCCGCCACTCCAGCCGCCTCTCCAGCTGCCGCTGTCTCGCCGGTCGATGACGACACCCCATCAGAAACGCCAGGCGCCTAGGGCGTGTCTGTTAACTGCGGACGCGGTGGTGGATCACGATGGCGGCGAGGGTGACGCCTCCGAGGTAGGTCAGGGCGTATTTGTCGTAGCGGGTCGCGATTCCGCGCCATTGTTTGAG
>JABBOX010000231.1 GCA_012927555.1 Phycicoccus sp.
TGTTGAGCGACGCCGTGGTTGACCACGTGTGGGTGGGTCCGCGTCAGTGTGTATGACGGTGTGGCTTATCGGGTTTCCTCTATCGTTCGCGTCGAGGGCATGACCATGCCCTGTAAAGGGCGCGACGACCCTCCCCAGCTTTGGCGAGCAGGAGGGCCGTCACTTGGTGCTTGGAGTGCACCCAATGTTGATGGTAGATACCGATGCGGTCGTGGTCGAACGTTCGCTGCTGAGCGGTGAGCTGGGTTGTCCGTCGTGTGGGGGTGTGCTGCGGCCGTGGGGCCATGCTCGTTGGCGGGTTTCACGCCGGGAACAAGACACGGTGCGACATCGGCCTCGCCGTGCGAGCTGTATGGGTTGCGCGAAGACCCACGTCCTGTTGAGCACAGCGTGGCTGTCGCGCCGCGCGGACGCGGTGTCCATGATCGGGGCGGCGTTGCTCGCCAAGGCTGCGGGATCGGGACATCGGCCGATCGCGGCGGCCTTGGGGTGTCCGGCCTCGACGGTGCGCGGGTGGCTGCGCCGGTTCGGCGCGCTTGCCGAGGTCGTGCGGGTGTTGTTCACCCGGCTGCTGCACAGCCTTGACCCCCAGGCTGGTCCGCTCCTGCCGCGGGACTGCGTGTTCGCTGACGCGTTGGAGGCCCTCGGCCGGGCCAGCGCCGCGGGTGTCCGCCGGTTGTCGCCGCGCCCGCCGTGGGAGTTCGCGTCCTGGGCCAGCGGCGGTTTGATGCTCGCTCCGGGCATGGGCAGGTGAGCAACACGAGTTGACCCTGGGCGGGCGTGGTTGACCTCGACAGGCTTCGACCTTGACGAATTTCCTCAAGGTGGAAGGTGAGCGATGAGCCACAAACGAACAAGCGGCGCCGATGAGGGCGACCGCGCGCAGCGGGCACAAGAGATTGGCCTGTTCCGGTATGCGCTGATCCGCCCGGTAGCCGACCCCGCGTTGACGACTCGTCAACGCGGCCCGCTCGTGCGCGAGCTGTCCGAGCAGGAGCATCTGGGTCCGTTCGGGGACAGGGTGCGGGTGTCGCGGGTCACCCTGGACCGGTGGATCCGGGCCTGGCGGGCTGGCGGTTTCGACGCCCTGGTTCCTTCGGCCCGCCATGCCGAGCCCCACACGCCGGCGTCGGTGCTGGAGCTGGCGGCGGCGTTGAAGCGGGAGGTCCCCGGGCGGACCGCCGCCCAAGTCGCGGTGATCCTGGGTGAGCATGCGGGCTGGGCGCCGTCGGCGCGGACCCTGCAAAGGCACTTCGCCCGCCTGGAGCTGAACACCCGCCCCGACGGCACACCGCCTGCGGCGTTCGGCCGGTTCGAGGCCGCCGCCCCTAACGACCGGTGGACCGGCGACGCGTTACACGGCCCTGTCGTAGCTGGTCGCAAGACGTACCTGTTCGCGTTCATCGACGACCACTCCCGGACCCTGACGGGTTACCGGTGGGGGCACAGCGAGGACACGGTCCGCCTCGAGGCCGCACTACGCGCAGGCATTGCTAGCCGCGGGATCCCGCGGGTCGTCTATCTGGATAACGGCTCGGCGATGATCTCCAAACAGCTGTTGCGGGCGCTGGCAGTCCTGGGGATCCAGCTGACCCACTCCAAACCGCGCCAGCCCGCCGGCCGGGGCAAGATCGAACGGGTCTTCCGCACCGTGCGTGAGCAGTTCCTCATCGAGCTCGCCGCCCCCGGCGCCCTGGCCAAGATCAGGGACCTGACCCAGCTGAACGAGCTGTTCACCGCCTGGGTGGAAACCGTGTACCACCAACGCATCCACTCAGAAACAGGTCAAACACCACTGGCCCGATTCACCACCACCGACCCGCCCGTGCTGCCGACCCCGGCAGCACTACATGAGGCGTTCTTGTGGTCCGAGCGTCGCCTGGTCGCCAAGACCGCGACGGTATCGCTGCACGGCAACACCTACGAAGTCGACGCGGCCCTGGTCGGACGCCGCGTCGAGCTCGTCTTCGACCCCTTCGACCTGACCGATCTCCAGGTCCGCTACCAGGGCCGGGACATGGGTGTCGCGATCGGCCACCAGATCGGGCGCCACGTCCACCCGGGCGCCAAACCCGAAGCCAGTCCCGACCCGGCCCCACCGACCGGGATCGACTACCTCGGGCTGGTCCGCGACCGACACACAGCCGCGCTGCGTGTTGCGCCCGTGAACTACTCCACGCTGGCCCAACACGCCGGGGACATCACCAAAGACGTTGGCACCGACTGCATCACCGGCCCCGAGGCCAGCGGAGGCGGCGGCCTCGATGCGGTGTTGGAGTTCGAACTCGCGTCCTTCGCGACCCTGCTGCCGGCCAGCCGACGAACCAGCAATCCCGAGGAGGTCATTCCCGGCCAGCTCGACCTGCTCGAGTCACTTGACCCCGCTGACACCAACAACCCCCAGGAGTACCCGTGAGCCTTGACCACCTGCAGTCCCACTACGGATTCACCCGCATGCCCTTCGGACGGGCCCTGGCCCCACAGATGCTGCACCGCCACGCCAGCCACGCCGAAGCCGTCGCCAGGGTCAGCTGGTGCATCAACGAACGCGCACTGGGAGTGATCACCGGCGAAGTCGGCGCCGGCAAAACCGTCGCGATCCGAGCAGCCCTGGCCGGGCTCGACGCGTCCCGGCACACCACCATCTACCTCGGCAACCCCGCAGTCGGCGGCCGAGGCCTGTACTTCGGGATCGTCACCGCCCTGGGTGGGGTCCCACGTTTCAACAAGGCAGCGCTGATCCCACAGACCGCCGAGCTACTCGCCGCCGAGGAACACGAACGCGGCCGCACCGTCGTACTGGTCCTGGACGAAGCCCACCTCCTGGGCATCGACCAGCTCGAAGAACTCCGCCTGCTGACCAACGCCGACATGGACTCCCACTCACCCTTCGCCTGCCTACTCGTCGGCCAACCCACCCTGCGCCGCCGGATCAAGCTCGGCACCTTCGCCGCCCTCGACCAACGAATCGCGTTGCGTTACGCGATGACCGGCATGAGTGAGCCCGAAACCAAGAGCTACCTGACCCACCACCTTAAGCTTGCCGGTCGCTCCGACACGTTGTTCTCCGACGACGCCGTCGCCCTCATCCACCAAGTCAGCCGAGGAATCCCCCGAGCCGTCAACAACCTCGCCGTCCAAGCCCTCGTCGCAGCATTCGCCACCAACAAAGCCATCGTTGACGAGTCCTCAGCAAGAGCAGCCGTCACAGAAGTCACGACAGAATGACCACCAGCGCGACCCCATGAACACCAAGGCCCCGCCGGAACCAACCGGCGGGGCCCTTTTTCAGCTCAACACGTCCTCACCCACCGCGACGCCGCCATCATCAACAGACGCGACCGGCAACACTCTGACTTCGCAACCCGCGTCGCCGCGCTCGACAAGACGGCGACCTACGCCGTGTACTGCCGCAGCGGAAACCGGTCGGGAACGGCGCTGCAACAGATGTCGGCTGCCGGTTTCACCCATGTCTATGACCTCGCCGGCGGGATCGGCGCCTGGCAGAACATGGGCGGACCCATGACGCTGGGAGGGTCCTGACCGGGTGTGGCATGTCCGTAGGTATGTATTGCAGACGTAGTCAGGAAGCGCGCCCCAGTCAGTTGGAGGCCTGCCGTCTTTGTGGTGGGCAGAGTCTGGCCCACCACAAGACGGCGTGACAGGAGGAGCATGAGCACCGCCAGATCGAGGTCAGCCGAGCCTGTGCGGACCCTGCAGGCGAGCGTCCTCGCCCTGCGCAGCTGGACGGCGTGGCAACGCGTTGCGGCGGTTGGCTTCAGTGTCGCCTTCGCCGTACTGATCGGGATTCCAACGGTGCTGATCCCCAACCCGGTCTTCGGACGCAAGGTCCCGGTCCACGCTTGGAACTACCCGGTTTGGATCGCGTCGTCGGTCCTCGCCGGGATGCTTGCCGCGACCTATGTCCGGCGGACCCGCGGCGTTGGCGAGACACCGGCATCGGACGACACCGGCGATGCCCCGAGCCGGCTCGGGATGGCTGGTGGCGTTCTGGTCTGGTTCGCCGTCGGTTGTCCGGTGTGCAACAAGATTGCGCTGCTCGCACTCGGGTATTCCGGCGCAATCACCTGGTTCGCCCCTGCGCAGCCCTTTCTTGCGGTGGCGGCCCTGGTGATGACTGCGGGAGCGCTACTGATGCGCCTGCGAGGGCAGATCCTGTGCTCGACGTCGCCATCGGTGTTTGGTCTCGGTTCTTGACAGCAACTGGATGTCACATCACGGCGCCAGCAAGGTCGCGCCCACCGAGTATCCAGCGACACCGCCCGGAGTCGGTTCATCGGCTCCGGGCGGTCTGACTGCTGTCAGCCGCCGAATGCCACGAAGTGGCGCTGGGAGGCTGCGAGAAGGTTCTTGTAGACCTGCGCCACGTCCGGTGCCGTCACGCCGGTCGCCGCTGCTTTCAGGTCGGTGATGTCGGTCGACTCGACGGTGCGGGCGGCCGTCTTGGCGCCGTCCACGCTGGCCGTGCCCTGGGCCAGCAGCTTGTTGTACAGCTGCTGGGTGCTTGCGGTCGTGAAGGTTCCCGCAGCTCGTCCTGCGGTCGGGTCGTTAATGGCGTACCGCTTGAGCACGATGCGCACTTCGGCGAGGTGTCGTGTCTCGGCGTTGGTGACCCGACTGAATGGTGTCCCGTACTTGTCGCCGAAAACGACATACAGGTCGTGCGCGAGCTTCTCCTCCTCGGCCATCGCGGTCAGCTTGGTCTTCTGGGTGTCAGTCAGGGTGCCGCTGGCCACGCCGGTAAGGTCGGCGCCCATCCCCGCGCCCATCCCCGCGCCCATCCCCGCGCCCATCCCCGCGCCGCGGCCCTGCATGCCGGCGCCTTGACCGTTTCTGCCCTGACCGTTGCCCCGGCCGTACGCTGGGCCGGCGCCTGTCCCGTCGCAGTCGCCCATCTGCTGGGCGTTCTGCTGGTTGGCGCTGGTAGCCGGTGTGGGCTGGGTGGCTCCGGTTGGGCCGGTGGCGGCGAGGCTGGGGGCGGCTGCGAGCAGGGCGACGACGGCGGCGCCGCCGGTGATCGTTGCCGTAATGCGGGTTCGGGTGTTCATGGTTTGCTCCTTGGTTGGTGGCTTCGGGTACGAGTCCAATCTGCGACGGCTATCTGCAGGGCCTGCGGGATGGATGTGGAGGCGGTGTGGAGATTGGGCTGGTCGGGGCGGAAACGGTCGTTTTCGGCGCCCTCGACAGCGTCCGATCAGAGAGGATGAGGCATGCCCCCCGTGCTGGTCGTTGAGGATGAACGCGATATCCGGGAGGTGCTGCGCCGGTATCTGGAGCGTGCCGGCCTCTCGGTCCTGACCACCGGAACCGGGGCCGAGGCGATTCGGTTGCTCACGTCCGCCCCTCCCGACCTGGTGGTGCTCGACCTCGGCCTGCCCGACGTGGACGGCACAGACGTGCTCCGGGAGATCCAGGCCGCAGGACGGCCCCCGGTTCTCGTCCTGACGGCTCGCAGCACCATCGATGACCGCATTCACGGTTTGCAGCTTGGCGCGGACGACTACGTCACCAAACCCTTCAGCCCCGCCGAGGTCGTCCTGCGCGTTCAGGCGGTGCTACACCGCAGCGGCGGGCAACCGGGCCCGGGCGGCCCTGTCACCTACGGCCAGGGGCGGTTGCGTATCGACGAGCCTCGACATGAGGCGTCGCTGGATGGTCGCTCGCTCGACCTGACCCCGACCGAGTGGGACCTGCTGGCAGCCGTCGCGGCGGCCCCCGAACGGGTGTTCTCCCGGTATGAGCTGGTCAACAGGATCCGGGGGTATGAGTACGCCGGTTATGAGCGGACCATCGACTCGCACGTGAAGAACCTGCGCCACAAGCTCGGCGCTTCCGGGGCCGACGTTCTGGAGACCGTCCTAGGCGTTGGCTACCGGTTGCGTCTGCGGCGAGATGATCCGGCGTGAGCACGCTTCGTGTCGGGCTGGGCCCGCTGGGGCGGCGGCTGCTGTTCGCCTTTGTCCTGGTCGCAGTCTCCTCGGTCCTCGTGCTGACCGTTGCGGCTCTTATCGGGGTCGGGCAGGGTTTCCAGGTTGCTACACAGGTCAACCAGGAGAAGGCGGCGGCCGGCGCCGCGGCCGCGGCGGGGGGCGCCTACCGGAAGGCCTCGGGCTGGGACGGCGCAGATCTGAGCCGCACCAGCGCGATAGCCGAGGCGGCGGGAGCCAAGCTGTTCGTCCTGGATGCGATCGGTGCCCCGGTTGGCACTCCTACCGGTGCCGGCCATGTCGGTCAGGGTCAGGGTCAGGGCCAGGGCAAGGGTGTCGGACCTGTCGGCGGCGAGGGGGTCGCGAATGCTCCGGTGGTCGTTGCGGGGGCGCGCGTTGGTACCGTCCGCCTGGTGTTCGAGACGGGGACGGGGAACCGTGCGCGCGACGTGGCCTGGTGGTGGATCACGGTGGCCGCAGTGGTGGCTCTTCTGATTGCCCTCCTGGCGAGCTGGGTGGTCACCCGGCTGATCACCCGTCCGATCAAGGCCATGACGTCCGCGACCCGGGCTTTCGCTGCAGGGGATCGGCAGGCCCGTGTTGGGGTGCATGGTCCGGGTGAGCTCGGTGAGCTGGCCCGGGCGTTCGACTCGATGGCGGACACGGTCGCGCGCTCGGAGCGGGATCGCCGCAACCTCACCGCGGATGTCGCTCACGAGTTGCGCACCCCGCTGGCCGCCCTGCAAGCCGGGCTCGAGGAGCTACGCGACGGGTTGGTTGAGCCAACGCCTCAAGGCCTGGCCGGTCTGCACGACCAGTCGTTGCGGCTAGGAGCGTGGGCACGTAAGGACAATTGAGCCGGGGTCTGTCCCGGTGTTCGCCGAGTGCGGATCGTCAATGTGAAGGGAAGGTGCCGCTGAAGCGCCCGCTTGCCTCGGTATGCCAAGGAGTCGGGCGCAGGGTGATCCTGCTGCCCTGGCTGAGCGGCGTCAGGTGGCCGGTTGGAGCCTTCCCAGGCCGGCGACCCCGAGGTGGCCGTGGAGTTTTCGCAGGTTGTGGCATGCCGCGAGCAGATGCCATTCCTGGCGGGCGTTGTCCAGACCGCGTAGCAGCACGTGTTTACCCTGCAGGGTGGCGATCTGGCCGAAGACTGGTTCGACGATCGCCTTGCGCCTGGCGTAGGCGCCCTGGCCAGCTTTGGTGCGGAGCTTGCGGGCCATCCGCTGCTTGGGCGTGAAGTTCTTCGGAATCCGACCTGTTGGCGTCGCCCGGGCTGGTTCGTCGTGTTCGAGTCGGCCCGTGGCGATCAGGAACTGGGTGCCGGTCTGGGTGGTGATCGCTGCGGCTGCTTCCAGGTTCGCCTCTGAGCAGTACCCGGCGTCGGCGAGCAGCTCTTTGGGTTCCTGTCCGGTGTTGGCGCTGATCTGCTCGGTCATCGGCACCAGGGTCTGACTGTCGGCGGCGCAGTTGTTCAGGTCGGTCGCCACGATCACCTGATGATCTTCATCGACCACAGCCTGGGCGTTGAAGCACTGGTGGAACGACCCGTCTGCGGTCTTCATGATCCTGGACTCGGGATCGGTGAAGTTGCGTTGCGCCGTCGGTTTCGGGACCGCCCGGGCGCCGGCCGCAGCGGCCCGCAGGGCGACCGTGTCCTCATCCTTGCCCGCCGCCCGGGCCCGCTGCTGCGCCTCAGCAGCGGCCCGCTCCTGGGCCTGCGCCTCAAGAGCCGCCTTCGCCGCGGTGATCTTAGCCAGCCGAGACTCACGGCGAGCCAACTCTGCCGGCAGGCCGTAACCCTTGTTGTCCCTACCGAACTCGGCGTCCTCGTCGTGGTCGATCTGCTCAGCCTCAGCCAGCAACGCCGACACCTCCGCGGCGAGGACCTTCTGCTTCTCGCTCATCCGGGCATAACTCATCGCCTTGCGACGCGATGCGTTCGCCCGCACCTTCGTGCCGTCCAGAGCGACCCGGCCCAGGCTGAGCATCCCAGCGGCTTGGCACAACTCCAAAGCCTGCACAAACACATGCCCCAACGCTGACAAGTGCCGCTTACGGAACTTCGCGATCGCCCGATACGCCGGCGCCTGCCCCCCGGCCAGCCACCGGAACGCCACGATGTCCCAGCACGCCGCCTCGAGCTTGCGGGAGGACCGGATCCCGGTCGTGTAGCCCAGCAACAGCACCCGAACCATCAACCGCGGATCGAACGGCGGCCCACCCCGACCCTCTTTGTAACCGGCGTAGAACCCCGACAGGTCCAGATGCTCATCGACCAGGTCGGCGATAAACCGGGCGAGGTGCTCCTGCGGCAGCCACTCATCCAAAGACGGCGGGACCAGCAACAGCTGGTCCGGCTGGAACGGTCGGAAAGTCTTGTCCACCGGCCCGCACTCCGCGACCAGCGGCTCCACCGGCGTCATCTGGAAAAGACCCTCATCATCCCGTTTCGCTGGCACACCGAAGTCTCCCAGCAGTCACCGAAACAGCGAAGCACCCCGACCAGCGTGTTACGTACCCACGCTCCTAGGGCGTGTGGTGAGCGACCTGGCCGAGCTTTCCGCCGTGGAGGCGAGCGACGTACCAGTGCGACGGGCCGAGGTGGACCTGACCCAGGTCGCCCGCGACGAGCTGGCGGCGCGCGAATCCCATTTGCGGGCTGCGGGATTGGCGGTGGGCAGCCGGCTGGACGGCCCGGTCCTGGTTCGTGGGGACTCCGACCGGTTGCACCAGGCGGTGGGCAACCTGTTGGCCAACGCGGCACGCTACTGCCGGGCCGGCGATGAGGTCACCGTCCAGGTGCGCAGCGAGGCCGACCAAGCGGTGCTGGACGTCGTCGACTCCGGTCCCGGTATCCCCGCCGATGAGCTTCCCCACGTCTTCGACCGGCTCTGGCGGGGGCGCGCTGCAAAACAGGTTGCCGGCTCGGGGATCGGCCTGGCCGTCGCACGCGAGATCGTCGTGGCCCACGGGGGCACTATCCAGGCCGTCTCGCCCGAGGGGGCCGGGACAACCCTCACGATTCGACTGCCCTCGAGCACGTAACCGCCAGACGGTGCGCGGGCGCGGGCTCACCGGACCGGATGCCAACTGAGCTGGCTGAGCCGCCTGCGTCCCGACGGGTGTAACCGTTGTCACATACCCGGGGTGGTATCCATTTTGGGGCCTGTGCGTCTATGAGATGTACGAAAATCCATCTGAAGGAGAACATCGTGAAGATCAATATCGGTTCAGCTGACCGCAAGCTTCGTGCGTTCGTTGTGGCCCCTGTGCTCGTTGTCGCCGGCCTCCTGGTCGGCCCTGCCGGATGGCTTGCGATCGTGTTGTACGCCCTGGCGGGCGTGATGCTGGCAACTTCCGCTGTCAGCTTCTGCCCCCTGTATGCGTTGCTAGGGCTCCGTAGCGTTCCCGAGCAGAAGGTCACCACCTCCGCAGCGGAGCGCACCGTTTCGCAGTAGCGTCACGGTGTGAGCGAACTGGACGTTCGTAGCCGAATCGCTGACGAGGTCCCCGGCCTGCTCAGGTATGCCCGCACGATCGCGCCGGACGGCCATCAGGCCGAGGACCTCGTACAAGACACCCTGCTGCGCGCCCTCCAACGAGCCGAGTCGTTTCACGGTGACGCTTCGCTGGCCTCCTGGCTGCATAAGATCCTTCACAACCTGGCCATCGACCGGTTCCGTCGAGACCGTGAGGACGCCACCGAAGACGTTGAGCGCGAGGTCGAGCAGCGGTGGCGTGACGAGTCCTACACCGTGGACGCGGCCACCGTGGTCGAGCGGGCAGAGACCCGCGAGGAGCTGGAGGACGCGCTGCTGCGGCTCCCCGTGATCTATCGGACCGTCGTTGTCCTGCACGATGCAGAGGGGATGACCGTGGCTGAGATCGCAGCCGTTCAGGGCGTGGGGCTGCCCGCCGCCAAGCAGCGGCTGCGTCGGGGTCGGATGATGCTGGTGGACGCGCTGGCCCAGGGGCGGGCTCGGCGGGATGCCCTTAGTGGTGTGCCACTTCGATGTTGGGATGCCAGGAGCAAGGTCTCGGACTACCTCGACGATGGGCTGCCGGCCTCCGATCGGGTGCTGGTGGAGCGCCACCTCGAGGCCTGTCCGACGTGCCCGCCGCTGTATGCCGGTCTGGTGGGGACGCGGGCTGCCCTGGGCGCCTTACGTGACGCCGACACCGTCGTCCCGCGATCGATGGCCGACCGTATCAAGGAACTACTCGCGTACGAGTGACACGGGCAGTTGCCGACTCCTTGTGGAAGTTTCCACAGCGCTGCCGCTGTTCGCGGGCACGAGTCTGCGGACCCGTCTCAGCTGCTTTAGGTTTGGCTCCATGGGAACCGCCGCACGGGCCGCTCGTCCGTTGGGTTGCAGGTGCATCGCTGCGGTGGGGCGACCCTGGACATGACAGAGTCGACGTGCTGGCCGCATCCGCTCCAGGTGGTCTTTCCGCAGCGGCCGCAACGGGCGGGACTACACATGTGGTGCTCCTCTGGTTGGCGGTGAACTGGTTGACTGAACTGCACTAGGTCCTGATGGGATTGCCCACGTACCTGGGCCTAGGATCTTCCGTCCGGCGCGGGCTCTATGCCGATTCGGTGGTGCCCTCTGCTGAAGACTGGTTTCCTGCCCGTCGGGTTGCGGTTGACGTGCGAGAGCCACCGGTGCGTATGCAGCCCCGAAGAGCCACGGACAGGCTCGCGCCCTTGGCCATCAGCCGTGCGGCTTGCTGGTAGCAACGGGTTTGGGTGAGCGGGAAGCTGGTATCCATTCGAATCCTCCTGGCGGGTCGTCTCGCGTGGCGCGCTGTTGGGAGTTCGCAGAAGGGAATACCCCTGGGGGTATCAACAAGGCGGGGTGTTGGACTATTCCGGACAGGTTTGATGGGGAGCGTGTGGGCGGTGGCGGGTGGGTGCCAGAGAGCACTCCGGGGGGAGTCAGTCTTGATGTGCTCAGGCCAGGGAGAGGAAGAGCTTCTCGAGATTCTGAGCGTCTTCGGAGTCGGCGCCGCCAGGCTCGGACAGGCACTGTTTGAGGCTCGCGGCGATCATGGCGAAACCGGCCCGGTCCATTGCGTGGTTGACCGCGACCAGCTGGGTCACAATGTCCGTGCAGTCACGGCCCTGCTCGATCATCCTCAGGATGCCGCCAATCTGGCCTTGCGCCTTGCGCAGCCGGTTGGCCACTGCGCCCAGTTCTTCGGGCTTCAACTCCATCATGGTGACTTCATTCCGGTTGCTGGTGTCTAGGACGCGACGGCGGCGGTCTTGGACTCGGCGATCTCGGCCCGGATTTCGTCCATGTCCAGCGCACGGGCACTGGCGATGACCTGTTCCAGGGCTGAAGCGGGGAGCGCCCCTGGCTGGCTAAAGACGAGGATGCCGGCGCGGAACACCATCAGCGTGGGGATGGACGTGATTCCAGCCGACCCGGCCAACGACTGCTCCGCCTCGGTGTCAACCTTGCCGAACACGATGTCGGGGTGGGCGGCGCTGGCCTTCTCGAACGTCGGTCCGAAGGCACGGCACGGTCCACACCAGGCCGCCCACCAGTCGACCAAGACGATGTCGTTGCCGAGCAGGGTCTGCTCGAAAGATGCTGCGGTCAGTGCTTGGGTGGTCATGAGGGCTCCTCCTCGGCTGTTGTGGGATAATACCTCCGGGGGGAGTATCCCACAAGGCGTGACAGGCATTCCTGAGGAGTCCAACGGGCAACGGCGGGGCGGGCGATCGGGTCGATCAGTCGGAGCTGCTGCGCTTCCTAGCTGGTCGGACATGGGCTAGCGTTGGCGCGGCACGGATACCCCCATGGGTATCCATTTCTCTTGACATCTGTCATGACAGAAGGAGTCAGCATGCGTGAGGTCCCCCTGGTGGCATTCGCCGCCGCCCACTCCGACGGCGCGATCGTCGTCGACGTCCGTGAGCCCGGCGAGTATGTGGGTGGCCACGTCCCGGGCGCCACCCTCGTCCCTATGGGACAGCTACCGTCGCGCGTGCGCGAGCTCCCCAAGGACATGCCGGTCTATCTCATCTGCGCCAGCGGCAACCGCAGCCTGGCGATGACCAACGTCCTGGTGCGCGCCGGTTACGACGCGTACTCGGTCATCGGTGGCACCGGTGCCTGGACCCGGGCGGGGCACCCAGTCGTGATGGGCAGCCGGCGCAACGCTGCCTGATGGCGTGCGCCGAGCAGGACCAAGGTCCTCACTTCAGGAATACCCATAGGGGTATAAAGGTTGGGTCGATCAGCACATGTAGCTGTGTCGCCATTACTCTGGCGACGCAGGTTGCCGTCCGTTGAGGAGCCAACCATGAGCAGCGAAGTCATGACCCGGATGAGTCGGCGGGCAGATGCACTGCCGGCGTGGACGTCAGTGCTGGCGGTGGTGGCCCATCCCGATGACGAGTCATTCGGTCTCGGCGCCCTCCTTGACGCTTTCGCCCGCTCGGGCGCCGGAGTCGAGGTGCTCTGCCTGACCCATGGGGAGGCGTCGACGCTGCACGGAGCCCCCGGGGACCTCGCCTCGCTGCGGGGTGTTGAGCTGGCCGCAGCTGCGGAGGTGCTCGGTGTTACCAGGGCCATGCTGAAGGAGCACCCGGACGGGGACCTACGCGACCTGCCGGCTGGGATGCTGGCCGCCGAAGTGGTCGCCGTCGCCGAATCCTGTGACGCGGACGGGCTGCTGGTCTTCGACTCCGCCGGGGTGACCGGTCACCCCGATCACATGGCCGCCACCGTTGCGGCACTTCTGGCGGCGGAGATGCTCAACCTGCCCGTGCTGGGCTGGACCCTGCCGGAAACCGTGGCCGCACAGCTGAACCACGAGCTCGGCGCTAGGTTCATCGGCCACCCTGACCAAGACATTGACCTGACCGTGAGCGTCGACCGCACCCGCCAGCGCCAGGCCAGCCACGCCCACAAGAGCCAGGCGCTGCCCAGCAGCGTCCTGTGGCGCCGGCTGGAGCTGCTCGGCGACTCCGAAAGCCTCCGGTGGCTGCATGGGTCCCTCGGCGCTACCGTCACCTGATGACTGCCACGTCCCACACCACGCCGGTCGAGACCACGCCGGTCGACCCCGCCGACGTACCACCAATGCGGGTCGCGCACCGCGGTGGCGACAAGTTCGACATCAACGTCCGCGGCCATGTCGTCCGGGTCGACCAGCCGGTCAAAGATCGGGGCGAGGACACTGCGCCCACCCCGACCGAGCTGTGCATCGCCAGCCTCGCTTCGTGTGTGGCCTTCTACGCTCGCCGCTACCTCGCCCGGCATGCCCTACCCACCGAGGGCCTGGCTGTCGAAGCGACCTTCGACATGGGCTCCAAGCCGGCCCGCGTCGCCGGTATCGACATGCGCCTCATTGTCCCCGAAGGCGTACCGGCCGACCGCCTGGACGCACTGCTGGCCGTCGCCACCCACTGCACTGTGCACAACACACTGGCCTCTGGGCCCGAGGTTTCGATCACTCTGGCGGATGCCCCTGTGGGCTAACCAGATCAGCTGCTGGACCCAGATGCCCGGGGGCGCGGACCAAGCCGAGTAACCGTCCGCATATCGCCCGTCCATGCCGTGCTGCCCCTGGGGTAACCCTCCGTGAGCCGAAGAGGATGACGTTGACGTCGGGAGATGCGCCCGCTGGAATGCCCCACCCATGGTTGCTGTTGGGATGATAAATACCCCGGCGGGTATACAGGTCACGGCGTCAAGCAACCTCAGACGACGTGGCTGCCCGCAGGAATTCGTTCTCCTGTCACCGGGAACCGAACCGAACCGACCGAGAGGTCTGCACGCGATGTTCAGTATCGTTCCGATCGAGACCCCGACCCTGGGTGACCGAAGCTATCTCGTTCACGACGGCGAGGTTGCACTCGTGGTCGACCCGCAGCGCGACATCGACCGTGTGCTTGCGCTCGCTGATGCGGCTGGCGTGCGGATCACCCACGTCTTCGAGACCCACATCCACAACGACTACGTCACCGGAGGGCTTGCGCTGGCCAAAGCAACCGGCGCGGCGTACCACGTCAACGCAGCCGATGACGTCGCCTACCAGCGAGTCCCCGTCAACGACGGTGACGTCATCGATGTCAGTGACGTCCTGCGAATCAGGGTCATCGCGACGCCGGGCCACACCTACACGCACCTGTCCTACTCACTGGAGTCCGGTTCGGAGCACGTCGGTGTCTTCTCCGGCGGGTCGCTGTTGTTCGGCTCCACCGGGCGCCCAGACCTGCTCGGACCTGACCACACCCACGCCCTTGTACATCATCAGTTCGCCTCGGCGCACCGGCTAGCCACAGCGCTGCCGGACCAGACGCAGGTTCTGCCCACCCACGGGTTCGGCAGCTTCTGCGCGGCGACGGAATCGGAAGGGACCTCGTCCACGATCGGTCAGGAGCGGCACACCAACCCGGCCCTCACCCAGACCGAGAACGACTACGTCGCCGACCTGCTTGCCGGTCTGGATGCCTGGCCGGCGTACTACGCCCAGATGGGCCCGGCCAACTCCGCGGGTCCGGGCGCGGCCGACCTGAGCGCTCCTGAGCCGGCCGACGCCGCTGCCCTGCGACGCCGGATCGAGGCCGGTGAATGGGTCGTGGACCTGCGTACCCGGACCGCGTTCGCTACCGGCTTCGTGCCGGGCACCTTCAACTTCGGCATCGATGGCCAGTTCGCGACCTATCTTGGCTGGCTCATCCCGTGGGGCACACCGGTGACACTGCTGGGAGAGAGCACCGGCCAGGTCGCCGAAGCCCAGCGTGAGCTGGTCCGGATCGGCATCGACCGGCCGGCTGCCGCGGCCACTGGGACCCCGACGGCGTGGACCGACCGTCCGCTCGACAGCTTTGAGCTGGCCACGTTCGCCGACCTGGCACAGGTGCGCCACCACCGTCCAGTTACCATCCTTGACGTCCGGCGACGGGGGGAGTGGACCGAGTCCCACATCGCCGGCGCGATGCACATCCCCATCCACGATCTGCTCAGCCGCATTGCTGACGTGCCGAACGCAGAGGTATGGGTGCACTGCGCCGCCGGATACCGGGCCACAGCCGCCGCCTCCATCCTTACGGCGCGGGGCGCTCACGTTGTCGTCGTAAACGACAGCTACGCCGAGCAGGCCGCAGGCTCCGGACTGCCACTGACCTCCGTTCCGCTCGAGCTTGACGAGGCAGTGGCATGAGCCATTGCGACGATCTGCTTTGGTCTGGTCGCCGAGGGGTTGTCATCTGAAGCGTTACGACAGCAGTCACGTCCGTGGCGGCGCCACCAATCCGAACCCGCCCCTGGCGACCCGACCGAACAGAGAAGAGGAACAGATGCTCGCCCTTGCCCTGCCCATCGGTCTGCTGATTGGGCTGAGCCTTGGCGCGCTCGGCGGCGGCGGCTCGATCCTGACCGTGCCGGCGCTGGTCTACCTGCTCGGTCAGGACCCCCGCGCCGCCACGACCGGGTCCCTGCTCATCGTGGGTGTCACCGCCCTTGTGGCAATGGCAGCCCACCACCGGGCCGGCCGAGTTCGCGTCGTCCAGGGCTTGATCTTCGGAGTGCTCGGTATCGCCGGGGCCTATGTCGGGTCGCGGCTGTCCGCAACGGTCGCACCGGCGGTCCTACTGGCCGCGTTCTCGGTCCTCATGCTGGTGGTGGCCGCGATGATGGTCGTCCGCCGCCGCGCTCAGCTGGGCGCCGTGACCACCGGCGAGGCTGAGACCGGCTCACCGAACGGTCCGGTCCTGCAACTGCATCCGACGCTCGTCTGCGACTGCCCACGGGTCCTGAAAGTGGTCGTGACGGCCTCGGCCGTGGGGTTGTTGACCGGGTTCTTCGGTGTGGGCGGCGGTTTTGTCGTCGTCCCGGCACTCGTCCTCGCGCTGGGGTTCACGATGCCGGTGGCCGTGGGCACCTCCCTGCTGGTGATCGCGATCAACAGCACCTCGGCACTGCTGTCGCGGATGGGCCACGGCGTCCACCTGGACTGGTTGCTGATCGGTGCATTCACCCTCGCCGCGATTTTTGGCAGCCTCCTCGGCGGTCGGCTCGCAACCCGGGTGCGCCCCCAGAGACTCACCGCGGCCTTCACCATGCTTCTGGTGGCGGTGGCGCTGTACACGGCCGTGCGCAGCTTCCCTCAGCTGGTATGACGTCTGCACCTTCCTCCACCCGTTCCCATACGTCCTGACCCAAACCGACCACGTGCTTGAACGGAGCATGTCAGTTTGCATCTGTCGGTCTTAGGTGGCGATTGATACCCCCGGACGGCGGTCAGTCAGCACGGGACGCGCCTGGGCGTCCGCGCTCGCTGGCGGGCACAGTCCCGCACCCGCGGGCGAACGGGACCGGAGTGGACCGGCTACCTGGCCGGCGGGCTGGATGCTCTGGAGCAGATGATCGACAACGATGGAGGACCTGATGCGCTCGATCCCCGTAACTGATCCGTCAGCACCTACTACCCAACGCAGATTTGCCAACGCGCTGGCGGCCTGGCCGTTGAGAAGGCGCGTGGCGGTCGGCTTGACTGCCCCCGCGCTGCTCGGGCTCATGGTCGCGGCCTCTGGGGGTTGGGCCCCGACGCCATCGCCTGGGTGGACTGCCCTGGTCGCAGGGGTCGCCTTCGCCTGCGCAACAACGCTGGCTACCTACCTCCCACGCCCCGGAACCGGCCTCAGACCCGACCTCGGCTGCACGCCCTGCGCTGCGATCGCGGCGGTGACCGTACTGGCCTCATTCGGATTGCTGAGCTCGGCCCCCCACGATGTCTCCACCGCGGTTTTGGCGCTGGGCGTCTCTGCTTTCGGGCTGGTGCAGCGGCTGAACAACACGAGCACCTGCCCTGCTTAGCGGACTTGTCTGTTGTTACCTGGCCGCCTGTTCCTGCAGCCAGGTGCGCAGGGCGGGGATGTCGATGCTGTTGCCCTTCTCCACCAGCGTCTTCAGCTGGGAGGAGGTTGGCGTGTTCAGCGGGGCCCCGAGCTTGCCCAGGATCTGCGCGGCGGTGATCGGCGGGAAGGCATCGGCCACCTGCTGGACCGTCATCGACCCCTTGACGTCGGCCGGCGCTGCAGGAGCCTCGGCGCCCGCGCCGCTCTCTCCTGAGTTCGTGCCTGCCTGGGTGGTCGATGTCTCGGCGTTGGCCCACAGACCGGCGCTCATGAACCCGGCGACCATCAGCGTGGGAAGCAGGAGCAAAGCGGCGACGTACATCGCGACCGGTATGCGGCTGGTGTGCAACCTGGTCTGGGTCGGCACCGCGCGCCGCCCGCGGGTGAGGGCGAGCTCGGTCGCAGGTGCTTTCGTGGTGTCGCGGAGGCTGGCTCGAAGTGGGCTTCTCATCTCATGATCTCCGATGCTGTAGCGGCTTGCAGGTCGGGTTCGGTGGCGGGCGCTGACCTTCGGGCGCGGAGTGTTGGGATGGCCAGGGTCACTGCCAGACCGTTCTGGCTGGGGCAGGCCGCGAGACACTCGAGGCAGCCGTTGCAGGAGGTGTCGTTGACCCGGGTTCGGGTGTTCACCGGGATCGCCATCGGGCAGGCCTGGTTGCACAGGTCGCAGCCCAGGCAGGCCGCGGCTTCACGTTGGACGGCGATCGGGCTGAGCTTGCCGGCCAGCGACAGCACGGCTCCGAGTGGGCACGCGTAGCGGCAGAACGGCCGCTGGATGAAAAGTGCCAGGACGAGGGTGGCGACCAGCACGACGAACGCGAGGCTGAGCTCGAACTGGGCCACCATCAGGAGCGCGATCCACGGGTCGGCAACCCGGAAGACCATCGTCCCGGTGACCGCCGCGCCGATGATCGCCCAGGCCAGCACCAGCCAGCGCCCCCAGCGCAGGACCCCATCGATCCGGCGCCACCGCTCGAGGCCGGCACCCCGCTCCAGTCTGCGGCGCAGTCGTCGTAGTGGCGGTACCCGGTTGGTTACAGCGCGCCCGGCTTTGTGCACCATCTCCTGCAGCGTGCCGAGCGGGCAGAGCCAGCCGCAGAAGAACCCCCGCCCGACAAGGGCCAGCACCAGCACGGTGGCGGCCAACACCAGGCTCGAGGTGTGCACGTGGGCCACCGTCCGCCCGGTGGTCAACATCGTCCAGGCACCCTCGAATCCACCCAAGGGGCACCACGCCTCGGCGGACTCCTCGCCAGAAGTTACATGGCCCACCGCCTGCCAACCGACGACGGCGACCAGTACACCTTGCACCGCGTGCCTGGCCCAGCGGACCTTCGACCCCCAGCTTTTCTGGCGACGTGGCACACGGACCCGGACATCGGCGGCTGCGCCGGGGCTGCTGCCCGTTCGTTCCTCTTGCATGGTCATCGACGTCTCCTCCTGGTCGGCCGGGCGTCAAGCTTCGCCCGGACTCTGCATCACCGCGTCAGGATGGACGGCGAGTCAGGAGGACCGATGGATCGCAGATGGAGAAGGTATGGAGGCCAGTCCTCAGGCTGGTCGGCGCCCTCCGTAGATCACGTTCTCCAGATGCTTCCAGTAGACGTCAACCCCCTGGAAGCCTGCCGACCGCAGATAGTCCAGCTGTCGGTCAAGGGGGATCACGTAGCGAACGTGGTTCTCGAAGCGATGCTGCTCCTGCGGCGTGCGATGGAGGCGCTTGCCTGCAGCCTCGGGGTCGTCGCGATCGTTCACTCGCTCCCAGGTGGCCTCGACAACGGGATCCGCGGAGCTCACCGGGTCGTAGTTGACGTACCAGCCGCCAGGGGCGAGGTGCGCCAAGATCTCGGCGAACAGACCCTGCTTCCGGTCATCGGGCAGGTGGTGGATGCACATCGAGGTCACGACCGCGTCGAGCATGGCCGGAATCGCGGCGGGCCAGCTGCTCGTCGACATGTCGAACTCCACGTACTCGAAGCGCCCCTCGTAATCCTGCATCTCGCGCTGGCCCTCACTCATCATTTGGGCCGAGAAGTCGGTGAGGATGGCGGTGCTCCGTGGATAGAGATCGAGGATCCCTCTCGCAGCCGCACCGGTCCCTGCTCCGAGATCCAGGAATGTGAAGACGTCCTGCTCATCGAAGGGGAGGAGCTCACCCAAGAACCGCCAGTGCGTCGCGCGCTTCTGCTCACGCTCTGCGGTCTTCGCCGTCCAGAACTGGACGCCCTCCTGGGATTTCCAGATGTCTGCGTTCGTGTCCGTCGACTGATCCATGTCCAGAGGCTAGCCGCCGTCGTCTTTCGGAGAAGCTGGGCTGGTCGGAGCGCAAGAACGAGGCTATAGTTCAAGCATGACTGATTCAATCCGCGTTGAAATAACGTCGGTTGGGGTGGTGGAGCCGGTGGTCGTGCTGCAGGCGGTCGCTGATCCTGTGCGCTGGGCCGTGCTGGCCATGCTGGTCGAGGCGCCGCGGTGCGTGTGCAAGCTGCAGGAGCAGATCCCGATAGCGGGGAACCTGCTGAGCTACCACCTGAAGGTTCTGCGAGATGCGGGCTTGGTCACCACGAGCCGGCGGGGCCGGTGGGTCGACTACGCGCTGGCCCACGACGCGCCCGAGCGGATGCGCGACGCACTGCCGGGTGCGCAGGTGCCGGTGCCGGCGTGAGCGTTGCCGAGCGGTTGCGCCCGACGACTCCGACTCGCCGGTGGGTGGGTGTGGGCGCGGGCGCCCTTGGGTGGCTGGCGTTGTACGACGTGAACCTGCCGTTGTGGGACTGGCTGGTGTACGACGTCGCCGGTCTGTCTCCGGCGAGCCGGCTGGGCTCAGGGGTCCACTTCTTCTTCTACGACTCCATCAAGATCGCCCTGCTGCTGATCGGGATCATCTTCCTGGTCACCGTGCTGCGCTCCTTCATGAGCGTTGAGCGAACCCGGGCGTTGCTGGGTGGCAAGCGCGAGGGCGTCGGCAACGTGATGGCCGCCGGCCTCGGGGTTATTACGCCGTTCTGCTCCT
>JABBOX010000080.1 GCA_012927555.1 Phycicoccus sp.
GCTACGAGACCGGGTCCGTGATCGTGACCTCGAACCTGCCGTTCTCCCGCTGGGGCGAGACCCTCGGCGACGACGTCGTCGCCGCCGCGACCATCGACCGCCTGGTCCACCACGCCCACGTCATACCCCTGGACGGTGACTCCTACCGCACCCGCGCACACCGCAAGACCAAGTAGTCAAGACCACGAGAGGGGTCAAAGTTCGATCGGCAGCAGGGGGTCAAGGTTCACTCGGCGTTGACAGCTCCAGCGATCCGACCACCGCAGCGTCCAAGCCCTCGAGGCCGACATCCGCAACTGGGTCAAAGCCTGGAACAACGACCCACGCTCCTTCATCTGGACCAAGTCAGCCGAACAGATCCTCGAATCCCTCGCCCGACTTCTACAACGAACTACTGGCGCATGACACTAGATGTACTCGGCCGTCAGGTTGGTGACAGCCGGCTGATGGGCGGGAGTGCTCCGAGCGTCGCCCCGTACAGCCGTCGCCGGCTCGTTCAGGACGGTTGGGTCTCGACCTGACGGTCCACGACGGGGTTGGGACCGGACGACGCCTGTCGGGCCGCGGTGGCGTTGTCTTTCGACCCAGTGCGCGTCAGGTAGGTGACGAAGCCGATGATGAGTGCGGCCAGGGCCAAGGTGACCGGGCCCGAGCCGAGGTTGAGGCCGCCGCGCGCGTGCGAGACGCCCATCCAGTCCGCGAACGAGGGGCTCACGCCTGGCCGGGCGGCACGAACCACGTCACCGTCCGCACCCCATGCCATCGCGCGCCATGCGCGCACGAATCGCGTCCGGCGAGCCGCCCCCGCCGTCGGTCCAGTCGTCCAGCACGAGAACGACCTCCTTGTCGTAGGTTCCCGCCTCCGTGGGTCTTCGACGATGAGGGCCGCCTGCAGGCCCGTGTCGAGTTGGACGCCGACGCGGGGGTGTGACCAGTACGTCCCTGGGTGCGCAGCTATGAACGCGTACTCGAAGGATCCTCCAGGGGCTACCGCGGCTTGGGTGAAGCCGCAGACACCATCCATGTCGTTGCGCAGGGCGATGCCGCGCCCGTGGCCGCTGATTGGCGCGGGCAGATCGTTGCGCAGGCGGCCACCGCCAAGCGGCCCGCCTCGGCGACGTGAAGCGGGGGGGCACGACGAGGGGGTGCGCCCCGAGCTTCGGGACGCACCCCCTTGAACATGACCGCCGGTCAGGCGCGCCGTGGCGCCTTGGTGGTCCAGAGAATCTGCCGCAGGTCCTGGTACTGCGGCTTCGGGTTGAGGTTGTCGTCGAACAGCAGGGCCGCACCCTCACCCGTGAAGAAGCCCGGGACCCAGGAGTTGGAGTCGGCGACGCCCCAGACGGTGTAGGAGATGCACTGAGGCACGCCGAGGCAGGCCTGCAGCGTCTGCTTCCAGTACGACTCCTGCGTGGCCTGCAGCTCCGGGGTCAGCGGCGTGTCGGTGTACTTGCCCGGGTAGGCGGCATCGGGCTGGACGAAGGTCCGGACGTCCACCTCGGTGAGCGCCACCTTCAGACCCAGAGCGGCGAATCGCTGCAGGTTGTTCTGCAGGTCCGGGAACCCGTACTGGGTGTCGAGGTGGCCCTGGAAGCCGACGCCGTCGATCGGGACGCCCTGCGACCGGAGTTGCTGGACGAAGCCGTAGACCGCGTTGCTCTTCGCCCCGGTGAACTCGAGGTTGTAGTCGTTGTAGAAGAGCAGGGCATGAGGGTCGGCCTGGTGCGCCCAGCGGAAGGCATCGGCGACGTAGTCGAGCCCGTTGAGGCCGAGCGCCTGGTAGGCCTTGTAGAAGACGGACTGACGCGGCGTGCCGTCTTCGTTGAACGCCTCGTTGACGACGTCCCACTGCCAGATCTGGCCGCGGAAGTGCGAAACTTCGTCGACCACGTGCTTGTGCAGCAGGTCGCGAACCTGCTGCGGCGTGAACGACGTGGTGGCGCCGTCGGTCGAGAACCAGCTCGGGAGCTGGTTGTGCCAGACCAGTGCGTGCCCGCGCACGAGCTGGTGGTCGGCCTGCGCTCCGGCGACGAGGCGGTCCGCGGCCGCCCAGTCGTAGGTGCCCTGGGTAGGCTCGACGAGCTGCCACTTCATGACGTTCTCGGGCGTGACCGTGTTGAACTGCTGGTCCACGATGCGGGTGTAGGCCGCGTCGGAGCCGTACAGGTCCATGTTGACGGCGGTCCCGACCTTGAGCCCCGAGCGCATCGAGAGGGTGCGCAGGCTCGGCTGGATGGTCCCGTGTTGGTCCCCATGGTGGTCGGCGACGTGGTCCGACGAGGCGAACGCTGCCCCCGGTGTGGCGGTCAGCGCGGTGACCGCAAGGGTGGCCACCAGCAAGGAATGACGAATGCGCACGTGATGCTCCTTCGCATCAGGGGCGGCGCCCCTGCGTTCGATAACGTTTTCCATCCGGAAGGTGCGACCATAAGCCCGGCTCGGAGGGTGCGTCAATGGGAGGGGTCGCGTCCATCCCCCCACCGGGGCTGATCCGCTGCGGGCCGCGCCGGGCGACCCCGTACCTGTATCCCGACGCCGACATCGCCGCCGTCGGCGAGGCGGCCGGCGCAGTGCCCCGACCGGTGTCGGCGATCACCTACCAGACCCTGATCGGTCTGCTGGCCGTGACCGGGATGCGGGTGCAAGGCGATCGGCCTGGACCTCGACGACTTCGACGCCGACCACGACGGGCTGCTGACCACGCGAGAGGCCAAGTTCGCCAAGACCCGCCAAATCCCGCTGCACCCGAGCACGGTCAGCGCGCTGCGCGGCTCAGGCGGACCGATGATCACTGCAGAGCGAAACACCTGTCCTCCTGCGAGCCGCCACGGGACCATGGCGCAGGGCGTAGGGAAAGCCCGCCGTCCCTCCCGCTCGAGTCGCACCGTGCACTTGGCCGACATGCTGTCCCCGCCGACGACGTGTCACGGACGCCCGAACCGCAGGCGGTGCAGGATCCTCACGTGCTCGAGGACGGATCAACACTGCCGGAGCGGTCACCGGTTGTAGTGGGGCAATGGGCCACGGAGCTCGCGCCAAACCTCGTCGCACGCGTCCATCACACCCTTGTCGAGAGCAGGCCCGTCGGCTGCCGCGATGTTCACCTCGAGCTGTCCCAGTCCGGAGGCGCCGACGAGCACAGCCTCGACGAGCGGGCTGGCGAGCAGCCAGCGCAGCGACAGCTCGATCAGTGAGATCCCGGCGCCCTCGGCCACAGCACGCAGCTGGTCGACTGCGCTGAACTGCCGAGCCGTCCAGTACCGGTCGCGGTAGGCCGGGCTGTTGAAGCGACTTCCCTCGATCGGCACAGAGTCTGGCCGGTGCTTGCCAGTCAGCAGACCACCGGCCAGAGGGTTGTAGACGATCGAGGAGATCCCGTAGGCCTGGGCGAAGGCGACGTACTCGTCGTCAAGCCCGCGGCTAATGAGGTTGTACATCACCTGCGAGACGCGCACGGAAGGCCATTGCCGCTCCGCGGACAGGCCAGACATCTGGCACAGCTGCCACGCTGCGTAGTTCGACGCGGCGACGTAGCGAACCTTGCCCTCGCGCACGAGATCAGACATCGCCCCGAGAGTTTCCTCGATCGGAACCGTGTAGTCAGGTGAGTGCAGATAGTACAGATCGACGTAGTCCATGCCCAACCGGCTCAGACTGGCGTCCATCTGCTTCCTCACCGCCGCAGCGGACAGCCCCCTGTCGTCGGGCCCGTCACCCATGGCGCCGAAGACCTTGGTGGCAACGATGACCTCGCTCCGGCGCGCGCCAAGGGCCCGTCCGAGCATCCGTTCGGACTCGCCCAAGTTGTACGCGTTGGCCGTATCGAAGTGGTTGATACCGGCCTCCAGGCTCAGGTCGACCATCGCGGTAGCGGTCTCCTGATCGACCTGCGAACCGAAGGTCATCGCGCCAAGCACGAGGCGGGAGCTGACCAGATCGGTGCCCAACAGCGGACGCATCTCCATGAGGATCCTCCAGATCGTGTAGAGCAAGGGAGCCCGTGACCTCCCATCGGTACCCGACACGAAGTTCCCGCCAGGATAGTGAAGAGGGCGTGGCTCTTGCCGGTGCCGGAGCCTCCGAGCAAGACGACGGATTCGCCTGCCTGCAGGTAGTCGACCTCCACGATGAGTCCCTCATCGTGGAGCACGAACAGCAGGTGATCGACGGGCTCACCGCCTGGGTCGAGCGGGCCCGCTGGCGCTCAGCCTCAACCACCGTGCCATCCCAGACTGCAGCGCACGCCTGGCCCATCGGCGCCGCGTGCCGCCTGCCGCGCTCTGGCCGAAGTGCATCATCCCTCGCGGTTTGAAGCGCCCCAGGTTTGATGCCGCTCCTGTTTGAGCCAGGAGGATGTCGTCGTGCCGAAGAAGATCGATCCGGAGTTGAGGGCGCGCACGGTGCGTCTGGCCGACGAGCATCTCGGGGAGTACCAGAACGTGACGGCGGCCTGGGTCGCGGTGTGCCAAGCAGCTCGGCGTGAGCCGGGAGTCCGTGCGCCGCTGGGTCGCCCAGGGCGGCGTGGACGCGGGCGAACGGCCCGGGGTCACGTCGGTCGAGCTCGAGGAGATCAAGAAGCTGAGGGCCGATAACCGGCGTCTGCGCCAGGACGTCGCGATCTTGAAGGCCGCGACGTCTTTCTTCGTGGGGGAACTCGACCCCCGCAGCCGTTGATGATGGGGTTCATCGACACGATGAGGGCCGAGGGCCACGCGGTCGAGTCGTTCTGCTGGGTCCTGCGCGAGCAGGGCTGCCAGATCGCCGCGCGGACCTACCGGTCGTGGCGGTCGGCCCGTGGGCGGGTCGCCGCCCGCACGCTCACTGACGCCCACGTGCTGGACGCGGTCCGGGAGACGGCGTGGACCACCGACGCCGCCGGGCAGCGAAGGCTGGCACCGGAGGGCCTGTACAGGCGGCGCAAGATGACCGCCCACCCGCGCCGCGGCGCCGCGCTGGGCGCCTCGGCAGGTTCGGTGGACCGGGCGATGCGGGCCCTGGGACTAGGGCATGTCTCCTATGTGCGTAGCCAGGCGATGACGGCGGCGAGGACGGCTGCTGCGCGGTAGACGATTGCGAGCTTGTCGTACCGGGTGGCCAGCCCTCGCCACTGCTTGAGGGCGGCGAAGGAGCGCTCGACGACGTTGCGGCCCTTGTACGTGTCGTGGTCGTAGGTCACGGGCCGCCCGCCACGAGAACCTCGGCGGGCGCGGTTGGCTCGCTGGTCACGGGGCTCGGGGATGACCGCGACGATCCCGCGCTTGCGCAGCAGGACGCGGGTCGCCCGTGAGGAGTACGCCTTGTCGCCCAGGACCTTGACCGGTGTGGTCCTGGGCCGGCCCGCGCCCAGGCGCGGCACATGGATCTCATCGAGCAGGTCCGCCAGCATCTTCCCGTCGTGCCCCTGGCCCGGGGCGACAATCACGGCCAGCGGGCGCCCGCGTCGGTCCACGGCGTGGTGGATCTTCGTCGAGAGCCCACCACGCGAGCGCCCGACACCGTGACCTGCAGGTTCACTGGGCGGGTCGGTCGGATTCTTGTGATTCGACCGAGCCCCCTGTGGCACCCTCAGGGCGCTTGGTGTTCGTCGCGTGCTGATGGGCCCGGTTGATCGTGGAGTCCACCGACACCGTCCAGTCCAGGTCCCCGGCCGCGTCGGCCTGCGCCAGCAACGCACCCAGCACCTTGTCCCAGGTCCCGTCCCCGGCGAACCGGCGGTGCCGCTTCCACACCGTCTGCCACGGCCCGAACTGCTCACGAGGCAGGTCCCGCCACGCGATCCCCGTCCGGTACCGGTAGATGATCCCCTCCACGACCTGACGGTGATCACGGAACGGACGCGACTTCTTACCCACCGACGACGGCAACAAGGGGGCCACCCGAGCCCACTGCTCATCCGACAACACCGCGAAACGACTCACCCCGCCAGCATCACCGACGACCACAGCAAGACATTGGAGACACGCTCTAGTCGGGGCGCGCCGCGACAAGGCCATCCGCACCACGATCCAAGCTAAGGACTGCATCCGGGCCGGTGACCTGCTGAACCGGCAGTTCACCGCGCCAGCGCCGAACCTGGTGTGGGTCACCGACTTCACCTACGTGCGCACCACATGGACGTGCATACGCTGGGACAATCCCGTGCCCTCTGCTCTTTGACCATGAACTGCTCGACACAGCCATGATCACTGAGGTCACGGGCCGGCTACGTCAAGGACCGGCCCGCCCGCTGCCCGGCTAACTTCGAATAGCCGTGTTGATTCGCATTGACCGCGGTGAGAACGTTTTTCGCGACGGCGTCGATGGATCGAGGCTCAGCCCGCTCTCGGCAGTCGGATCGTGAGGACCTGGAATGGCCGCAGATGGAGTCGCACATCGTCTCCCGCGACGACGACGACGCCCGTCGGCGCACCGACTTCTCGCTCCAACAGGTCTGTCTCAAACGCCCGCCCGCGGTCGAAGCTCGTCCGAAGTCGACCCTTCGCCACGTTGCCGAGACCTTCGTACACGCGCATCACGACGTCGCCGGAGCCGTCGCGCGCTAGCTTGACCGTTTCGATGATGAGTCCAGTACCGAGGACCTCCACCAGCGGCTCGATCGGGCCACCCCCGGCCATGGTGCGCAACGGCAGGTTGAGTCGGTACCCCTCGTCGATGGCCTCGGCGATGCCCGCTCCGACGCGTAGCGACGATCGGAAGACGTGCGTGCCGGAGTCAGCGGCAGGATCCGGGTAGATCGATGAGCGCAGAAGGGTCTGCCGCACCGTCGAGGTGCTGCCGCCGGAGGCCTTCGCGTGTCGCGTCACGTCGTGCCCGTAGGTGGAGTCGTTGGCGACGGCTACCCCGAAGCCGGGCTCGCCCACCTGCACCCAGCGATGGGCGCACGTCTCGAAGCGCGCCGCGTCCCAGGACGTGTTCGTATGAGTGGGCCGGAGGATGTGCCCGAACTGGATCTCTGAGGCCGCATGGTCGGTGTGGACGTCGATCGGGAAGGCGAGCTTGAGAAGCTTGCGCCGCTCGTCCCAATCCACCTCGGTGCGAAGGTCCACTGACGACGAACCGCCGGTCAGGCTGAGCTCCTGGCGGACTGCTGACCGGCCGAAGACGCGCGAGATCCGAACCGCGACCCGCTCGGCCGACTCCTCGATGACTGTGACGGACTCGACGTCTGTCAGGTCGCGCACGGTGTGCCGGTAGTGCTCGTCGATGTCCCACGCATCCCACTGGTTGGGGGTGTCGCGGTGGAGCTGGAGCAGGTTCGCGGCCCCGCCCGCAGGCACCACCTCCCGATCGGCTCTCAGGTCAAACGCTGAGGTGATGAGGCCGCGGGCGTCGATCGTGACCCGCACGCGATCGTTGACGAAGACGAGGTCTGTCCCGTGCCGCTCCAGGTGCACGCCGGTCGCGGGCGTCCCGACCGCTCCCCCCAGTGCAGGGATCCCGTCTCGCTCGAAGGGGCCGGAGTTGATAGAGAGCACCGTGTCACCGTCGCCGACGAGGACCCGCAGGGAGTCAGCGATGATCTGTTCGAGCTCGCGCGCGACTCGCGCGTACTCTTTCTCGGCCTCGCGGTGAACCCAGGAGATCGACGAGCCGGGGAGGATGTCGTGGAACTGGCACAGCAGGACCGTGCGCCACAGCTCGCGTAGCTGCTCGTCCGGATACGTCTTGCCGTGTCGGACGGTGGCCGTCGCGGCCCACAGCTCTGCCTCCCGAAGGAGGTGCTCGCTGCGCCGGTTGCCCTGCTTAGTGCGTACCTGGGACGTGTAGGTCCCGCGGTGGAACTCCAGATACATCTCGCCCGTCCACACGGGCGGGTCGGGGTACTCGGACTCGGCCGCCTCGAAGAACTCCGCGACGTTGCTCAGCACCACCCGCGGGGATCCCTCCAGGTCAGCCGTGCGTTTGGCTGCCGCGAGCATCTCGCGGGTGGGGCCGCCGCCACCGTCGCCCCAGCCGAACGGCACCAGGGAGGTGTTGGCTCGCCCCTTCTCGCGGAACTGCCGCTCAGCGCGGGCCAGTTCCGCTGCTGAGAGGTCGCCGTTGTAGGTGTCTGCGGGCGGGAAGTGGGTAAAGACCCGCGATCCGTCGAGGCCCTCCCACAAGAAAGTGTGGTGGGGCATCGTGTTGGTGTCGTTCCACGAGATCTTCTGGGTGAGGAACCACCGAGAACCCACACCACGGATCAGCTGGGGCAGCGCAGCCGAGTAGCCGAACGTGTCCGGCAGCCACACGTCGAGCGTCTCGATCCCGAACTCCTCGAGGAAGAATGCCTTTCCCTCGACGAACTGCCGCACAAGGGCCTCGGACCCCGGCATGTTGGTGTCGGACTCGACCCACATTCCGCCGACGGGGACGAACCGGCCGGCCCGCACCTGCTCGACTATCCGTTCGAACAGCTGCGGGTAGGACTCCTTGATCCACGCATACTGCTGAGCGGACGACGCGACGAAGCGCATCTCGGGCTGGGTCTCCAGCAGGGCAAGCACGTTGGAGAAGGTCCGCGCGCACTTTCGGACGGTCTCGCGCAGCGGCCAGAGCCAGGCCGAGTCGATGTGCGCGTGCCCGACGGCGTAGATCCGATGCGCGCTCGCGTGCGCGGGGCTGGCGAGGACCTCGGCGAGGGTGTCGCGCGCCGCGCGCGCGGACCCCGCGCCGTCGTCGGGGTCGAGGACGTCGCAGGCGTGCTCGAGGGCGCGGAGGATGTCGGCCCGGCGCGGCGAGTCGATCGGCAGCTCGCCACGCAGACCATCCAGAACCCGCAGGTCCTGGAGGAGCTCCCAGACGAGCACATCGCGCTCGGCAAGGTCCACCTGCCGCAGGCGGTACAGCGCGTCCTGCCCGGCAGTCTCAGGGTTGCCGAGGGTGCTCGGGGAGAACTCAAAGGCCGTGAAGTCGCCAATGAGGTTAGGATTGGCCGCTGCTTCGAGGTAGACGTCGACGGCACCACCCGGGCCGACGCGCACCGGGACATAGCGGTTGTGCGGCTCAACGGCTTTGATGATCGTCCCGGCAGGGGTGAATGCGAGCCCCTCGGCCTGGAAGCCGGACTGCCCGCCGCTAAAACCGAGGTCGACGACGATCTCGATTGAACCATCTGCCCAGTCGGCGGGCACTGTGCCGGTGACGTGGAACCACACGGTTCCCCAGGGGCGGCCCCACTCCCCGCCTAGCGGGAACGACACATATTTCTGCGCCACCGCGTGGGCGAACGGCACGGGCTCGCCCGGCACAACCCACGCGCTCACGTCGAGCGGCACCGCGCGGCTGTAGAGGGCGGGCGCAACCAGCTCGGCGATGACGCGCTTGATGCGTGCCTCGACCCTCACGGTGTCGTCATGCATGGTGTTCGTTACCTTTCCTCGCAGTGACGTTCGTAGTGGTGACCGAGCGGCATGGTGACGCTCAGACCGCTACGAGGTGCACGACGCTCGCGTGCTCCGGGAACAACGCCGGTCCTTGGATTCCCACTGCACCCAGCACCGCGCCAGAGATCACAGGTGCCTGGGCCCACCAGCTCGGCGCTCCGAGGGCCGAGCCCTGGTCCCGTGGGTCGACCGGGGTGATTCGGTATCGCAGGTTCGGGCGCAGCCCGGGCACGCACACCCGTCCGGGCGGGCTGGCGAAGCCGGTGGCCATCGCGACGAAAGCCACGAGCGCCTCGGTCCCGTCCTTGCTCACCACTGTGTGCATCCAGTACGCCGGGTCGGGGTGGTCAGCTCGATGCAGCGTCCCTTGGTGCAGAAGGGAACGGAAGCGCTTGTACACGCAGACCCACTCGGCGAGTTGCTTTAGTTCGTCTGCCGTTGCAGAGGTGAGGTCCCATTCGATGCCGAAGTGGCCGAACAGCGCCGTGACAGCACGGAAGTCAAGGTCGTGCCGGCGTCCCGTCGTATGGGAGCGTGGCGCTGCGACGTGAGCACCGAGCATCTCCAATGGGACCAAGAGGCTCGTCCACCGCTGGATGCTCTGGCGCTCGAGGGGGTCGATGCAGTCGCTGGTCCAGATCCGGTCCGTGTGCATGAGTACCTCGAGGTCGACCCGACCACCACCCGACGAGCACGACTCGATCTCGAGCCCCGGATGACGCGCCTTCAGCGCGTCCATCAGCCGGTAGGCAGCCGCAGTCTGATCGTGCACCCCCGCTCGTCGCGTCAACGGGTGGCCCGCTTCGACCAGATCGCGGTTGTGGTCCCACTTGAGGTAGTCGATCGGGTTCTCGGTGAGGAGTGCGTCAAGGCGCTCGAGTACGAACTGGTATGCCTCGGGGTTCGCCAGGTCGATCACCTGTTGGTGGCGCCCTTCAGGCGGCAGCCGGTACCCGGTTCCCATCACCCACTGGGGATGCTCGCGTGCCACGTCGGAGTCCATGTTGATCATCTCGGGTTCCACCCAGATCCCGAACTGCATGCCGAGAGACCGAACGTGGTCCACGAGTGGGCTCAACCCGTCCGGCCAAACCGTCTCGTCAACGAACCAGTCCCCCAGTCCGGCGGAATCGCTGCGGCGCTGGCGGAACCAACCGTCGTCGAGCACGAACCGCTCAACCCCGACGGACGCACCGAGGTCAGCGAGTCGCGTCAGGGTAGCTAGGTCGTGGTCGAAGTACACGGCCTCCCACGTGTTCATGACCACCGGCCGAGGTGTGGTTGGCCGGCCGACCCGACTCCGCAGGAAGTCGTGGAAGCGGCTCGAGAGGTCGTCGAGCCCGTGCGACGAGTAGGAGCCCACCACCCACGGCGAGGTGTAACGCTCACCTGGTGCGAGGACGACCTCCCCAGGCATCAGCAGCTCTCCCCCGCCAAGCATGACGTGGCCAAGGGAGGTCCGCTCGGTCAGGCTCAGATGATTGCCGCTCCAGGCGGTGTGCACGGCCCACACCTCACCGTGCCCGAATCCAAAGCCCGTGACCCCGACACACATCAGCATCGTGGAGTCGAGGCCGGTGCGACCCCGTCTGCCTTCACGGCGGTGGACCCCGACGGCGAGCGGATGACGCTGCGGCGCACGTTCACGCAGGTGGCGTCCGCTGAAGTCAAGGATCTCGTCTGCGCGGCCTGGCACTGGAAGGAGGAGCGCGAGGGCATCGAGCGTGTAGTCACCGGAGGCCCCGCAATTGGTGAGTACGGCGCGCGTGCGGAGCAGACCTTCCTCCGTCAGCTCGACGTCGATGACGAGTTCGAGCCCGATCGAGTCGTCGACCAAGCAGACCCTCGCGGATCCCCCGGCTACTGCGGTCCCCACCACGGTGTCCCATTCGGTCAGGCGAAACGCCGTCGAGAAGTCCGTGCCCGACCGGTGTCCCTCGATGCCGGGTGTCCAGGGCCAGCCGGTGCTCGGTTCGGGCAACAAGGTCGCCATCACCGGATGGTCGACCGTGCTCGGAGCAAGGATTGGCACGCTGGTGGATGCCAGGGCCGCAAGCTCCTCAACGTCAAGGTCACCGAGGTCAGATCCCCAGTGCAGGATCATGGGCATCCCAGCACTGGTGGCGTCGAGAACTACGCTGGTCTCACGGGCCCTGAGGTAGACACGTCGACGCTCGTCCCGGTCTGCGTGCAATCGTGGCATGAGTTCTCCAAATCGATGGGCTCCGAACAACCGCGCCCGGACACGCGACCAGTCGTTGCGCCGCTGTACGGGGATGGTGCCAAACGCAGTCGGGAGCCTGGTCCCGACTGCGGTGCTCTAACCGGCGGGCGGCGCCGGTTGGTCCGCGCCGTGGTCGAGGCCGCAGGAACCGCGCGTCACCAGCGTCATCGGGAACTCGATTGGCCCAGCAGTCAGAGCCCCGGGAACGATCAGCTGCCGTATCGCCTCGGTGACCATCGCGCGCATCGGCTGCGCCACGGTAGTCAGGGGCGGCCACGAAAACTCCGCGCCCGGGGTGCCATCGAACGAGACCAAGGCAATGTCCTCGGGCATGCGTAGACCGGCCTCGTGGACCGCCCGAATCACCCCGATGGCCTGGTAGTCCGAAGCGACGAACACAGCCGACGGCCTACGTTGACCCGCCAGGAGCTCCCGCCCGGCGCGGTAGCCCTCGGTCGGTGAGAAGCCCGAGTGCACCGCCCTTCCGGGCCTGAGTCCCGCGGCGGTCAGCGCCCGCAACCAGCCAATCTCGCGACCGTCTGCCGGGTCCCCTCCACCGACGAAGGCGATGTCCTCGTGACCGTGCTCGATGAGATGCTCCACGCCTCGACGTGCGCCGACTTCGAACGAGACGGAGATCGTCGGCAACCCGTCGACCGGACCAAACTGGTTGAGAAGAACTGTGGGGATCGCAGCGTGGTCCACCGCCACAACCCCACCGCGCGAGAGGTAGGACGCGATCAGGAGACCGTCGACCTGGCGCGACGCGAGCGACTGGACGTGGCGGCTGATCCCCTCAGTTCCGCCCTCGACATTGATGACGAGCAGCGCCCTACCCTGATCGTCCGCCACCGACTCCGCCATGTGGCACAACTCGGCGAAGAACGGGTTGCGGCTATCCGGCACAAGCAGTCCGAGCATCTCCATCGAACCCCGGTTGAGTGCCCGGGCGGCGGCATTCGGTCGGTAGCGCAGCACACGCACTGCCTCCAGAACCCTGGCCCTCGTCTCCGGTGCCACGCGTTTCGGACTGTCGTTAAGGACATAGCTGACAACGGCGGAGCTGACCCCGGCGTAGCGGGCGACATCATTGCGTGTCACCCGCCCGCTGGCACGATTTGAAATCTCGGTCACAACGACAGCGCCTTTGCTCGCCCTACGGTCATTTCTCGGCCCCCGCAACCATGCCCTTGATGAAGTACTGCTGCAGGAAAAGGTACACCACGAGGATCGGCAGTACAGCGAGCAGCGACGCCGCGGACGCAGCACCGAGATTGCTCGACTGGACGGAGAAGAACGAACTGATCGCCGGGGCGATGGTCTGCTTGGTCGGATCGGTCAGCAGGTAGACCGAGAGCGCGTACTCGTTCCAGGTGGCGACGCTCGTCAGAATGACGACGGTGGCAGTGACGGGTTTAAGCATTGGGAACACAATGTGGACAAGAACCTGGATAAGGTTCGCTCCATCGACCCGCGCTGCCTCTTCGATCGACGCGGGCAGTCCACGGATGAAGTTCGCGTACAAGAAGATCGCCAGCGGCAGCTGCATGTTCGCCAGGACGAGCACGACACCCCAGTAGGTATTGATGCCACCCATCTGATTCAGCAACGAGTAGAGCGGCACCAAGACGCTGAGCGGCGGGATCATCATGAGGCCAAGGATGCCGAGCAGGACGAGTGAGTTCGTGCGCGTTCGCCGTCGAGCCAACGGGTAGGCGGCGAGCGCACCGAAAACGCAGACAATCACAGTGGTCGCGACGGTCACGACCGCGCTGTTCCCTATCGACGAGAGGATGTGCCCGTCCGCGATCGCAAGGCTGAAGTTCTTCCAGTGGATCCCGCCAGACGGCAGGCTGAGTCGGGAGGACAGGTCAGTCTTCGGTTTGAGCGCCGTCGTCAGAGTAACGTAAAACGGCATCACCTGGATCAGAACAATCACGACGACGAAGGCTCCGATGGCGGCCCGGCCGACCCGGACGCGCCTGGGGCGCGCGACGCCTTGTCGTTTCACATCTCCTCCATACGACGGCGGTTCAGCGCCGTGTTCGCTGCAATGGTGAAAACGACGATCAGCAGGAACAGCACTACACCCATTGCAGAGGCGTATCCGGCGCTTTGGGCGTCGAAGTACGTCACGCTGATGAATGTCGACAAAGAGTTGGTGGCGTAGCCCGGTCCGCCGCCGGTCAGCACCTTGATCACGTCGAAGAGCTTCAGTCCGCCGATGAGGTTGAGCACGATGCTCGTGGCGAACGCTGGCTGTAGCAGCGGCAGTGTGATGTATCGGAACCGTTGCCACGCGTCGGCGCCGTCGAGCATCGCAGCCTCGGTATACATCCAGGGAATCGACTGCAGGCCGGCTAGGTAGATAATCATAGAGACGCCAACGAACTGCAGCGAGTTGACCATTACGACAATGATCAGAGCAGTGTTTGCGCTGCTCAGCCACGCGACTTTTTCGCCACCAAACCATCCAGTGACGTCGTTGAGAACGCCATTGTTGTATTGAAAGAACAGGTAGTACATCGTCCCCATGACCACAGGTGAGACCAGTGCCGGCAGGTAGATGATCGCCCTGGCGAGGTTCCGGCCGCGCATAGCGCGGTCCAAGGCGAGCGCAAGTCCGAGACCGAGGATCTGCTGCACCAGGGTGCTGCCCACACCGTAGATCAGAGTGTTCGCCAACGTCTTGCGGACGTTGGCATCGTGCAGTAGTCGCAGGTAGTTGTCGAACCCGACGTACGAACTCCGGGGACTGAATCCGTTCCAGTTGGTGAACGACAGCTCCACACCCTTGAGCAGTGGATACACCGTGAATAGGGCAAACAAGATCAGTGCGGGAACGTACAGCAAGTTTGCCCTGCGCCCGCCGAGCCGCCGGTCGGTGCGGCGCCGTGTTGACGCGCGCCGTCCGGTCGTGCTGAGGGTGGTAGTCATGTGATTGGCAACTTTCCTCGAGGTGTGGTGCGGACCGGAGACTGATCCGCACCACACCCGTGGTCCGAGTGCTACTGGCTCTGGCCGTGGAGGTTGGTGAAGTCGCTCTTCAACACGCCGACGGCGGCATCGACGTCGGCCTGGCCTGTGATGATCGAGTCGGCGGTCGAGACGACCGTGTTCCACATCCCGTTCGGCAGGCTGACCCGGTCGAAGTACGGCACCAGCGGGATGTTCCCAGGAGCCACGAAAGCGTCGTAGCTGGCGGCCAGGTGGCCAGGCTCGACCTTGGCGTTGGTCAGACCCGGGATGGTTCCAGCGGCAGCGGCGAGCGCTGACGTGTTCTCGGGCTGCGCGAGGAACGCCAGGTAGGCCTTAGCAGTGTCGATGTGCTTGGATGCCTTCGAGATGCCGTAGGCCTGGCTCTCACCGCCGATGAGGTAGTTGTCACCGACGAACGACGGGACCGGGATGTAGCCGAGCTTGGCATCCGGGTTGAACTCAAGGGCGTTGTTCGTAAGGCTGTTCTGGATGAACACGAAGCCCGTCTTAGCTTCGCCGAGTGCGCGGGCGATGTCGTCCGTGGTAGCAGAGGAGTAGTCGACGTTAAACATTCCTTCGTCGCGCCACTTGGCAATCTGATCGAGCACCAAGCGGTAGCCGTCAGAGACGAACGTGCCGTTCGCGAGGTCCTTGGCCTGAGCCTCGCTGTAGGCGCCCGAGAGCATCCAATCCACCAAGTTTCCGGCGAACCAGTTGTCCTTCCCAGATGCCGTGATTGGTGTGATTCCCGCCGCCTTGAGTGCAGACAGGGCCTGGCCAAAGTCGTTCCAAGACTTGATTTTGGTCGGGTCGACGCCAGCGGTCTTGAGCGCGTCGGCATTGTAGACGATCCCGGCGATGTCAGTGTCGACTGGGTACGCGAAGAACTCGCCGGCCTTGTTCTTCATCGCAGCGTCCAGCGCGGGGTTGAAGTTCTTCGCCCACGCCTCGTTCTGTAGCGGTACAAGGAATTCGCTGTAGCGCAGCAGCGACCAACCGTGTGTCGCCCACAGGTCGGGGGCATTCCCGCCCGCGAGCCGCACCTTGAGGTCCGCCTCGTAGGTGTTCGACCGGGGAACGAGATCGATTGTGACGCCAGGATTCGCACCCTGGAACTTCCCGGTGAGGTCCGTCAGAGTGGTGAGGATCGGGGTGTCCACTGCTAGCCCCGTCTGGAACTCGAGTTTGAAGGAGGCGGCGTTGCCATCTGTGACCGTGCCAGACGGCGCCGTGGAACTGCATGCGACGAGCGTGAGCGCGAGGGCGCCGATCGCAGCGGTCGCGAGCGGTCGAGACTTCATCGTCTTTCCCTTCGTTGGGTGTGTGCGTCGAGACGTAGGTTACCCGGGTAACTGCGTGATTTGCAACCCTGGAGCGCTGCTTCAGACGGCCTTATCTGGCCTGAATGCAACGGCGCGTCGTCTCGGTGACGCGGGTAACTGCGCGAGCGCAGTGCCCGCGGGATCCAAGCCAAGAAGGGCAGGTCAAGCGACCGCAGTCCGCTCTGCTTGGTTGCGCCGCTGGGGCTGGGTGGTCATCGAGAGTGGTGGCCCGGCGGCGGCGTTGAACAGCGCCTGCCACGGGTTCTCCCACGGCCATCGCTGGGGTAAGTGCAGGCGGAGCCCGCGGGCGGGGCGGGCACGGCGATGAGCTGGGTGTTGATCGTGGCGGTTGTCGCCGTTGTCCGATAGCCGCCGCTGTGGCACGCCATGGGCGGCGATGGCCTCATCGACGACCGTGATCGCCGCCTCGGCGGTCTCCGACCAGGCCGCGTCTCCCAGCAGCTGGCCGCGCTGGCAAGGAGGCGGCCAACGCGCTGATCGAGCCCGTCGGGCGCCAGGTCCGCCTCACCCCCGCCGGCCAGCGCCTCGCCGGGCATGCCGCCACGATCCTGGGCGCGATCGACGCGCCACGCACCGACCTGGACCCCACGGCTACCCCCGCCGGCGCAGTGCGGGTCGCGGCATTCGCGACGGCTGCCCGCGACGCCCTGCTGCCCGTGGCCCGCACGCCGCAGGCCGGCTACCCGGCGGTGCGGCTGCACATCTTCGAGCACGAGCCCACCGAGGCGCTGACCCTGATGTGCGACGACCGCGCCGACCTGGCTCTGACCTACGACTACAACCCGGCACCCGCGGCGTTGGACCCCACCCTCGTCGCAGCGCCGCTGTGGCACGCCCGCTGGAGCCTGGCCGTCCCGACCGGAGCCCCCCACCCGGTCGGCGACGCGCTGAGCAGCTTCCGCGGGTTTCTTCAGCACGACTGGGTCGTCAACTCACGCGAGAGCGCGGACGAGCAGGTGATCCCAACCGTGGCCTCGATGGCAGGCTTCACCCCGCGGATCGGGCACCGGGCGGACAGCCTGGACCTGGTCCAGGACATCATCACCGCCGGGCTCGCGGTCGGACTGCTCCCCGCGCCCGACCGTCCCGGGCGTCACCCTGCTCCCGCTGGCCGCCCCCGAGGTCGTCCTGCTGGCATTCGCCGTGAGCCGCCGCGGGCGCCAGCACTGGGCCCCTCCCCTCGCCCTCGTCCTGCGGCTACTCACCCAGGACTGACCTCCGAGCTCCCGGCCGGCTCGCTCCTGGTCGGGGAACGCGCCCGCCGACGGGACATCGGGAATGCCCCGTTGTTGTGGGGGTTGATCGCCATCAGATGGTTCTTGTGATACCCTGGGGGGTATGTTGACTCGTACGCGGGTTCTTCACCGCGGCCCTTGTCGCTCTCGTCCCAGCCGGCTGGCTTCGCGCCTGATCGGGCCGGTTGGACGTTCCGCCGGGACTCAGCGCATCCAACGCCGCACCCGACCCTGATCGAGGACTGGGCGATGTCAACGGCAAAGTGGCCGACATTCGCCCTGCCCCGTCCTTCTTGATGGCACGATCCCCAGCGATCGGCCTTCACGTCGAAGGCATGCCGACGCCCCATGGGGGCGCGGGATCACCACCATCGCCGAAGGATCGCGACCGAATCCTGCTCAGATCACTGACGCGGGACACGGTCACCACGAACGTGCGGTGCAGCTGTGCTGCTGAAGCACACCTGCTGACAGGCTGGGAGGCCTCATGAAAGCGCTCGTCTATCACGGTCCGGGCAAGAAGAGCTGGGACGACGTCCCCGACCCGAAGCTGCTCGACCCCACCGATGCGGTGATCCAGGTCGACACCACGACCATCTGCGGAACCGACCTGCACATCCTCAAAGGGGACGTGCCCGCAGTGACCGAGGGCCGGATCCTGGGGCACGAGGGCGTGGGAACCGTGCTCGAGGTGGGATCGGCGGTGCGCACCGTCAAGGTCGGTGACCGCGTCATCATCTCGTGCGTCAGCTCCTGCGCGGTGTGCATCTACTGCCGCACCGGCAACCCGTCACACTGCCTTGCACCGGAGGGCGCCGTCGGTCTGGGCTGGATCCTGGGTCACCTCATCGACGGCACCCAGGCGGAGAAGGTCCGCATCCCGTTCGCCGACACGTCTCTGTACCTGCTGCCCGAGGGCGTGTCGGATGAGGCGGCGGTGCTCCTCTCCGACATCTTCCCGACCGGTTTCGAGATCGGCGTCCAGTACGGGCGGGTCAAACCCGGGGACACGGTCGCGGTCGTCGGAGCAGGCCCGGTGGGTCTGTCGGTGATGGCAACCGCCGCGCTCTACGGCGCGGCCCAGGTCATCGCGATTGACCTGGACGAGGGCCGGCTCGCCTTCGCGAAGGAGATCGGAGCCACCCACGGCGTCAACTCTGGGGACGCTGACTGGAGGGAACAGGTGCTGGCGTTGACCGATGGCTACGGGGTCGACGTCGCGATCGAGGCGGTCGGTCTGCCGGCCACGTTCGAGATGTGCACCCGCCTGGTCCGCCCCGGCGGCAACGTCGCGAACGTCGGGGTGCACGGCACAGCGGCCCTGCTGGACCTGCAGAGGCTGTGGATCCAGAACATCAGCATCAGCATGGGACTGGTCAACACCACCTCCCTCGGGATGCTGCTCAAGCTCGTCGCGAACCACAAGCTGCCGGTCGAGAAGTTCGCCACGCACCGGTTCGCGATGGCAGACATGATGCACGCCTACGCGACCTTCCAGGACGCCGCCCACACCGGCGCTCTCAAGGTCATCATCAGCCGCTGACCCGACACCGAGCCGTCCCCGGTCCCCGCTCACCGGCCGGGGGAGGCTCGGTCAAGGCCCCGCCTGCACGACTCGCGGGCTGCGTTCAGACGTTCCGCGCCCGGCGCGCTGAAACTCGATGGCAGGAGTTGTGCTGTCCGCCTTGTCAACAGCGATCACGCCGGCGGTCGATCACCACCTGGTGGGCATCAGGCGGGTCACTACCGGCTTCCAGGCTCGAGCCACGCGACCGGTTCGTCGAAGGACGCGGCGTTGCGGGGGTCGTCTACCACGGCCCGGAACTTTCCGAGTGTCATCGTGCAGGGCGGCCATGCGCCACCGGCGAGTATCAGCCCGTCCGGGCTGGGCTGCAGGTACAGGTACAGGACCCCGATACCGTCGCGGCGGCTCATCCGGCGGCAGAGCAGCCCAATACGGTCGTGGACTTACCCCATGACCAACTGGACCTGCGTGCGGTCGGTCACGGCGACCAGATGGCTGACCTCGGGGGCGGTTCGGGCCATCACGACGAAGGGATGGTCGGCGGTGCGGCCGCGCCATCTGTGTGCCGTCGGCAGGGCTTGTGGTGCTGCGCACCAAACGGGCTGGGGTGAGGCGATCGCGCTGCGGCTGTGGAGGTCCGCGCCCCACGTCACTGTGCGCCCGGTCGTGGTTCGCGGGCGCATCCTGCGGAGGCCCACGGACGCCGAGCTCGTGCAGCTCGTCGTGGACGTGGAGGCCCTGCGCACCATGACCTGGGGCAGCGCGGTTCGCGGCCCGGTTCACGACCGGCGCGCCGACCTGCACCGTCGTGCTGTCAAGGTGACCGGCTCCCGGTCGATGCGCGAACGACGCGACCGGCACCTGCTCGCGCTGGCCGCACCGGTCGTTCAAGGCGTCAGTGCCGAGGACGTCGCGGCATGGGCCAGCGTCGAGGTCCGCGCAGACGAGCGTGCCGCGATGCTGGGTGCCCTGGGCCCCGCGGACCCGGTGCGCGACCGTGCCGAGCTCGCCTCGGCGGACGCCGCGTGGTCCGCGGCCGGCACGACGGCGGTGCGCGGCACCGTCCAAGACCATCTGCACGCCGGCACCGCTGCCCTGCAGCAGATGGC
>JABBOX010000127.1 GCA_012927555.1 Phycicoccus sp.
GGCTGGCCCGGAGCAACGACCGCAGCACCTGGTCGCTGGACGGCCCGCACTTCCTCATGCGTGAGGTCCCCAGCATCGGCATCGACACCCGACGTGAGCAACCACGGCTGCTCGTCGGGGTCCGCTCGGAGCACTGGGGCCCGACCATCATGCGCAGTGATGATCTTGGACAGTCCTGGGACGAGACCCCCGAGGGCGCCATGCACTTCCCTGACGACACCGGTGCCGCGGTTGAGCGCGTCTGGCAGATCACGCCCGACGTGCATGACGACGATGTGGTGTGGGCGAGCACCGAGCCGCAGGCGCTATGGCGCAGCGCCGACCGCGGCGAGTCCTTCTCCCTGGTCCGGGGACTGTGGGACCACCCGCACCGCCCCGAGTGGGGCGCGGGGTTCGGCGGTGCCGCGATCCACACCATCCTGCCCGACCCGACCGACTCGGCCGAGATGCTCGTGGCCATGAGCACCGGCGGCGTCTATCGCACCGTCGACCGCGGCGACTCGTGGAGCGCCAGCAACACCGGCATCAAGGCGCCCTACCAGCCCGACCCGTGGCCGGAGTTCGGGCAGTGCGTGCACAAGGTGGCCCGTGACAGCGCCAGACCGGCACGTCTGTACGCCCAGAACCACCATGGGGTCTATCGCTCGGACGACAACGGGGGCACGTGGACCTCGATCGCCGACGGACTCCCGACCGACTTCGGATTCACCGTCGTTGCCCACCCGACCAGGGGCGACACCCTGTGGCTGATCCCCGTCACTGCCGACGGCGAGCGGGTTCCGCCCGACGGCCAGCTGCAGGTCCAACGTTCCACGGATGCCGGCGCCTCGTGGGTGACCTGTTCTCGGGGGCTGCCGGCGCCGTCATACACGTGCGTGCTGCGAGACGCGGCTGCCGCGGACACGCATGAGCCGGCCGGGATCTACTTCGGCACTCGTAATGGTGAGGTCTACGCCTCCGGCGACGAGGGCGAGAGCTTCGCGCGCATCGCCGAGCAGCTGCCTGATGTCCTGTGCGTTCGGGCTGCGTTGATCGGGTGAGCGATAGCGTGCAGATCATCCTGCCCGCAGTACTGCGGGAGCTGGCCGAGGGTGCCGGCGAGCTCGTGGTGCCGATCGACGGAGAGGCAGCCCTGCTGGGGACAATCCTGGACACGGCCTTCGTCACGCGACCCCTGATCGGCAGCCGGATCAGGGATGAGACAGGCGAATTGCGCCGGCACGTCAACGTGTTCGTCGACGGCCAGGATGTACGCCGGCGTGGCGGTCTGGATCTCCTGGTCGGCTCCGGCGCCGTGATCCACATCCTCCCGTCGATCGCCGGCGGTTGACTTGCCGGCGGTTGACTTGCCGGTGGCTAACTCGCCGGATCGCTGGATCCGGGAGATGCTCGTGACATGACGAAGCCGACGGTCGAGCGCACCCTGCTTCTGCTGCGTCATGCAAAGGCCGAGCAGGCGCCGGGCAAGCCGGATCACGAGCGCAGGCTGGCGCCCCGGGGACGCAAGGACGCCCGCGCCGTGGGTGAGTGGTTGCGTGATGCGGTGCACGCAGGAGTGTTCCCGTCGAACGTTGTCGACCTGGCAGTGTGCTCGACCTCCGAGCGAACACGCCAGACCCTCGACGTGGTCTGTGCCGGCGGAGCTGCCGTCACGGATGCCCGCTTCGACACGCGTATCTACGACGGCAGCGCGGCCAGCCTGTTGGACGTGCTGTGGGAGGTTCCGGACCAGGTCAGCACCGTCCTGATGGTCGGTCACGCGCCAGGGATCCCTGTGCTGGCAACGGCGCTCGCTCGCGACGGCGACGGGTCCACCGACGCCGCCGAACGTCTTTCGAAGGGCTTCCCCACCTCTGGTCTCGCGGTTCTCGGGTTCGAGGGTCGCTGGGCATCTCTGGCACCCGGGATGGCTCACCTTCGCGAGTTCGTCGTACCGCGAGGCTGAGCCAGGAGTCTGCCGCGAGACTGAACCAGCGCTGGCGACGTCCGCAGAGCGAGATCGAAGTTTCAGCCTGTGGACGGGGTCATAGAATTCCGGCATGACCCAGAGTTCGACCACAGCCTCCAGTCAGCCCGACATCAAGCCGCGCAGCCGCGACGTCACCGATGGACTCGAGAAGGCCGCGGCCCGTGGCATGCTCCGTGCCGTCGGAATGGGCGACGACGACTGGGTGAAGCCTCAGATCGGCGTTGCCAGCTCGTGGAACGAGATCACTCCCTGCAACCTGTCCCTCGACCGGCTCGCCAAGGCGGTCAAGGACGGCGTGCACTCCGCGGGCGGCTACCCGCTGGAGTTCGGCACCATCAGCGTCAGCGACGGCATCTCGATGGGCCACGAGGGCATGCATTTCTCGCTGGTCAGCCGCGAGATCATCGCCGACTCCGTCGAGACCGTCATGCAGGCTGAGCGCCTCGACGGCTCCGTCCTGCTGGCCGGCTGCGACAAGTCGCTTCCGGGCATGCTGATGGCCGCCGCCCGTCTCGATCTGGCGAGCGTCTTCCTGTACGCCGGGACGATCCTTCCCGGAATCGCCAGGATGAGTGACGGGTCGGAGCGAACGGTCACCATCATCGACGCCTTCGAGGCCGTGGGGGCTTGCGCAGCGGGCCGGATGAGCCGCGACGACGTCGACGCCATCGAACGCGCGATCTGCCCGGGCGAGGGGGCCTGTGGCGGCATGTACACCGCCAACACGATGGCCTGCGTGGCAGAAGCCATCGGGATGTCACTGCCCGGTAGCGCCGCGCCGCCGGCCACCGACCGTCGCCGGGACACGTTCGCCCGCAAGTCTGGCGAGGCAGTCGTCGAGCTGTTGCGCCGAGGCATCACGGCCCGACAGATCATGACCAAGGCGGCGTTCGCGAACGCCATCGCCGTGGTGATGGCCCTCGGCGGCTCGACCAACGCGGTCCTGCACCTTCTGGCGATCGCGAACGAAGCTGAGGTCGAGCTGTCGCTGGACGATTTCGCCCGGATCGGGGCCACGGTCCCGCACTTGGCCGACGTCAAGCCGTTCGGCCAGTTCGTCATGACCGACATCGACAGGGTCGGCGGAGTCCCCGTTGTCATGAAGGCTCTGCTCGACGCTGGTCTGCTGCATGGCGACTGCCTGACGGTCACGGGCCGTACCGTCACGGAGAACCTCTCCGACGTGCGCCCGCCGGACCCTGACGGTCTCGTGCTGCGCGCCGTGTCCGAGCCGATCCACCGGACCGGGGGCCTGACCATCCTGCGTGGTTCGCTGGCTCCCGAGGGAGCGGTCGTCAAGTCTGCCGGCTTCGACACAGACGTGTTCGAGGGCACCGCAAGGGTCTTCGACGGTGAGCGAGCGGCGATGGACGCCGTTGCGAACGGCTCTGTGAAGGCCGGCGACGTTGTGGTCATCCGCTATGAAGGACCCAAGGGAGGGCCAGGGATGCGCGAGATGCTGGCGGTCACCGGTGCTATCAAGGGCGCGGGTCTCGGCAAGGACGTGCTGTTGTTGACCGACGGGCGATTCTCCGGGGGCACGACGGGCCTGTGCGTCGGCCACGTGGCTCCCGAGGCGGTCGACGGCGGACCCATCGCGTTCGTCCAGGACGGTGACCGGATCCGCCTCGACGTCGCCGCAGGCACGCTCGACATCGACGTCACGCCAGATGCGATGGCTGGGCGGGCCGTCGGCTTCACCCCGCCGGCGCCCAAGTACCCCCGCGGTGTCCTGGCCAAGTACCGCAAGCTTGTGGGCAGCGCCGCCGGGGGAGCGGTCTGCGGTTGATACGCCCAGCGGTTGATTCTCCCGGCGGATCGTCCATTTGTCGGACAATCCGTCCGGATGATGAGATCGCCCGCACCCGCGTGTTGACACGGCAACCAAGGTGTTCCACGGTGGGTTCGTGGCTCGAATCCTCGTACTTCCCTAGCGCGCAGACTCTCCCCTGAGTCAGTGCGCTGCCCCTCATGTCCGCCCACGGACCGAGGGGTTTTTTCATGCAGAAGGTCCGGGATCACCGGGGATCGGCCCACCGGACCGAAGAGGCGCTCAACAGGAAAGCGGTGACGACAGTGACGGAAGGCAAGGCCCCCCGGCCTGGCTCGACCCCCAAACCATCCGGACCCACCAGCCACTCTCCGGCAGCCAAGGTCCCGGTTGCTCGGGTCCCGGCGGTTCAGGTCACCGGCGCGCAGAGCCTGGTCATGTCCCTTGAGGCCCTTGGTGTCGACACGGTCTTCGGCATCCCTGGCGGCGCGATCCTGCCGGCATACGACCCGCTGCTGGACTCCACCACGGTGCGGCACATCCTCGTGCGTCACGAGCAGGGTGCCGGACACGCGGCTGAGGGCTACGCATCGGTCAGCGGCAAGGTCGGGGTCTGCATGGCCACGAGCGGCCCTGGTGCGACCAACCTCGTCACGCCGATCGCCGACGCCTACATGGACTCGGTCCCCATCGTCGCCATCACCGGTCAGGTCACCTCCCGGTCGATTGGCACCGATGCCTTTCAAGAGGCTGACATCCGCGGCATCACGATGCCGATCACCAAGCACAACTACCTGATCACCGACCCCTCCGCCATCCCGCGGGCCATCGCCGAGGCCTTCCACATCGCCGCAACCGGACGGCCAGGCCCTGTTCTGGTCGACATCAGCAAGGACGCGCTGCAGGCCGAGACCACCTTCGTGTGGCCGCCCAAGCTCGACCTGCCCGGGTATCGCCCCGTGGCCAAGCCGCACGGCAAGCAGATCCGGGAGGCAGCCCGCCTGATCCGGGAGGCCCGCCGTCCGGTGCTGTATGTCGGCGGGGGCGTCATCCGCGCCCGCGCCAGCGAAGTGCTGGCCCAGTTCGTCGAGCTGACCCAGATCCCTGTTGTCACCACCTTGATGGCGCGTGGCGCAGTGCCCGACAGCCACCCGCTCCACCTCGGTATGCCGGGCATGCATGGCAGCGTGGCTGCCGTCACGGCCCTGCAGAAGTCCGACCTGCTGATCACGCTCGGCGCCCGCTTCGACGATCGGGTGACCGGTCAGCTGTCGACGTTTGCTCCCGGTGCCAAGGTCATCCACGCCGACATCGACCCGGCCGAGATCTCCAAGAACCGCGTGGCCGACGTGCCGATCGTGGGCGACTGCAAGGAGGTCATCAGCGATCTCATCGCTGCACTCAGCGGCGAGAACGAAGCGGTTCGCCCGGCCGCCTATGAGGACTGGCGCGTCCAGGTCGCTCAGTGGAAGGCCACCTTCCCGCTGGGCTACACCCCTCATGACGATGAGACGCTGTCGCCGCAGTACGTGATCGAGCGCATCGGCGCCATCAGCGGGCCCGAGTCGGTCTTCGTGGCAGGGGTGGGCCAGCACCAGATGTGGGCCGCGCAGTTCGTTCGGTACGAGCGGCCGAACAGCTGGATCAACTCCGGTGGCCTGGGCACGATGGGCTTCGCGGTGCCGGCCGCCATGGGAGCCAAGGTCGCCCAGCCAGCGCGCACCGTCTGGGCCATCGACGGCGATGGCTGCTTCCAGATGACCAACCAGGAGCTGGCGACCTGCGTCATCAACAAGATCCCGATCAAGGTCGCGATCATCAACAACTCGAGCCTGGGCATGGTCCGCCAGTGGCAGACCCTGTTCTACAACGAGCGATACTCCAACACCGACCTTCACACCAGTCACCAGCAGGTTCGGGTGCCGGACTTCGTCAAGCTGGCGGAGGCCTACGGATGCGTGGGACTGCGCTGTGACTCGGCTGCCGACGTTGATGCGACCATCAAGGCGGCGATGGAGGTCAACGACGTTCCTGTCGTGCTGGACTTCGTCGTCCACCGCGATGCGATGGTGTGGCCGATGGTGCCGTCCGGGGTCAGCAACGACCAGATCCAGATTGCACGCGGCTTGACGCCCGTGTGGGATCGCGAAGACTGAAGGGTTGGAACAGATGAGCAAACACACGCTGTCAGTCCTGGTGGAGAACAAGCCAGGCGTCCTGACCCGCATCGCGGGCCTGTTCTCGCGACGGGGGTTCAACATCGACTCCCTCGCGGTCGGACCGACCGAGCACCCCGAGGTGTCGCGCATGACGGTTGTCGTCGACGTCGAGGACCTGCCGCTCGAGCAGGTCACCAAGCAGCTCAACAAGCTGGTCGAGGTGCTCAAGGTCGTCGAGCTGGAGCGCACCGCCTCGGTCCAGCGGGCGATCCTCATGGTGAAGGTCCGGGCCGACATGCAGACCCGCTCCCACATCCTTGAGACCACGCAGCTGTTCCGGGCCAAGGTCGTTGACGTCGCACCAGATGCGGTGACCATCGAGGCCACCGGCGACAGCGACAAGCTGGAGGCGCTGCTGCGCATCCTGGAGCCGTTCGGTATCAAGGAGCTCGTGCACTCCGGCATGGTCGCCATCGGTCGCGGCGGCCGCTCGATCATCGATCGCTCGCTGCGGTCGGCCTGAGAGCACAGCAGTTACGACAGACATTCCCCAAGCAGTTCAAGGCAAACGCATCACATACCTGAAGGAGCCCACCGTGGCCGAAATGTTCTATGACGACGACGCAGATCTGTCCGTGATCCAGGGGCGCAAGGTTGCCGTGATCGGCTACGGCAGTCAGGGCCACGCTCACGCCTTGAACCTGCGTGACTCCGGCGTGGATGTTCGGGTCGGCCTGGCCGAGGGAAGCAAATCCAGGGCCAAGGCGCAGGACGAGGGACTGACGGTCCTCTCGGTGGCCGACGCGGTCAAGGAATCTGACCTCGTCATGATCCTGACCCCGGACCAGGTCCAGCGAAGCGTCTATGCCGAGTCGATCGCCCCGAACCTCAAGCAGGGCGCGGCGCTGTTCTTTGCCCATGGCTTCAACATCCGCTTCGGTTACATCCAGGCCCCGTCCGGTGTTGATGTCGCCATGGTGGCCCCCAAGGGACCAGGCCACCTCGTGCGCCGTGAGTACGTCGACGGCCGTGGTGTCCCGGTGCTCGTCGCCGTCGAGAAGGACGAGACCGGCAAGGCCTGGGAGCTGGCCAAGTCCTATGCCCGGGCGATCGGCGGGCTGCGCGCCGGCGGCATCCGGACGACCTTCACCGAGGAGACCGAGACGGACCTGTTCGGCGAGCAGGCGGTCTTGTGCGGGGGCGCGTCCCAGCTGGTCATGTACGGCTTCGAGACTCTGGTCGAGGCTGGCTACCAGCCCGAGGTGGCGTACTTCGAGTGCCTGCACGAGCTCAAGCTGATCGTTGACCTGATGGTTGAGGGTGGCATCGCCAAACAGCGCTGGTCGGTCTCCGACACGGCAGAGTACGGCGACTACGTCTCGGGTCCGCGCGTCATCGACGAGCGGGTCAAGGACAACATGAGGGCCGTGCTCACGGACATCAAGAGCGGCGCCTTCGCTGAGCGCTTCATCGCCGACCAGGATGCGGGCGCCCCGGAGTTCAACGCGTTGCGCGCCAAGGGCGCTGCTCACCCGATCGAGGAGACGGGGCGCAAGCTGCGCGGGCTGATGAGCTGGATCAAGCCGTCCGACGCCGACTACGTCGAGGGTTCCGCCGCCCGCTGACCGAAGCCCCCAAACCAACCCCTCCGCTTGTTGCGCCGAAGCCACCGAACCGCCCCGTGCGATCGGTGGTTTCGGTGGTTTGGAAGCAAGGAGACGGGGTGGGAGGGCCCTTGAGGAGTCTGCATACGGCATACGATCGGCGAATGTTCCCTGAGGACTGGTCATTCATCCGTACCAAGGCAATGGCCGTCCTGCTCAACCCGGCCCGCACCCATCACGCCGTCATCCGCTGGACCGACCCTTCGAAGGACCCGCGGGACTTTCACCGTCTCGTGGGTGGCAGCGTCGAGCTGGGGGAGCTGGCCGTCGACGCCGTGGTGCGTGAGATCGGTGAGGAGCTCGGGACCACGCTGCTCGAGCCGAGACTGCTTGGCGTTCTCGAGAACCTCTTCGTCTACGAGGGTGAGCCCGGTCACGAGATCGTGTTCGTGTATGCCGGTGAGCTGGCCGACCCGAGCCTCATCCCGCCGGCGGGTGGCTGGTTCCAGGACAACGGCGTGCCGATGTTCGTGGAGTGGCGCGCGGTCGACGACACGGGTCACGAATGGCCGCTCTACCCGGGCGGCGCAGGGGACCTGGCCCGGTCCCTTGCCTGACCACGCGGGACCACGCAGGACCACGAGGGACCGCGCAGGACCGAAGTGGTCCACATCGCGGGCTTACACCGACCAGATGGGCTGGTGAGCCCTAAACTGATGCCCGGGCACAACGCGGTGCCGAGGAATCTGCTCCCATCGGCCGGCCGCACACACGGACTGGTCGACCCTCCAGCTGTGAAGGACAGGTCCAGTGACCAATCCCGTTGCCTCGACTGACACCAAACCCGTTGCCCTGACTGGCAATAAGCCGATTGTCCTCATCGCCGAGGAGCTCTCGCCTGCGACCATCGACGCCCTCGGGCCTGACTTCGAGATCCGGCGGTGCGATGGCGCCAACCGCGAGGAGCTCCTGGCAGCCCTGGTCGACGTCGACGCCGTGCTGATCCGTTCTGCCACCAACATCGACCAAGAAGCGCTCGCCGTCGCCAAGAAGCTCAAGGTCGTCGCCCGCGCAGGGGTCGGTCTGGACAATGTGGACGTCAAGGCCGCAACGGTCGCCGGCGTCATGGTCGTGAACGCCCCGACATCCAACATCACCTCTGCAGCCGAGCTGGCCATCGGCCTGCTGCTGGCGACCGCTCGCAACATCGCGCCGGCCAACCAGGCGCTCAAGGCCGGCAAGTGGAAGCGCAGCCAGTACGGCGGCGTCGAGCTGCTCGACAAGACCGTCGGCGTCGTCGGCCTCGGTCGGATCGGTGCGCTGACCGCTGAGCGGCTGGCGGCCTTCGGTGTGAAGCTGCTCGCCTACGACCCCTACCTGACCCAGGCGCGCGCGGGACAGCTCGGCGTCAGGCTGGTGCCTCTCGACGAGCTGCTCCGTGAGAGCGACTTCATCACCATCCACCTGCCCAAGACGCCGGAGACCCTGGGCCTCATCGGCGAAGAGGCCCTCAAGCTGGTCAAGCCCTCGGTGCGCATCATCAATGCTGCCCGCGGCGGGATCATCGATGAGCAGGCGCTGGCCGATGCCCTCAGGGAGGGGCGGGTCGCCGGCGCCGGCATCGATGTGTGGACGAAGGAGCCGTGCACCGACTCTCCGTTGTTCGAGTTCGAGTCGGTCGTCGTCACTCCCCACCTGGGTGCGTCCACCGAAGAGGCCCAGGAGAAGGCTGGCGTCGCGGTTGCCAAGTCGGTGAGGCTGGCGCTTGCGGGTGAGCTGGTCCCCGACGCCGTGAACGTCTCAGGCGGTGTCATCGCAGAAGAGGTCCGTCCCGGAATCGCCTTGGTGGAGAAGCTCGGTCGCATCTACACGGCGCTTGCCGGGTCTGTGCCTGCGCAGCTCGATATCGACGTCAGGGGCGAGATCACCCAGCACGACGTCAGTGTCTGGAAGCTGGCAGCTCTCAAGGGCCTTTTCCAGGGCGTCGTCGAGCAGACGGTGTCCTACGTGAATGCCCCGTTGCTGGCTCAGGAGCGCGGGTGCGAGGTGCGCCTCCTGACCGATCCGAACAGCCCGGACTTCCGTAACGTCACCACCCTGCGCGGGACCCTGGCGGACGGCACTGTGATCAGCGTCGCCGGCACGCTCACCGGTCCGCGAATGATCGAGAAGGTTGTCGGCGTGAACCAGTTCGACCTCGAGGTTCCCATCTCCGAGCACATGGTCTTCTACACGTATGCCGACCGCCCGGGCGTGGTGGGCAGCCTCGGACGCGTGCTCGGCGAGGCTGGGATCAACATCGGGGGTATGCAGGTGGCGCGTGACGCGGCCGGCGGCCATGCCCTCGTGGTGCTCACCGTTGACTCGCAGATCCCGCCGGAGGTGCTGGGCGAGCTCTCGCAGGAGATCGACGCGACCACTGTCAGGGTCGTCGACCTCGACGGCTGAGCCGATCGGGGTGACTGATATCACGGGGTTGGCGAGTCTCATTCTGTGAGATCTCCGTCCCAAACTGCTCGACGCAGACGTAATCTCTGAAGCACGCAGTGGCGGCCGATCACCTTTGCCCGCCGTCGTAATATCTTCTGAGTCAGCACCTCGTCGCGGAGACCCCGCACCCCTGCTGACGGGGCTTGTCGGCATGCACCAATTGTCGCCGAGCCATCCCAATACCTCTGTGCGACAGCCCTTCTGGGCAAAAGGACGTGATTGACATGAGCGAAGAAGAACAGGTTGTCCGCCGCGCGTTGCAGGAGTCCATGGACCTTCGGGACCAGGGTCATTCGGACGAGTGAGTCACGGCGGCTGACGACGAGCGGTGTTGGGAGTCATCCCGGCGCCGTTCGTCATGTGAGACGAAAGTTCCAGAATGCAAGACCGCTCCTACGCTGAGCAGCATGGTTGATGCGCACGCGGAGGAGTCGCACGCACGGGAGTCGCTGGACATTGCGGTCATCGGGGGCGATGGCATTGGCCCCGAGGTCGTGGCCGAGGGGCTCAAGGTCCTTTCCGCGATCACCTCGGCCGCTCCGAGCAACGGCCGCAAGGTCAGCGGCCTCACCGTCAACACCACCGAGTACGACCTGGGGGCCTGCCGCTGGCTTGCCACCGGCGAGACGCTGCCTGACTCGGTTCTGACCGAGATACGCGGACACGACGCGATCCTGCTCGGCGCTGTCGGTGACCCGGGCGTTCCGAGTGGCGTGTTGGAACGCGGACTGCTGCTGGGGCTTCGCTTCGCTCTCGACCAGTACGTCAACCTGCGCCCTGTCCGGCTCTACCCGGGGGTGCAGAGCCCGCTGGCGGTCGAACGCGTGGCTCCGAACGGTATCGACTTCGTCGTCGTCCGGGGGGGGGCGGAGGGCCCGTACGTGGGCAACGGTGGTGCGCTGCGGGTTGGCTCGCCGGCAGAGATCGCCACCGAGGTCAGCATCAACACCCGGTATGGCGTGGAGCGCGTCGTTCGCGACGCTTTCGCCCGCGCTCAGGCTCGGCAACGCAAACATCTGACTCTCGTTCACAAGCACAACGTCCTGGTGAACGCGGGTGACCTGTGGCGCCGGACGGTCGATGAGGTGGGCGCCGAGTTCCCTGATGTGTCAACGGCCTACCAGCACGTGGACGCGGCCACGATCTTCATGGTCACCGACCCGGGTCGTTTCGACGTGATCGTGACGGACAACCTCTTCGGCGACATCGTGACCGACATCGCCGCGGCCATCGCCGGTGGCATCGGTCTGGCTGCGAGCGGCAACATCAACCCTGAGCGCACATCTCCCAGCATGTTCGAGCCGGTTCACGGTTCGGCGCCCGATATCGCAGGTCAGGGCAAGGCCGACCCGACCGCCGCGATCCTGTCCATCTCGATGCTCCTGGATCATGTCGGGCGCGTGGACGACGCGCGCAGGGTCGAGCGGGCCGTGGCCTCGGACCTGAGCACGCGGGGGAGCGTGACCCGTTCGACCTCGCAGATCGGTGACGCCATCGCCGGTCTGGTCAGCTGACCGGGAGGCTGAGAGTGACCGGGAGGCTGAGAGTGATCGAGAGGCTGAGCGCGACGACAGCCGACCGTCGCTGAGGGCGGCGAGGCGCGTCCCGGTAGCCTGCTGGGGCAGATACACGCGTATGTCCTTGGAGGACCCATGTCACCGGCAGCACTCTCGTTCACCGTCGAGCCGCGTTCCGACGCACTGCCGGACGATCTGCGCGAGGCCGCCCTTGTCGACCCGGGGTTCGGCAAGACGTTCACCGACCACATGGTTCTGGCGACCTGGACTACCGACGAGGGTTGGCATGACGCGAAGGTGACAGCCCGGGGGCCGTTGTCACTCGACCCTTCTGCGGCGGTGCTGCACTACGGCCAGGAGATCTTCGAGGGGATGAAGGCCTACCGGCACCCTGACAACTCGGTCTGGACCTTCCGCCCGGAGATCAACGCGGCCCGATTCGCGCGCAGCGCAAGGCGGTTGGCTCTCCCGGAGCTTTCGGTGGCTGATTTCATCGAGTCGCTCAGAGCGCTGGTTTCGACCGACGAGAAGTGGGTTCCCTCGGGTGACGCCGAGGAGACGAGCCTCTATCTGCGCCCGTTCATGTTCGCGTCAGAGGCATTCTTGGGAGTCCGTCCGGCGGCGGAGGTGACGTACTGCGTCATCGCCTCGCCCGCGGGTCCCTACTTCGCCGGGGGCCTGAAACCGGTGTCGATCTGGTTGTCCGCTGACTACACGCGTGCAGCCCCGGGCGGCACCGGCGCGGCCAAGTGCGGGGGCAACTACGCCGCCAGCCTGGCCGCACAGGTCCAGGCCAGGGCCAATGGCTGCGACCAGGTCGCGTTCCTGGACGCGGTCGAGCACCGGTGGGTCGAGGAGCTCGGCGGGATGAACCTCTTCTTCGTCCACGGCGACGGCACCGTCGTGACTCCCGAGCTGACCGGCACGATCCTTGAGGGCGTGACGCGCGCCTCGATCATCGAGCTGGCCGCCGACCTCGGCCTCAAGGTGGAGGAACGCCGCATCTCCATTGACGAGTGGCGTGATGGCGCGGCCAGCGGCGAGATCACCGAGGTGTTCGCCTGCGGCACCGCGGCTGTCGTGACACCGGTCGGGCGACTGGCATGGCAGGGCGGCGAGGTCATGATCGGCGATCACGACAACGACGGTGGCGTGGGGCCGGTGACCGGCTCGATCCGTCACACGCTGCTCGACCTGCAGTACGGACGCACTGCCGACACGCGAGGTTGGCTCACCCGCCTCGTCTAGGGTCTCGCCGAAGAGAGGCTTCGCCGCAGAAAACTCAATGGTCTGTGAACAGACCATTGACGAGAGGCCTTCTGTGTGACTTTAATCACCTCACCACAATTCTCGGCGACCTATGGTCTGCCGATCGACGTAGATGAGGTGAAGCATGAGCGTTCCCCCGGTTGTCTCGGCGCTCGACCAGGATGCGGTCCGGCTGGCCGAGCTTGGCTACAAGCAGGAGCTGCACCGCGGAATGAGCGGGTTCTCCAACTTCGCCGTCTCGTTCTCGATCATCTCCGTCCTCGCCGGATGCATCACGAGCTTTGGCATCGCCATGAGCTCGGGTGGCCCGATCGCGATCGCGATCGGCTGGCCACTGGTCGGGCTCTTCGTCCTCTGTGTCGCGCTGGCGATGGGCGAGATCTGCTCGGTCTACCCGACCGCCGGCGGCCTGTACTTCTGGACCGGTCGGCTGGCGCGCAAGAACAAAGCGGTCTGGGCTTGGTATGTCGGATGGTTCAACTTCCTCGGTGAGGTCGCAGTGACCGCGGCGATCGACTTCGGCGCGGCGCTGACCTGGATTGCCTTTGCCAACCTGGCCTGGGGCGTCGAGGTGACCGCGGTCCACACGTTCGTGGTCTACACCGTCGTCCTGCTGTCCCACGGACTGCTCAACACTTTTGGCGTCAACCTGGTCCGGCTTCTCTCCGATATCAGCGCCTGGTGGCACCTCGTCGGGGTCGCTGTCATCGTCGCGGTCCTCGCGTTCGTCCCGGACCATCACCAGACGCTGTCATGGACGTTCTTCCACTACGAGAACCACAACGGCTGGTCCAGCCCCATCTACGTGTTCCTCATCGGTTTGTTGATGGCGCAGTACACCTACACGGGGTTTGACGCTTCCGCTCACGTGGCCGAGGAGACCCATGGAGCAGCCACCAACGCCCCCAAGGGCATCGTGAACTCGGTCGTCGTGTCGATCTTTGCCGGCTGGATCCTGCTCCTGGCGGTCACCGCCGCGATCCAGAACTACAGCGCGGAGCTGGGTAGCGCGACAGGGCTTCCGGCGGCGCAGATCTTTGTTGACGCGGCCGGGAGCAAGGTCGGGCTCTTCCTCATCTTCATCTGTGGTGTGGCTCAGTACTTCTGCGGTATGGCATCGGTGACGGCGAACTCCCGGATGACCTATGCGTTCTCGCGCGACGGTGCGCTTCCGGGCTCGAAGCTGTGGGCAAAGGTCAATGCTCGTACGGGAACGCCGACCAACTCCATCTGGCTCTGCACGGTCTTCTCGCTCGTCCTGGCCAGCCCCGCGCTGAAGAGCACCACGGCATACTTCGCGGTCACCTCCATCGCCGTCATCGGGCTGTACATCGCCTACATCACGCCCGTCCTGCTGCGCCGGCTCAACCCGGACTTTCAGACGGGGGAGTGGAACTTGGGCAAGTACAGCGCGGTGATCGGCTGGATCGCCATCGCGTGGGTGGCGTTCATCGTGATCCTCTTCATGCTCCCGACGGCCAACCCCATCACCGTGAACAACTTCAACTACGCGCCGATCGCGGTTCTGGTGGTCCTGGTCTTCGCCACGGTGTCCTGGTTCATCGGCGGGCGCCAGCACTTCATGAAGGACGTTCCGGCGGGCCATGACACCAAGCCCGTTGAAGAGATCTTCAACCTTTGACGGCGGCAGAAGCTGTGAGCTCGGTGAGCCGGCTCCCCGACGCGGTCCTGCGGCCGCTGAGGGGAGGCAACGCATTCGAGTCCACGGTGGAGCAGTTGGCAACTGCGGTGCGTCTGGGTGTGTTCGCGTATGGCGAGCAGCTGCCTCCTGAGCGGGAGCTTGCCGCGCGCCTCGGCGTCAGCCGGATGACACTGCGCGAAGCCATTGCGGCACTTCGGGACTCGGGCCTGGTCACCACGCGGCGCGGCCGAGGAGGTGGCACCGTGGTGGTCTACCAGGGTGAGGATCAGATAGGTCAGAACCGGGCGGGAGTGCGCCACGGTGCGTCGCTGATCGATGCCTTGGACTTCAGACGGGTCGTCGAGCCAGGCGCCGCCTACCTGGCCGCGGGAAGGTCGTTGTCGGCGGACCAGCGTGCGTGGCTCACGGCATCCGAGCTGGAGGTCCGCTCGGCGCCGGACAACGCCGTGCATCGGGTTGCTGACTCCAGGCTGCATCTGGCCATCGCGACGTTGTCCGGATCACCCATGCTCATCGAGGCAGTCACCCGTGCGCAGTCGGCGCTCCAGGAGCTGCTGGCCGCGATCCCGGTGCTGCCGGCCAACATCAGTCACTCGAACGCCCAGCACAAGGCCATCGTGGCGGCAGTGCTGGCCGGGGACGAAGATGGTGCCCGGGCGTACATGGAGGAACACTGCGATGCGACCTCAGCGTTGCTTCGGGGCCTTCTTGGCTAGCGGACCCGAACGAAGAAGGACGACGAGTTTCAACGCGAGGAGAGATGGATGACTTCCCCACCGACACTGACCATTGAGCAGCTGCGAGCCGAGATCGAGTCGGGGGCCATCGACACGGTCATCACCGCGATCACCGACATGCAGGGACGTCTGCAGGGCAAACGCAACCATGGGCAGTTCTTCCTGGACCATGTGCTTGGTCATGGCGTGGAGGGATGCAACTACCTGCTGGCCGTCGATGTCGAGATGAACACGGTCGACGGCTACGCCATCAGCTCCTGGGAACGTGGCTACGGTGACATGTTGTTCGAGCTGGATATGTCGACGCTGCGCCGGACCCCGGGCCAGCCCCACTCCGCCACTGTGCAGTGCGACCTGCTCTGGATGGACGGCAGCGGTCATGTGCGCCCATCGCCGCGCTCCGTGCTCAAGTCCCAGGCTGCGGCCGCAGCCGATCTTGGTTGTGTCGCCATCGCCGGGACCGAGCTCGAGTTCATCGTGTTCGAGGACTCCTACGACGCCGCCTGGGACGGGCGCTACCAGGGGCTCACGGGCGCCAATCGCTACAACGTCGACTACTCGATCCTGGGCGGAACACGGGTCGAGCCGTTGCTGCGCGATATTCGCAACGAGATGTACGCCGCCGGCGTTGTGGTCGAGAACGCCAAGGGGGAGTGCAACCTGGGCCAGCATGAGATCGCGTTCCTGTATGACGAGGTCGTCCGAACCTGCGACAACCACAGCGTCTACAAGAACGCAGCCAAGGAGATGGCGGCAGCCCATGGCCAGTCGCTGACGTTCATGGCCAAGTACGACCAGCGCGAGGGCAACTCTTGCCACATCCACCTCTCGCTCCGTGGCCAGGACGGCACCATGGTCTTCGCCGACGAGAGCAAGAGCGGCGGCCAGAGCCAGATGTTCGATCACTTCCTCGCTGGCATCCTGGCCACGATGCGCGAGTTCACCTTGCTGTATGCGCCAAACATCAACTCCTACAAACGCTTCGCCCCCGGTTCCTTCGCCCCGACAGCGGTCGCATGGGGCAGGGACAACCGCACCTGTGCCTTGCGTGTGGTCGGTCACGGCGCCGGGCTCCGCGTCGAGAACCGGCTGCCGGGCGGTGACGTCAACCCGTACATGGCTGTCGCGGCGATGCTCGCAGGTGGCCTGCACGGCATCGAGGCGCAACTGCCGCTTGAGCCTGCTTTCGAGGGCAATGCCTACGTCTCCGACAAGCCACACGTCCCCTCCACCCTGCTGGAGGCCCGGGACCTCTTCGCCGCATCGGCTGTGGCGGAACAAGTTTTTGGCAAGGATGTGGTGGAGCACTACGTCCATGCAGCAGACGTCGAGCTGCTGGCGTTCAACACAGCGGTCACCGACTGGGAACGAGTCAGAGGATTTGAGCGGCTGTGAGCGACCAGAGGAACCCGGCGCAGACCGGTGAGCACGACGTCATCAACCCGGCGACCGAGGCGCTGGTCCGCAGGATCGAGCAGCCCGACCTTGAGCGGACCGATGAGGCGATCGACCGCGCTGAGGCCGCAGGTCCTGCGTGGCGCGCGGTGGCGCCTGCCGATCGTGGGCGGCTCCTGCGTCGGTTCAGCGAGGTCGTCGACGCTCATCTGGAGGAGCTGGCCCAGCTCGAGGTCAGCAACTCCGGACACACGATCGGCAATGCCCGTTGGGAGGCCGGGAACGTCCGCGACGTCCTCAACTACTACTCCGCAGCGCCGGAACGCTTGTTCGGCAGGCAGATTCCGGTCGCTGGAGGACTGGATGTCACGTTCAAGGAGCCGCTCGGGACGGTTGGCATCATCGTGCCGTGGAACTTCCCGATGCCGATCGCCGGTTGGGGCTTCGCGCCTGCGCTGGCTGCAGGCAACACGGTGGTCCTCAAACCTGCCGAGCTGACCCCGCTGACGGCGATCCGGCTGGGTGAGCTCGCCGTGGAGGCTGGCATCCCCGAAAGCGTATTCACAGTCATTGCGGGGAAGGGGTCGGTGGTCGGTGAGCGGTTCGTGACGCACCCTGCGGTCCGCAAGATCTGCTTCACAGGATCGACGGCGGTGGGCCAGCGGATCATGCGGGGGGCGGCCGACCAGGTCAAACGGATCACGCTGGAGCTGGGCGGCAAGAGCGCCAACGTCATCTTCGACGATGCTGATATCGAGGCTGCGGCTGCGGCAGCTCCCATGTCCTTCCTCGACAATGCAGGTCAGGACTGCTGTGCTCGAAGTCGAATTCTGGTACAGCGCAACGTCTTTGATCGCTTCATGGAACTGTTTGAACAGGCCGTGAAGAGTGTCGTGGTGGGTGATCCGACACAGGACGTCACGCAGATGGGGCCCCTCATCAGTCCGGGTCAGCGAGAGGCTGTGCGCTCCTATGTCGAGAACTCTACGGAGCCAGTGGATGTCGCCTTCCTCGGCGCGGCGCCCGCAGGAGCTGGTTTCTGGTACCCCGCCACCGTGGTCCTTGCGCGCGGCACCTCAGAGCGAGTCTGGCGCGAAGAGGTCTTCGGCCCCGTCGTGGCTGTGCTGCCCTTTGAGGACGAGGCCGACGCGATCGCCAAGGCAAACGACTCGGACTACGGTCTGTCCGGATCGATCTGGACCCGAGACGTGGGGCGCGCGCTGCGCGTCTCGCGCGGCATCCAGGCAGGCAATCTCTCGGTGAACTCCCACAGCAGCGTTCGGTACTCGACACCGTTCGGTGGTTTCAAACAGTCCGGCATCGGTCGCGAGCTCGGGCCCGACGCGCTCGACGCGTTCACGGACGTCAAGAACGTCTTCATCTCCACCAGCTGATGAGAACCGAGTTGATGAGAACCCGCTGAACAGCACCACCCGACAGGACCGCATCCGTAAAGGGAAGGCAGGCACACTCATGGCAGGCAGGATCGAAGGCAAGGTCGCGGTCGTCACAGGAGGCTGCAGCGGTATCGGGCTGGCTACGGTCCGACGCTTCGCAGCGGAGGGCGCCAAGGTGGTGATCGGCGATGTCGACGACGCCAACGGCTCGCGGATCGCTGCGGAGGTCGACGGCGCGTTCGTCCACTGTGACGTCACCAACCCCGAGCAGGTAGAGGCCCTCTTCCGCACCGCAAAGGACACGTACGGCAGCATCGACATCGCCTTCAACAATGCGGGTATCTCACCGCCGGAGGACGACTCGATCCTCACCACCGATCTCGCCGCCTGGCGCAGGGTGCAGGAGGTCAACCTGACCAGCGTCTACCTCTGCTGCAAGGCGGTCCTGCCCTACATGCTTGAGCAGAAGAAGGGCTCGATCATCAATACCGCGTCCTTCGTGGCGGTCCTGGGTGCTGCGACATCGCAGATCTCCTACACAGCCAGCAAGGGTGGGGTGCTCTCGATGTCCCGTGAGCTCGGCGTGCAGTTCGCCCGCGAGGGCGTGCGTGTCAATGCGCTGTGCCCGGGCCCGGTCAACACCCCGCTGCTCCAAGAGCTGTTCGCCAGTGATCCTGAGCGGGCGGCGCGCCGCCTCGTCCACATCCCCGTCGGCCGGTTTGCCGAGCCCGATGAGATCGCCAGCGCAGTGCTGTTTCTCGCCAGCGACGAGTCGAGCTTCATCACGGCGGCGCAGTTCATGGTTGACGGCGGGATCGCCGGCGCCTACGTCACTCCATTGTGATTCACGGACCTGTGATTCACGGACCTGTGATTCAGGGATCGCCAGAAGCCATGGGCGCCAACAGCTCTCGACCCATCATCGGCATCACGTGTTACGTCGAGGAGGCCGTCCGCGGCGTGTGGGAGAGCATGCCTCACGCGCTGCTGCCCTATGCCTACGTGACCAAGGTCGAGCGCGCCGGCGGGATCGCAGTGTTGATCCCGCCGCGCATTGACGCTGACGCCGAGATGGCCCGAGAAGTCGTCTCGCGACTGGATGGTCTGATCCTCGCCGGCGGCGCCGACGTCGAACCAGCGCGCTATGCAGCGCACCCCCACCCGGGCGTGCAGGAGGCACGACCCGATCGAGATGCCTTCGAGCTGGCGTTGGCCGAGGTCACGCGACAGCTGGACACTCCGGTGCTGGGTATCTGCCGTGGCATGCAGGTCATGGCTGTGGCTGCGGGCGGGACGCTGCACCAGCATCTCCCCGACGTGGTTGGGCACGAGGAGCACTCACCCGACCCGGGGGTCTACGGCTCCCATTCGGTGCGCACCGTTGAGGGCACCACGGTGAGCGCGCTGCTGGGGCAAGAGGTCGTCATCCCGAGCTACCACCACCAGTCGGTTGCCACTCACCCTGGTTATGTCCCTGCGGCCTGGGCGCAGGACGGCACGCTTGAGGCGATGGAGCATCGGGCCTCGCGTTTTCGGCTGGCGGTGCAGTGGCATCCCGAAGCTGCTGACGACACCCGACTGTTCGATGCGCTGGTCCGTGCCTGCACGCCCCCGGCGCCCACAGTCGCGTGACCACCGTCGCGTGAACGCCGTCTCGTGACCACAGTGCGAGACGGGTAGCCAGATGGTGGACGGGCGTGCCACGCTTCTTTTTCGTTCCGCGAGACAGGGCTGACGATGACTGAGCTGCAGGTTTACGACACCACGCTGCGCGATGGTGCCCA